>DAORUJ010000001.1:0-72414 GCA_035433105.1 Thauera sp.
CCTCCGACCTGCTCATCGCCAACTGCGACGAGTTCATCTTCTACGACGACCTGGTTCGCGACAGCCAGCGTGCGGCCAAGCGCGACACGCGCGATGCCCAATCGGCGCCGAAACGCTCGCCCGAAGAGGAGAAGCGGCGTAAGGAGGAGCTGGAGAGCCGTCGCGGGAAGGGCATCGAGATTGCGGTCGAGACCTTCGATGCCTTGATGTCCGAGCGCGGTGACAGCGGCAAGATATGGGCCTCGATGCTGAAAGAGGCGATCAAGCGCCGCAAGCCGGATTTCAGCGAGAGCGCCTTTGGTTTCCGCGCTTTCGGCAACCTGCTGGAGGAGGCTCAGGCGCGCGGCCTGCTGGTCGTGGGTCGCGATGAGAAGTCCGGCACCTACGTCCACCGTTCTGCTGGCGCTGCGGCGTCCGACGCCGTTTCTGGCGTAGAGACCGCAGCGACGCAGACGCGGTCCGAGTTCGACGCCCCGGCAGAAGAGGGATCCATCACCGATGTTGCGGGCAAGGCCACGTCAGCCGAGAGCGGGCGGGGTGCAGGCGGGCGCAAGAGCGGTCGCAGCCGCGGCACCGGCGGACGCAAGACCAAGGCAGTCGACGAGGCGAGCGCTGCCATCGACGTGCCAGCGCCGCAGCCTGCGATCGCCCTGTCCGAGGTCGCAATCGCCCCGTCTGTGGCAGCCCCCGTGGTGTTCGTCGAGCAAGTCGCCCTCGCCGAAACACCTGCCACCGACGTCTCAGCCACCGAATCCAGGGCGAAGAGTCGCCGCGCGCCAAAATCCACCAGCGGTCGCGCCGGAACGCGCGGGCGCAAGGTCGACGGCGCGGCGCCCGAGCAGGAAGCTGCGCCGCCCGCGAGCTTGCCTGACACTCAGTCCGCCGTTGCTCAGCCCCCAGCCGCCAAGCCTCAGCCTGCCTTGCCTTCGGACAGCGCGCCAGAGTCTGCCCCCGCAGCCAAGAAGCCGGCAGCGCGTCGTCGTACACGCAAGCCGGTCGAAGCGGCTGGCGAGGGGACTTGAGCCAAGCTCCGGAGCTTGCCTGTGTCGCTTCACCTGATGTCTTCAATGGCCCCCATTGAGGCTGCCAATTGGCCCTATCCGCGATGGATTGCCCACCGCGGCGCTGGCCGGCTGGCACCCGAAAATACGCTGTCGGCATTCCGGCTGGGGCGTGCCTATGGTTACCGCATGTTCGAGTGCGATGTGCGGCTGAGTGCCGATGGCGTTCCCTTCCTGTTGCATGATGACCTGCTGGAGCGCACCACCAATGGACATGGCCTGGCGGAGGCGCTCGATTGGACGGCACTGTCGCAACTCGATGCCGGCAGCTGGCATTCGCCGCCCTTCAGTGGCGAGCGCCTCCCCAGCCTGCAGGAGGTGACGCGTTTCTGTCACGAGGCGAACTGCGGCCTCAATGTCGAGCTGAAGCCGGGGCCGGGCAGCGAGCATGAAACCGGACGCGTCGTCGCCGAAACGCTTGCACGCGGGTGGCGTGGTGCACTGTTGCCGGTATTGAGTTCCTTCCAGAGCGCGGCGCTAGCGGGCGCCCGCCAGGCCGCGGACTTTCTTCCGCGCGCACTGTTGGTCGAGAACCTTGCGCCCGGGTACCTGGACGCAGCGCTGGAGCTGGGCTGCAGTGCGATGGTTGTGGAGCACTCACTCATCACTGCGCAGGTGGTGGAGCAGCTTGCTGCGGCTGGGCTGGCGCTGCTGAGTTACACCGTCAATGACGATGCCGAGGCAGAACGTCTGCTGACGCTGGGTGTTCAGGGGATCATTACGGATCGCGTGGATCACTTTGATCCGCTCAGCGGGACTGTCTGAATCAGAGGCCATGGGCGCCTGCCTTTTGCGCGCGGAGGAGGGACCGGCCTTCCACTTGCGCAAGTCCGGCGCGTTCAGCTTGCCGTTTTCCGCCGCCAAGGCGGCGCGGGTGGGGGAGCGCAAGGCGGCTGGACCTCACAATAAGCCCGGTTCCCGGAACTCGCTGCAGCCGACAAGCTCTACGCACTCATCCTGTTCGCCAAAAGTCCCGTCCATGCGCCGCTCACGATCACCTGCTTTCCGCCTGCTCCCCGCCATTCTTGCCTTGGCGATGCCATGCCCTGCGGTGTTCGCAGCAGAGGCTGACACAGCCTGCCTCGAGCCGGGTCGGTGGACGACGATCGATGTCAAAGGCGCCCAGCCCGGGGCGGATATCGCCGCACTGATCAGGACGATGGCGCAGCGCGACGTGGTGCTGCTGGGCGAACAACACGATCAGGCCGACCATCATCGCTGGCAGGTGCAGATGCTCGCTGCCCTGCACGCGCAACGTCCCGGGATGCTCATCGGCTTCGAGATGTTTCCGCGCCGGGCGCAGCCGGTGCTGGATCGCTGGGTGGCGGGCGAGCTGAGCGAGCGTGAGTTCCTGAAGCAGGTCGAATGGGACAGGATATGGAGCATGCCGGCGGAGCTCTACCTGCCCTTGTTCCACTTCGCACGCTTGAACCGGGTGCCGATGGTCGCACTCAACATCGATCAGACGCTGAGCCGTGCCGTCGCCAAGGGCGGCTGGGATGCGGTACCCGAGGCGGAGCGTGAAGGGGTGGGGCGTGCCGCCGCGCCGTCGCCTGCCTATGTCGACTTCCTGTTCGAAATTCATCGCGAACATGCACACATGCGAGATCCCAAGGCCAAGGATGTCTCGCGTGAGGATGCTGCGTTCCGCAACTTTGTCGATTCCCAGCTCACCTGGGATCGCGCCATGGCCGAGGCGCTCGTATCCGCGGCCGGATCAGGCACGGCGACCTCAGGCAAGACGAACTATGCCGACGATGGCCGTGCGCCGCTGGTGGTCGGCATCATGGGCAGTGGGCATGTGCGCTTTGGTCACGGGGTTGCACACCAGCTGAAGGCTCTCGCTGTTGCCGAACCGGGTCTGCTGCTGCCTGTTGATGCAGCCACACCGTGTACCGAAATGGTTGCAGGCCTGGCCGATGCGGTGTTTGCCGTGCCCGAGGCAGCGCACTCACCTGCGCCGCCGCCACGGCTGGGTGTGAGCCTGGAGGAGCATCGCGATGGGGTGAAGATCGTCGAGGTGACAGCCGGAAGTCTCGCCGCGCACACCGGCTTGCGCGCGGGTGACGTGATCGTCGAGGCGGCGGGTGGGCCACTGAAGCGTTCGGCGACGCTGATCGCGCTGGTACAGGCCCAAACGCCGGGCACCTGGCTACCGCTCAAGCTCAAGCGTGATGGGGAAACGATCGAGCGTGTCGTGCGTTTCCCGGTGAGGCGCTGATCGTGCGGCGAAGGGTGTCGGCGCTGACAGCGCCGGTTGGCTTAATCTGGTTGTTGTTCCTGGTCACCCTTGCGCTGGGAGCGCTTCGTCCGGCGCTGGCAGAAGGGGGAGCCAGTGAGGCGGCGGAGAAATGGCCGATTGCCCTTGATGTGGTGCTCGACCCCGCCCGCCGCAGCCTGCAGGTTGAGGCGCAACTGCTGCCGGCCGAGCGCGACTTCCGCTTCGCCCTGCATTCGAGCCTGCGCATCAGCGCTGCAGAAGTCGATGGCAAGGCGGTGCGTGTCGAGTCGATCGGCGGGCGGGGCGATGTGCGCGGCTGGCGAATCCGCCTGCCGCAGCACGGCGTGTTGAACCTGCGCTATGGCGGCACGCTGCCGGCGCTGGATGCGCAACTCGATCATCGCGAGGTCCTGAAGGGCATGCCGCCAATGGCGTCCGAGCGCGGTACCTTCCTGCCTGCCGGGGGGGCGTGGTATCCGCGCCCGGCCGAGGTGTTCGGCTATCGTGTCGATGTGCATGTTCCGGCCGGGCAACGGGTGGTCGTGCCGGGTCGGCTTGTTTTCGAGCAGCTTTCAGCCGCGGACCATACCGCTGCACGGGGGCAGGCGACAGGTGCCGTGATCGCAGAAGGGGCAGGTGATTACCGTGCGCGCTTCGAATTCGCCCATGCAGCGGACGGTATTGATCTGATGGCGGGACCGTGGACCGTGCGTGAGCAGCTTGTCGCACGGGATGGGGCCGAGCCGCTGCGGCTGCGCACCTACTTTACGGCCGCCCTTGCCGCCGAACCCGGTCTGGCCGAGGCTTACCTCAGCGACAGTGCGCGCTACATCGCGCGCTACAGCGAGCGCATTGGCGCCTATCCGTTCTCCGAGTTCTCGGTCGTCGCCAGTCCGCTGCCAACCGGCTTCGGCATGCCCACGCTGACTTACCTTGGGGAACAGGTGCTGCGCCTGCCCTTCATCCGTGCCACCTCGCTCGGTCATGAGGTGTTGCACAACTGGTGGGGCAATGGCGTGCTGGTCGACTACCAGCGCGGCAACTGGTCCGAAGGACTGACGACCTTCATGGCCGACTATGCCTACAAGGAGGAACAGTCCGCGGCGGGAGCGCGCGAGATGCGGTTGGGCTGGCTGCGTGACTTCGCCGCCCTGCCTGCGGATGCGCAGCAGCCGCTGGCAGACTTCCGCTCGCGTACCCATGGTGCAGCGGCCGCCGTTGGCTACGGCAAGTCTGCGATGGTGTTCGTGATGCTGCGGGATTTGATCGGTGAGGCGGCTTTCGACCGTGGCATACAGGCTTTCTGGGCGCAGAACCGCTTCCGCATCGCCGGCTGGAAGGAGCTGCAGAGCGCCTTCGAGCAGGCCTGCGGGCGGGGGCTGACGGATTTCTTCACGCAGTGGCTGGACGTTGCAGGCGCTGCGCAGGTGGTCATCGAACATGCGCGTTTCCTTGGGCACAAGGATGGGCCCGGCGGGGTGCTGCAAGTCGACTTACGGCAGTCGGGACCGACGCATGCCTTGCATCTGCCGCTGTCGCTCGAGGATGGGCAAATGACGCGGACGCAATGGGTGAGCCTGTCTGGATCGCGCGAAACGATCGAATTGGCGCTCGATCGTGCGCCGCAGGCGCTGCGTCTGGACCCCGAGTTGCGCGTTTGGCGCCGGCCGGAAGAGGGGCAGTTGCCGCCGATTTTGCGTCAGGCGATGCTGGATTCATCACCCCGGTTGGTGATCGCGGATCAGACGGAGGCTGCGGTGGCGCAGGCTGGGCCATTGCTGGCGGCTCGCTTCTTTGAGCGTCCGGCCCTTCCTGCAGGGCTGGATGCCCTGAGCGAAGGGCGTGAGGCGCTGCTGCTGGTCGGAACGCCGGCCGCCATTGACGCCGCTCTGGCCAGGGCGGGCCTTGCACCGCGACCTGCGAAGCTGACAATGCACGGGACGGCCCAGGTGTGGACCGTTCGCACCGACTCTGGCCGGCCGCTGGTGGCGGTATCGGCGCGTGATGCAGAGGCGCTTGCCGCCCTTGAACGCCCCTTGCCGCATTACGGCGGACAGAGCTGGCTGGTTTTTGACGGCAGCCGCGCGCTTGAGCGTGGCGTGTGGGAGGCACCAGGGACGGCCGTGCCGGTGGAAATGCGCTGATCCTTGCCGACCGCTGGATGCACGTGCCGGCTTGCCCGCAGATCATCGAGGCGGCGAGCAGCGTAGAATCGGCCTCATGAAGAGCACACCGCGTTCGCCCCATTCGGACTCCGAGCGCCTGGTTCGCCCGGGCGCATCCTTTCGCGTTGCGCAGCGGCCTGTCGGGCGAGCGCTCGCGCTGCTTGGCGCGCTGGGTCTGTGGCATTCGGCGATCGCTGCCGATGGCGAGTTTGCCTCCTGCCTGCAGCAGTTGCGTATCGAGGCCGCATCGAAGGGCGTTTCGCCGGCGATTTTTGATCAGCACACCGCCGCGCTGGTGCCGGACATGGCGGTGGTCGGCTTTCTCGATGCACAGCCCGAGTTCGTGACACCCATCTGGGACTACATGGCTGGCCTGGTCGACGCCGAACGCGTTGCCGATGGGCGCGCCATGCTCGCACAGTGGGCCGAAGTGCTCGCCCGCGTCGAGAATCAGTATGGTGTGGATGCCGCCACCGTGGTTGCGGTATGGGGGGTGGAGAGCAACTTCGGGCGCAATTTCGGTAGCCGACCCTTGCTTACCTCGCTGTCCACGCTGTCCTGCTTTGGCCGTCGTCAGTCCTTCTTCCGTGGCGAGTTCTTCACTACGCTGAAGATCATTCAGGACGGCCACGTCGCTGCCGAACGCCTGAATGGTTCGTGGGCGGGGGCTTTCGGTCACACGCAGTTCATGCCGTCGACCTTCATGCGGCTGGCCGTCGATTTCGATGGTGATGGCCGGCGCGATCTGGTCGACAGCGTGCCCGATGCGCTGGCCTCCACCGCTAATTTTCTCAAGCGCGCCGGCTGGCGCAGCGATCTGGCCTGGGGCTTCGAAGTCGCACTGCCAAAAGGCTTTGATACCTCGGACGCGGGCCGGCGCAACAAGCAGGCGATGCGACAATGGGTCGCACGCGGGGTGAAGCGCGTCGACGGTGCCGCCCTGCCGGCTGATGCGACGCCGGCCGGCTTGCTGCTGCCTGCCGGCGCGGATGGGCCTGCCTTTCTCGTCACCCGCAACTTCGATGCGCTGTACTCCTATAACGCGGCCGAGAGCTACGCCCTGGCGATCGCCCACTTGTCCGACTGGATGCGCGGTGGTGGGCCGTTTGTCGCCTCGTGGCCGACTGATGATGCTGGCTTGTCACGAGCCGAACGGCGAGAGGTGCAGACCTTGTTGATCAACCGGGGTCATGACATCGGTGAGCCCGATGGCATGATTGGCGCACGTACGCGTGAGGCACTGAAGCAGGTGCAGGATGAACTCGGGTTGGTTGCGGACGGCCGTGCCGGGCAGCGGGTATTGCAGGCGCTGCGTGCTGCTGGTTCCCGCTGAGCTACGCGCGCCGTCTGGCCGATGGCATCCGTGTGCGCCGCGGGGTAGCGCTCGTCAAGTCTGGCCGAACCTGGGGCGCTGAGCCGTCCTTCATACGGGCGTTTGGCGGCGCTGTGTTCAGGCTGCCCCTGCCACGGCACCGGTGGTCTCAGCGTCAGTCTGCGTCAGGGCTGGTAAGTGTTATCAGCAATCGCCGTGCCATGGTGGTGGCGGCACAATCCACCTGTTTTCTTCGGAGACAATCCGCATGAGCCACAATCCCAGGGCCTTAGCCAACGCGACGCGCGTGGCGCCGCCGCTTGAGGCAGCACGCAGTTACCCGGTAAAGCCGACCGATGTCTTTGTGTTCGGCACCTGCGTGATCGACCTCTTCTTTCCGGGTGCCGGCATGGATTCGATCCGGCTGCTTGAACGTGAGGGCATCAAGGTGCATTTCCCGCAGGCACAGAGTTGCTGTGGCCAGCCGGCTTATACCTCGGGCTACACCGGTGAGGCGCGGGAGGTGGCGCGGGCGCAACTGGCGCTGTTTGCCGGCGACTGGCCGGTCGTGGTGCCCTCGGGGTCCTGCGCTGGGATGTTCCGCCACCACTATCCCGAACTGTTCAAGGATGAGCCCGAGACCCTGAAGCTGGTTGAGTCGCTGGCGGCGCGTACTTATGAGCTGGCCGAGTTTCTGTTGAACGTGTGCCGTATCCAGTTGTGTGACGCGGGTGCCCCGGTCAAGGTGGCGCTGCACACTTCCTGCTCGGCGCGGCGCGAGATGAATACCCACGTCCACAGCCGCGCCCTGCTTGCCCAGCTCGGGGCGGTGGAGCGGATCGATCATGCGTATGAGAGCGAGTGCTGCGGCTTTGGCGGTGCCTTCAGCGTGCGCATGCCCGACATTTCTGGCCTGATGGTGCTGGACAAGACCAAGGCCCTGGCGGGTTCGGGCGCGGCCGAGGTCGTTAGTGCGGACTGTGGCTGTCTGATGAATATCAACGGCGCGCTGGAAAAGCAGGGCGCGTCCCTGCGCGGTGAGCATCTCGCCAGCTTCCTGTTGCGACGTAGCGGAGGGAAGTGACATGAGCAGCCCTGCCAACGTGCCCGAGGCACCGATCGAGTTCAAGCGCAACGTGCGTGAGGCGCTGGCCGATGGACAGTTGCGTCGTAACTTTCGCGGTGCAATGGACTTCCTGATGGCCAAGCGCGCTGCCCAGTTCCCGGATGAGGACGAGCGCGAGCGCTTGCGTACCTTCGGTAACCAGGTGCGCGCGCGCGCGCTGTCGAGGCTGCCCGAGCTGCTCGAGCGCCTGGAGACCAGCCTGACGCGCAACGGGGTGAAGGTGCACTGGGCCGAGACGGTGGAAGAGGCCAACGCGATCGTGCATTCGATTGTGCAGGCGCATGAAGCGAAGCATGTCATCAAGGGCAAGTCGATGGTCAGCGAGGAAATGGAGATGAACCATTTCCTTGGCGACCATGGCGTCGATTGCCTCGAGTCGGACATGGGCGAGTTCATCGTGCAACTGCGCGAGGAGAAGCCTTCGCACATCATCATGCCGGCGATCCATCTCAACGCTGGGCAGGTTGCGTCCCTGTTTCACGACAAGCTGGATGTCGATTACACCGAAGATGTGGACCGACTGATCCAGATCGGCCGCGAGACGCTGCGCCGCAAGTTCTTCGAGGCCGATATCGGCGTGTCGGGGGTGAACTTCGCCATCGCCGAGACTGGCACGCTGCTGCTGGTCGAAAACGAAGGCAATGGCCGCATGTCGACCACTGTCCCGCCGGTTCACATCGCCGTGACCGGCATCGAGAAAGTGGTCGAGAACCTGCGCGACGTGGTGCCCCTGTTGTCGCTGCTGACGCGTTCGGCGACTGGCCAGCCGATCACGACCTACGTCAACATGATCTCCGGCCCGCGCAAGGCCGATGAGCTGGACGGCCCGCGCGAGGTGCATCTGGTGCTGCTCGACAACGGTCGCAGCCAGGCTTTTGCGGACGGCGAGCTGCGCCAGACGCTGAACTGCATCCGCTGCGGCGCATGCATGAACCACTGCCCGGTGTACACGCGGATCGGCGGCCACGCCTACGGCACCGTTTATCCGGGGCCGATTGGCAAGATCGCCACGCCGCACATGCTCGGCCTTGAGAAAACACGTGATCTGCCCAGCGCCTCGTCCTTGTGCGGGGCCTGTGGTGAGGTTTGCCCGGTCAGGATCCCGATTCCGGCATTGCTGCGTCGTCTGCGCGAGGAGGCCGTGCGCGCGCCGGACGACGTGCCGCATCACCTGCGCGGCCAGGGCGCCAAGTACTCGGCTAAGGAACGCATGATTTGGAAGGCGTGGTCGAAAATGAACACTTCTCCCGCCCTGTACCGTCTCGTTGGCTATGCCGGCACGCGCCTGCGCGGATTGATGCCGTCCAACATCGGGCCCTGGACCGAGCACCATGCGCCGCCCAGGCTGGCTGCGCGCACCCTGCACGAACTGGCGCGCGAGCACCTGGGAGATGAATGAATGACCGCCAAGGAACGCATTCTCGCCAAACTGCGCGCCAGCCTCGACGGCAGCACACCGGTTGCGGACGACTACGATGAAGCGTTGCTCACGACGCCCTGGGCGTACGCAGCGGACAAGCGTGTCGATCGTCTGCGTGAAGTGCTTGAGGCCGTTCATGGCGAGACACGGCTGACGACGGCTGCCGACTGGCCGGCACTCGTGGTTGAGGCGCTCAGCGAGCGGGGCATCGACGAATTACTGATCTCGCCCGCCACCGCTCATGGCCAGCAACTGGCGGCTTACCTGGCTCTGAGCGGTGAGACACTGAAGCTGAAGGCCTACGACCGTCCGGTCGAGGAATGGAAGGAAACGCTGTTTTTCCATACGCCGGCGAGCCTGACCGGAACCCTGGGTGGCATCGCCGCGACCGGCAGTCTCATCGTCTGGCCGACGGCGCAGGAGCCGCGCCTGATGAGCCTGGTGCCGCCGCTCCACATCGCGCTGCTGAAAGTGAGTGAGGTTTTCGACAACCTTCACGAGGCGATGCACAGGCAGCGTTGGGTGAACGGTCTGCCGACCAACGCACTGCTGATCTCCGGACCATCAAAAACGGCGGACATCCAGCAAACACTCGCTTATGGAGCGCATGGGCCGAAGGAGTTGCTGGTGCTGATTCTGCAGGATGCCTGAGTGTCACGGATGGGGCGCCGGCGATGGGAGCCCGGCTGCAGGCCTGTCCTGAGCGCAGTGATGAAGATGACGGGCTTTGCCGACTTTCGCTAGAATCGCCGGCTCAGGGCAGGCCCCTCGGTCGCTACCCCACACTCTTCAGGTTGCGCATGCAAGATCTTGCTTACTTCAAGTGGTCCATCCTCGTCACCGTTCTTGGCGTTGCCGGCGGTTACCTCCTTGCTGGTCCTTCGGGTGCCTTCATCGTCGTGGTGCTGGCGATCCTCGAAACCTCGCTGTCCTTCGACAATGCGGTGGTCAACGCCACGGTGCTCAAGCATATGGACGAGAAGTGGCGCCAGCGCTTCCTGCTGTGGGGCATCCTGATCGCGGTATTCGGGATGCGGATCGTATTTCCGCTGGCCATCGTCGGCGTCGTCGCCAGCATGGGACCGATGGAGGTGATCGATCTTGCCTTGTTCAACGAGGCAGAGTACGCGCGCATCCTGCTGTCGGCCCATCACGAGATCGCAGCTTTCGGCGGCGCCTTTCTGTTGATGGTGTTCCTGAAATTTTTCGTCGACAGCAACAAGGACGAGCATTGGCTAAGCATGCTGGAGGAACCCCTGACCCGGCTTGGCCGCCTGGAGGCCGCGCAGATTCTGCTGACCTTGCTCGCCATCCTCGGCAGTGCGGCCTATCTCGATAGCGACACCCGACGTGTCGAGTTTGTGGTGGCGGGGCTATGGGGCTTGATCACCTACATCGTCGCCGACGGCCTTGGTGCGATTCTCGGTGGCGCGCCGGGCGAAGGGGGAAAGGCAGTGGTCAAGACGGGCTTTGCCGGCTTTCTTTATCTGGAACTGCTGGATGCCTCGTTCAGCTTCGACGGCGTGATCGGCGCCTTTGCGCTGACCACCAGTCTGCCGATCATTGCCATCGGCCTTGGGGTGGGCGCGATGTTCGTACGCTCGTTCACGTTGATGCTGGTCTATCGTGAGACGCTGAACGCCTATCGCTTTCTCGAGCACGGCGCGTTCTGGGCGATTGGCGCGCTGGCCGCGGTGATGTTTGTCGGTGTGCATGTGCACATTCCCGAGGTCATCACGGGTCTGGTCGGAGCCGTACTGATCGGCGCTGCGTTCTGGAGCTCGCTGCGCCATCGGCGTGCCAGCGTCTGAGCCGGGCTGTAACCCGGCGCGCGCTCAGTCGCGCCGGGTGTGCAACAGGTAGTTCACATCTGTGTCGCGCCCCAGCGAATACTCACGCGTCAGCGGGTTGTAGCTCATGCCGATGAGTTCGTGTGTGTCCAGCGCGGCCAGGCGACAGTAGCGGCTCAGCTCGGAGGGTTTGATGAACTTGGCGTATTCGTGGGTGCCGCGCGGCAGCATGTTCAGCACGTACTCGGCGCCGATGATTGCCAGCACATAGGCCTTCAGGTTGCGGTTCAGCGTCGAGAAGAATACATGGCCACCAGGTTTGACCAGGCGTGCGCAGGCGGCGATGGTGCTTGCTGGATCCGGTACATGTTCCAGCATTTCCATGCAGGTGACGACATCGAAATGGCCGGGCATCTCTTCCGCAAAGGCTTCGGCGCTGACCAGACGGTAGTCGACCTGGTGGCCGCTCTCGAACAGGTGCAGCCGCGCGACACTGAGGGCCTTCTCCGATAGATCAATGCCGGTGACGCAGGCGCCTACCGAGGCCATGCCTTCAGTCAGGATGCCGCCGCCGCAGCCGACATCCAGCACTGTCTTGCCGGAGAGAGCAGCCTTGCCGTCTATCCAGCCAAGGCGGAGCGGGTTGATTTCGTGCAGAGGCTTGAATTCGGATGCAGGATCCCACCAGCGGTGGGCGAGATCACTGAATTTCTGCAGTTCGGCAGGGTCGGCGTTGATTGTGCTCATCTGTTGTCACCGCTTGCTAAGTTAAATGAGACCATCGTTTGGGCGGTGCGTTTCGGCCACGGCGCCGCACAAAACAAAAAGCCCCGCCGAAGCAGGGCTTTTTGCACAGCAGGTGATCGATTACTTGGAGCCGATGACTTCGACTTCCACGCGACGATCGGGCTGCAGGCAGTCGATCAGAGCCTTGCGGTTCTTCACGGTATTGCACTTGGCGCCGGTCACGGGCTGCTTCTCGCCCTTGCCTTCAGTGTAGACGCGATTGGCTTCGACGCCCTTCGACACCAGGTAGGTCTTCACGGCGGCAGCGCGACGCTCGGACAGCTTCTGGTTGTAGCCATCGGAACCGAGGCGGTCGGTATGACCGACAGCCAGGATCACTTCCAGCTTCAGTTGCTTCGACTTGGCGGCCAGCTCGTCGAGCTTGCTGCGACCTTCGGGCTTGAGCGTGGCCTTGTCGAAGTCGAACAGGGCGTCAGCGGCGAGCTTGATCTTGTCGGCAGTGGGCTTCGGCGCGGGTGCAGGAGCCGGTTTGGCGGCTGCCATCGGTGCTACGCACTTGTCTTTGGCAACGATGTCGCTGTCGCATTCGCAACCGGCCGGGAACTGGCCGGCCATGGCGGTCGAGGCGGCAGCCGGCGACCAGTAGCCGGTGCGCCAGCACAGGTCAGCACCGCTGCGGGCAACGACATTACGGGCGTCGATGACGTAGGGAACTTCGCCCTTGCCGTCGACAACCACATCCTTGACCTGAGCGTAGGCGCCGGGCGCGGACAAGCCGATCGAAGCGATGGCTGCAAGCATGAGCATCTGTTTGGTTTGTTTGATCATGGTTTCCTCTTTGATGGGCGAGTCGCCAGAATTACCACTGCAACTGAAGGTGAAAACAGCCAGAAAGCCGCATTCGCGTCGGACTTGAACTTTGTATCTAGTTCAATTAGCGAACCTAGTTTGCCATACCGACGCGATTCTGAGCAATTCTTTGTCGCTTATTTGCAACAGCGGAACCCCTTTGTCCACGCGGGATTCGCCGTTTACCCAGACGTGTGTGACATGTTCGCGACCCGCGACGTAGACGAGGTGCGATGCCGGATCGAAACAGGGTTGGGTCAGTACGCAGCCAAGATCGATCGCGCACAGGTCGGCGCACTTTCCGGCCGAGATCGAGCCAATCTGCTCTCCGAGTCCAAGGGCCTGGGCACCCCCTAGCGTGGCCATGCGCAGAACCGTGTGAGCGGGCAGGGCCGCGGCATCGAGTGCGCTGACCTTGGCCAGCAGGGCGGCATGGCGCATCTCCTGGAACAGGTCGAGGCGATTGTTGCTTGCTGCGCCGTCGCTGCCGAGGCCAACGCGAATCCCTGCATCCAGCAGGCGCGTGACCGGCGCGATGCCGCTGCCGAGCTTCATGTTGGAACTTGGGCAGTGGGCCACGCTGCAACCATGGTGGGCGAGCAACTCAATGTCAGCTTCGTCAAGATGGACCGCATGCACCCCGATAAGGTTCTCTCCCAGCACGCCAAGCCTGGCAAGACGCTCGAGCGGGCGGATCCCATGTTCGGCGATCGAGTCGCGGATCTCGGTTGTGGTTTCGTGGACGTGCAGGTGGATGGGGAGGTCCAGTTCGTCGGCGAGCGCGCGTACGCGTCGAAAGCTGGCGTCAGACACGGTATAGGGCGCATGGGGCGCCATCGAGAACGAAATGTTCGGATGCTCGCGCCATTGGTCGCGGGCAGCGAGGCCCTTGCGCAGGTAGTCGTCGGCATCGCTGGCCCACGGGGTAGGAAACTCCATCAGCACAATCCCAAGCACTGCCCGCATGCCGGCTTCGGCAAAGGCGTCGGCTGCAGCGTCGGGGTGGAAATACATGTCATTGCAGGTCGTGATGCCGCCGCGCAGCATCTCGGCTGCGGCCAGTCGGGTGCCGTCGCGCACCGAGGCTGCGCAGACATGGCGCCCTTCCGCCGGCCAGATTGCTTCCTGCAGCCAGCGCATCAGCGGCAGATCGTCGGCGATGCCACGCATCAGGTTCATTGCGGCGTGGGCATGCAGGTTGACGAGGCCGGGGATGAGGACGTGCTGCGCGAGGCTGACCGTGGTGGCGGGGTGGAAGCGGCTGCGTGCTTCGTCGATCGGCAGGACGGCAAGGATCCGGCCGTCGTTGATGGCAAGCGCATGGTTCTCCAGCGTGATGCCGGCCGGCTCGATCGGGATGATCCAGCGCGGGCAAATCAGAAGGTCGATCTTTTCAGTCACGCTTCGGACTCTTTAGAAAGGTGCGGGGCGGGCGCAAGCCGAGCTGTCTGGCACGGGGCTAATGGCAGGATGGATTTCGTTACGATTTAATCACGGGCATGCCCAGGCTAACAATCGCATGCTGCAGATGTAGGCGACTGCGTGTGCGCATACACAGGCGCAGCGACTTCATGCCACAATCGCGGCGTCAGTAACGGTTTGCGGCGATCCATTCGAGCGCACCAGAGCCCATATGAGCCGAATTCCCGAAACCATAGGCAACTATCGCATCCTGCATGAAATCGGTCGTGGCGCGACGGCGATTGTCTATTTGGCCGAGAGCCCGGATTATCCTGAGCCGGTAGCGCTCAAGCATGTCCGCTTCGAGGACAGGGCGAAGGACGAGGCAAAATGGAACCGCCGTTTGCTCAAGCTGCTGAAGGCGGAAAAATCGGTTTCCACGCGGCTGAGCCACCCGAACATCATTCGCATTTTTGACGCCACGGTCGAACCCACCGAAGCTTACGTGGTGATGGAGTATTTTCCCGGCGGCTCGCTCGAGCGCTATTGCAGCTTCGAGAAGCTGCTGCCGATACATCGGACCATCGGAATCATCTTCAAGTGTTGCATGGCGCTCGATCATGCTTTCCGTCAGGGCATCGTGCATCGCGATATCAAGCCGGCGAACATCCTGGTCGATGACGATGACAACGTGAAGATCACCGACTTCGGCCTGGCGATGAACATCAGCAAGCGCGTCGATACTGATTCGACCTTCATCATGGGTGTGGGCTCGCCTGCGTACATGAGTCCCGAACAGATCAAGGGCTATCCGCTCAACCAGAAGACCGATCTCTATTCGCTTGGGGTGATGCTGTTCCACATGCTGACCGGTCGCTTGCCGTTTCGCGCCAGCAATCCTGCGCAACTCGTGTACAAGATCATCAACGCTGACCCGCCAAACGTGTCACAGCTAAACCCCGACGTGCCCGAGCAGATGGATGCAGTGATCCGCAAGGCGCTGGAAAAGGACTTGTACTCGCGGTACCGAAACGGTGCAGAGTTCGCGAAGGATCTTGCCGCCGTGCGCTACAAGATCCTCGACGAAAACTATGTGGCGCCGGATACCGGTCGTTTTGCGCAGCTGCGCAAGCTCGCTTTCTTTACCGAGTTCGAGGACGTTGAGCTCTGGGAAGTGTTGCGGATCTCCTCCTGGCGCAAGGTGGAGCGGCATGTTTCGCTGGTGAGGGAGGGCGACTCCGACCAGCGCTTTGGCATCGTGCTCGACGGCAGCGTCGAGTTGTCGATTGAGGGTCGGCGGGTGATCGAGTTGGGGGTGGGCGAGGTTTTTGGTGCGCAGGCCTGGCTTGATCATATAGAGCACCGGCACATGATGTCGGTGGTTTCCCTGTCGCCCCTGACCTATCTCGAGATCAACCCCGCCGCGCTGGCGCTGGCCAGCGAAGAAGTGCTGGAGCGCTTCCGGCGCGAACTGGCGACCGTGATCGTGCGTCGCCTTGCGCTGGCTGCAAGGCAGCTGTCTGCAGCCGGACCGCCTGCGGTGCGTGGTGAATTCACCGCGACCGGCGGTCTCGACCTGCAGTTGCTGGAACCCTGACTCAGTTCTTGGCGCCGATGGCGAGTGCGCGCGCGCGCGCTGCCTTCAGGCTGGCTTCGTCAGTTTGCGGCAGCTGCAGCCAACTGCCCAAGTGGTCGATGGCAATGTTGCCAAGGGCTTCGATCCATTCGGAGCGCTCGTTGAGGCAAGGGATGTAGTGGAATGTCTTGCCGCCGTGATGGAGGAAGGCCTCACGGCACTCCATGGCGATTTCCTCTAGCGTTTCCAGACAGTCCGACACGAAGCCCGGGCAGATTACATCCACGCGGCCCACGCCCTGCGTCGCCAGCGCCTCAAGCGTGGGCTGGGTGTAAGGCTTTAGCCATTCTGCCTTGCCGAAGCGCGACTGGAAGGTGACCAGCGCCTGCTCGGGCGGCAAGTCAAGCGCCTCGGCCAGAAGGCGACCGGTCTTGAGGCATTCGCAATGATAGGGGTCGCCGAGTTCGAGCGAGCGCCGCGGCACGCCGTGGAAACTCATTACCAGGCGATCGGGTTTGCCGTGTGTCGCCCAGTGCTGGCGCACGCTGCTGGCCAGGGCCTGGATGTAGCCGGGATGGTCGTGAAAGTTGCGGACGAAGCGCACTTCTGGCTGGTTGCGGATATGGGCGAGGCAGCGTGCAAATTCGTCGGTGACGGTGGCCGTGGTGCTGGCCGAGTACTGTGGGTAGAGCGGTAGCACGAGGATACGCGTGCTGCCGCGTGCCCGCATCGACTGGAGTTTGTCGGCGATCGAAGGCGCACCGTAGCGCATCGCAAAGTCCACATCGACCTGGGCATGGCCGGCATCGGTGAACTGGCTTGCCAGCAATGCGGTCTGCCGCTCGGTGTGGACCTTCAGCGGCGAACCTTCGTCCATCCATACACTGGCGTACTTCTTGGCTGATGCGGCTGGGCGGGTGGTGAGGATGATGCCGTTCAAGATGAGCCACCAGATGACGCGCGGAATCTCCACCACGCGTGGGTCCGACAGAAACTGCTTCAGGTACGGGCGCAGCGCCGCTGCGGTGGGCGCTGTCGGGGTGCCCAGATTGACGAGAAGAATTCCAGTGCGTGGGGCGGTGCCATGCTGATAGGGGGCTTCGGGCCAGTAGCGGGCCATGGGTGTCCTTGCTGTTCTTGATTGTTGGGGTGTTCGGCAGTGCGCGGACGGTGCGCGTCAAGTCGTATCCATCTAGAGCTACGCCTCAGGCGTTGGGCGACAGTGCGCTCGAGAGCAGTCGTGCAGTGATGTCCACGATGGGGATCACGCGGTCGTAGGCCATGCGCGTGGGGCCAATCACGCCCACTGAACCGACGACCTGACCGTTGACTTCGTAGGGGGCGGTAATCACGCTGCAGCCGTCGAGCTGGGCGAGGCCAGATTCGCCGCCGATGAATATCTGTACGCCCTCGGCCTTGTTCGATAGCTCAAGCAGCTGCATCAGACCGGTACGTTGCTCGAAGAGTTTGAAAAGCTCTCGCAGGCGCGACATGTTCGAAGACAGGTCTTCGATGTCGAGCAGATTCGTCTCGCCGGAAATCACGTAGCTGGTAGCGGTTTCCTCGGCCGCCTCGCTTCCCGCGTCTACCGTCGCGGCCATCAGTTCGGTCATGTCGCTGCGCAATTGTCGCAGTTCGTCGGTGATGCGGCGGCGGATGTCGTCGAAAGACAGGCCGGCGAAGTGTTCGTTCAGATAGACGGCGGCGGTGCTGAGCTCGGGGGCGGTGTAGGCACGTCGCGTCATCAGGATGCGGTTTTGCACGTCGCCCGCCGTGGTGACGATGATCAGCAGGATGCGGTTTTCGGACAGGCTGATGAACTCGAACTGCCGGATGCGGACCGCGTCCTTGCGTGGGGCGACGACGACGCCTGCGAACTGTGTGAGGCTGGACAGCAGGTGCGAGGCGGAGTTGAGCAGACGCTTGGGTTGGTCGGCCTGGAGCTGGCCCTTGAGTTCGTGGACTCGAGAACTGTCCAAGGGCTGAACAGTCAGCAAGGCATCGACGAAGAGGCGATAGCCAAGTGCGGTGGGGATACGGCCTGCCGAGGTGTGTGGGCTTGCGATCAGGCCCATTTCCTCGAGGTCACTCATCACATTGCGCACCGTTGCTGGCGAAAGTTCGAGTCCGGAGAAGCGCGACAAGGCGCGCGAGCCGATCGGCTGACCGTCCGCGATATAGCGTTCGATCAAGGTCTTGAGCAGGATCTGGGAGCGGGTGTCGAGCGGGTTCATGGTTGGGAACGAATATAGCCCGGATTCCACGCAAGCGGATAACGGTTGCCCAGTTGGCTGCAGTCAGCCTCAGCCTGCAAGGTGCTTGCGGGATATGGTTTAATCCGAAGCCATGAGCACGACATTCCACAACATCGCCCTCGTAGGCAAGTATCAGAGCCCTGATGTGGCCGAGTCCGTCATGGCGATCGCACGCTTTCTGCGTGAGCGCGGTCTGATGGTGTGGATCGAGCAGGGTACTGCGAGTTCCATCGGTGGTGCGGGGGATTTTCCGGTGTCCAGCTATGAGCGCATCGGTGGAGAGGCCGACCTCGCCGTGGTGGTCGGGGGCGACGGCACCATGCTCCATACGGCGCGCCGCCTCGTGGAGTATGGCGTCCCTCTGGCTGGCGTGAATCTGGGGCGGCTGGGTTTTCTGACCGACATTGCGCTGAACGACGCGAGCGAACGGCTCGGCGAGATCATCGACGGCCGTTATCGCGAAGAAACCCGCTTCATGCTCGACGCAGAGGTGCTGCGAGGCGGCGTGCGCATTTTCCAGACACTGGCGCTCAACGATGTAGTCGTCAACAAGGGCGAACTGGGTCGAATGATCGAATTCGATCTGTCGATCGATGACGAATATGTCTATACCCAGCGCTCGGACGGCATGATCGTGTCGACGCCGACGGGTTCGACTGCATACGCAATGTCGGCCAATGGGCCAATCCTGCATCCGAGCGTCGGCGGCATAGCGCTGGTGCCGCTGTGCCCGCATGCGCTGACGGCACGGCCGATCACGCTGCCCGACACCTGCCGCATCGATATCGCCTTGTTGCCACCCCAGGATGCGCGGGTGCATTTCGATGGTCAGGCGCGCTTCGACCTGCGTGCCGGGGACTGCGTACGCATGACACGCTCCGAGCACGTATTGCGGCTGCTGCACCCCGAGAGCTACAGTTATTTCGCCATGCTGCGTGAGAAGCTCCACTGGAGCGCCACGCCGCGTCACAACTGAGCCGGTGCGCGTCGTGTGTGAAGGTCTGCAGTTCGCGCCGGCGTGCAGCATGTCCAAAGTCCTTCCCCATTCTGTTGACCTGCCATGCTGAGAAGCCTATCCATTCGCGATTTCGTCATCGTCGATCACCTTGAACTCGAATTCGACAGCGGGTTCGGGGCACTGACCGGTGAAACCGGCGCCGGTAAATCGATTCTGCTCGATGCGCTCGGGCTTGCGCTCGGGGGGCGGGGTGAGGTCGGCATGGTGCGGCGTGGACGCGAGCGGGCAGATGTCGTGGCTGTGTTCGATTTGCCCGAAACGGGCGGATTGCGCGCCTGGCTGGTCGAGCACGAGTTGCCGCAGGAGGAAGGCAGTGTGCTGCTTCGGCGCACGATCGATGCCAGCGGCCGCAGTCGTGCATGGATCAATGGCACCAGCGTGACGCTCGCCCAGCTGCGCGCCGCAGGCGACTGGCTTGCCGATATTCATGGACAGCACGCTCATCATGCGCTGTTGAGACCGGATGCGCAGCGCCAGCTGCTTGATACGCACGCTGGTGCCCGGGTGCTGGCGGGCGAGGTGGCGGAGCACCATCGCGAGTGGCAGAGAATCGTTCGTCTGCGCGCCGAAGCCGAGGTTCATTCGGCGAGCTCCGAACGCGAGCGCGAATTGCTGACGTGGCAGCTGCGTGAGCTGGATCAACTGGGCTTCGACGCCACCGAATGGGGTGAGCTCAACGCCGAGCACGGTCGCCTCGCCCACGCCGCCGGTCTGATCGAGGGGGCGGACGAGACTCTGGCGACCCTCGGCGAAGGGGGTGTTGCGGTGTGCTCGACACTGCGCCATCTCGACTCGCGTGTGGCGGCCTTGTCCGATATCGATCCAACGCTGGCAGAGGTGCGCGACTTGCTCTCTTCGGCTGCGATCCAGGCCGACGAGGCGCTGCATGCGCTGCGCCGCTATCGCGACCGGCTCGACCTCGATCCGCAGCGTCTGGCCGAGATCGAGAGCCGGATTGCGGTCGTGACCGATGTTGCGCGCAAGTATCGCGTGGCAGTGGATACGCTGCCTGCACTGCGTGAGCAGTGGCAGGCCCGGCTGGACACGCTTGAGGCGACCGCAGACCCGGCGCGTCTGGCGGCTGACGAAGCGCGGGCGCTACATGGCTTTGAAGAGGCTGCGGCAAAACTGTCAGTGCTCCGACAACCTGCTGCAGCAGCGCTGTCGGCGGAGATTACCGAAGCGATGCAGACTCTGGCGATGCCGGGTGGGCGCTTTGAAGTCGCACTCGAATGCTGCGAGCCCTCGTCAGCGGGGGTCGAAGAGGTTGAATTCCGGGTTGCGGCCAACCCCGGACAGGCGCTGCGCAGCATGGCCAAAGTCGCCTCGGGGGGAGAATTGTCGCGCATCGGCCTGGCCATTCAGGTCATGACCAGTCGTGCATCCGACACCCCGACACTGATTTTCGATGAGGTGGATGTTGGCATCGGCGGCCGCGTTGCGGAGATCGTCGGCAAGCTTCTGGCTCGGCTCGGGGAGAGCCGGCAGGTGATGTGTGTGACCCATCTGGCGCAGGTTGCTGCCTGTGCTGACTGGCAGTGGCAGATCTCAAAGCGTGAGCAGGCCGGCGAAACCTTGAGCGAAGTGCAGGCGCTGAATTCGGATCAACGCGTGGAAGAGCTCGCGCGCATGCTCGGCGGGGTGA
This sequence comes from Thauera sp., assembly GCA_035433105.1. Taxonomy (GTDB): domain Bacteria; phylum Pseudomonadota; class Gammaproteobacteria; order Burkholderiales; family Rhodocyclaceae; genus Thauera. The sequence goes on from DAORUJ010000001.1 coordinate 20,587, forward strand.
ATATCACCGCGAGGACGCGGGAGCATGCAGCCGAGATGCTTGGTCTGAGCGTTCCGGGTCGGTAAGCCGAGTGTGGCGCAGCTTCCGGCAACAGCAGGAGGGGTGCTCAATCGTGCTCGCCGCGATTCGGGCAATTTTCGCGAGTGCAGTCAGCGTATAGATACAGCGCGTGCTCGCGCAGCTTGAAGCCGCGCGCTTCGGCAATGGCGTTCTGGCGCTTCTCGATTTCCGGGTCGAAAAACTCCTCGACCTTGCCGCACTGCATGCACACAAGGTGGTCGTGATGGCCACCTTCATTGAGCTCGAACACCGCCTTGCCCGACTCGAAATAGTGGCGCTCGAGCAAGCCAGCCTGCTCGAACTGGGTCAGTACTCGATAGACCGTCGCCAATCCGATGTCCATGCCCTCGTTCATCAGTGCGCGATAGACGTCTTCGGCGGTCAGGTGTCGCTGGTCCGAGCTTTGGAAAAGGTCGAGAATCTTCAGGCGAGGATAAGTTGCCTTAAGGCCGATGCTCTTCAGATTTTTGGAATTGTCGGGCATGAGTCTTGGGAGGGGAGCCAGTTGTGGGGGGCTTGAGTGCGAGATGGCACAATGCTGGGTCATTGTGGGCGCAGCGCGCGGTGAATGCCGCCCTATGTTATATTTTTTGCCCTTTCATGAGAACCGCGCACTTCGTGCGCCTGATCCCCACGCCCACATGCGATCCTATCTTTCCGTGACGGTTCTCGTCACCAGTCTGCTTGCAGGCTGCTCCTTCGACTCCATCGTTGGTGTCGTCGATCCGTATCGGATCGATGTACGCCAAGGCAATTACGTGGACCAGGACATGGTTTCCCAGCTCAAGCGTGGCATGAGCCGTGACCAGGTTCGCTTTGTGCTCGGGTCGCCCCTGGTGGTCGACATGTTCCGCCGTGACCGCTGGGACTATGTCTATCGTTTCAAGCCGGGCGCCGGTGAAGCTGAACAGCGAGTGATCTCGGTCTTCTTCGTCGATGATCGCCTGGATCACGTCGACGGTGATGTGCAAGGCGGAGCCGACGCTTCGGCCACCCGATCCGAGCGCACTCGCGTGGTCGAAGTGCCGGCAGCCGTCGACGATTGATTATTCCCCTGCGCCCGCGGCTAGGCGCTGCATTTTAGGACTTGGTTCATGGCGGACATTCGTGTTGCGATTGCCGGTGCTTCCGGCCGGATGGGCAGGATGCTCATCGAGTCGGCTCTCGGAGCGGAAGGCATCGTGTTGGGGGCGGCTTTCGATCGTCCCGAAACGCCCTTCATTGGGCGCGATGCTGGCGAGATGGCCGGCGAGGCAAGCGGGGTTTTCATTGTCGATGATGCGCGTACCGCGATTGCCGCGGCCGACTGCGTGATCGACTTTACCCGCCCGGAAGGCACGCTGCAGCATCTGGCTCTGGCGCGCGAACTGGGCAAGGCGATGGTCATTGGAACAACCGGATTCGATGCTGCTGGGAAGGCTGCAATTGCCGAGGCTGCGCGCAGTGTTCCGGTGGTGTTTGCGCCCAATATGGCGGTGGGCGTCAATGCCGTGTTCAAGCTGCTTGAAGTCGCAGCACGCATCCTGTCCGAAGGTTACGACATTGAGGTCATCGAGGCTCACCATCGCTTCAAGGTCGATGCGCCTTCAGGCACCGCATTGCGCATGGGCGAGGTGCTTGCGCGCGAACTGGGGCGCGAACTCGACGCTTGCGCCATCTATGGGCGCGAAGGACATACGGGGGAGCGCAAGCCGGAAACAATCGGTTTTTCGACGATTCGCGGCGGCGACGTGGTCGGAGACCATACCGTGCTCTTTGCCGGTATTGGTGAACGTGTCGAAATCACGCACAAGTCCGGCAGCCGCATGCCCTATGCGCTGGGTTCATTGAAGGCTGCAAGGTTTCTGCAGGGGCGCAACAGCGGTTTATTCGATATGCAGGATGTGCTCGGATTGCGCTGAGCGGCGTCATGATGAGCAAAGCGGGGCGTAGCGAACAGCTGCGCGCAATGGTCGCCGCAACGGAGCCGCAATGGCGCTGGCGGCCTGTTGACGCCTGCGCGCAAGCGCAGGATCGTCGCGCAATCGAACTGTTCGAGGCCAAGGAAGCGGCCGAAGCGGCAAATCGAGCGAAGAGCGATTTTCTCGCGAACATGAGTCACGAGATCCGCACGCCGATGAACGGTGTGCTCGGCATGACTGACCTGCTGCTCGATACCGACCTTACTGCCGAACAGCGCGAATATCTGCAAACGGTGAAGTCTTCGGGCAGGGCCTTGTTGACGATCATCGATGACATCCTTGATTTTTCGCGTATTGAGGCCGGTCGCCTCGTACTGGAGGAAATTGAGTTCCCTCCGCTTCCGCTTGTCGCGGACACTTGCCGGGCGCTGGCACTGCGAGCGCACCAGAAGGGCGTTGAGCTGTATTTCGTCGTGGCGCCTGATGTTCCTTCGGTGGTGCGGGGCGATCCCACACGCATTCGACAGATTCTGACCAACCTGATTGGCAATTCGATCAAATTCACCGAGCGCGGCCAGATCAAGGTTGAGGTGACGGTGGAGCGCACGGGCGCGGACACCGTTGGGCTTCGCTTCGCTGTTGAGGATAGCGGTTGTGGGATCTCCGCCGACAAGCTCGAAGCCATTTTCGACGCATTCTCGCAGGCCGATACATCGACTACCCGCAAGTACGGCGGAACAGGTCTTGGGCTGACCATTTCGCGCCACCTTGTCGAACTCATGCACGGCCGCATCGAGGTCGTCAGCGCGCTTGAGCAGGGCAGCACTTTTTCGGTGGTGTTGCCCCTGAGGTGCGTGCGGGCATCCGCTGCGACCTGTCCTCTTTTGCTTGAGCAGGCGCGTGTGCTGGTCGCGGCGCGCAACGAAGTCTTTGGTCGCCATCTGTCTGAAATGCTCGCCCGTTGCGGCTTGCGGCCGCAACTGGCGAGCACGGGTGAAGGCGTGGCGGAAGCGCTCGCAGCGGCTCGCGACGGGCGTGATCCCTTCGATTTCGTGCTCATGGATGCCGACATGCCAGAGCCCGGCGGCTTTGTGCTGGCACAACGCTTTGCTGAGCTCACGCCCTTTCTGGATCGTATCGTGATGATGCTGCCCAGCCATACCCAGCGTGCTACGGTGGCGCGATGCAAGGAGATCGGCTTGCCGGTCCGCCTGTCGAAACCCTTTGCCGCCGACGACCTGTTTGGTGCGTTACACCTTGCGCGCTACGGGCGATCCGACCTGGAGCCGACCGCGCTCGATGCTGCTTTCGAGCTGGCGCCTCCGTTGCTGCTTGATTCGGAGGGCCTGGAGGATGCCCCTGAGACTTTGTCAGTCCTCATCGTCGAGGACAATCCGGTCAACCAAACGGTCGCCACACGAATCCTGGAGAAAGCCGGTCATCATGTCGTGATCGCCAACAATGGAGCCGAAGCGCTCGATGCCTTCGATTCGGAGTCCTTCGATCTGATCCTGATGGATGTACAAATGCCGGTCATGGGGGGCATCGAAGCCACTCAGGCGATCCGGGCGCGCGAGGCCCGGCGCAGCTGGGTCGCCCAGGGAGACTGGCGGCCGACCCCGATCGTCGCCATGACGGCGCACGCCATGGCGGGTGATCGCGAGCGTTGTCTCGAGGCCGGCATGGATGACTATGTCTCCAAGCCGATTCGCGTCAACGAACTGTTTGCAGCGATCGAACGTGTTTGTCGCCCGCTTCTTGCCGATGAGGCGGAAGGAGATGTGAGTCTGCTTGAGTTGAACGAGGGCGAGTTGCGCGGTGTTGCCAATCTGGATGAGGCGCGCGCCATGTTCGATGGCGATGAGGAGGTTGTGCAGCAGTTGCTGGCCCTGTTCCTGCGCGATTTCGATCGCACTGTTGCCGATTTGCAGCGTGCTTCGACCGCCCTGGACTATAGACGACTGGCCGAACTGGCGCATTCGCTGAAGGGGTCGGTGGGTTTGTTCGGTGCCCAGAGATCCACGGAGGCGGCACAGACCCTGGAGCAGATGGCCAAGAGCAGCGACCCGGCTGCCGCGACGACGCAGGCAGTCCGGCTGATTGCCGAGCTCAGGCTGCTCGCCCAGGCCTTGCAGGAGCAGGCGAGCACGCACTGAGGGTCGCCCTGGAGTGGCGCGGTCGATCAGGTCTGATCTTCGTCAGATCACGTGCTTCGCTTGCGGCTGAGTTTGCCTTCGAAGGCCCTAAAATATACAATTCAGCGGTTTATCCAGCGGGATCGGCCCAGAGGCTCGTCCCGCTTTTTTGCACATATCAGGGTGCGAGTGTTCGTTAGTCCCTGATTTTCAAGCTGAATCCAGGAGTTTCTCGTGAGTGCATACCCTTCCGCCCTTCTTGCGCTTGCCGACGGGACAGTCTTCCACGGCAAGGGCATTGGTGCGGTAGGCAGCACGGTTGGCGAGGTGGTGTTCAATACCTCAATGTCCGGTTATCAGGAAATCCTGACCGACCCGAGCTATTCTCGCCAGATCGTCACGCTGACCTATCCCCATATCGGCAATACCGGTGTCAATGCCGAAGACGTCGAGTCCACCCGCGTGCATGCTGCAGGCTTGGTGATTCGAGATCTGCCCATTCTGCCGTCCAACTTCCGCATGACGCAGCGTCTCGACGCCTATCTGCGCGCCGAAAACGTGGTTGCGATTGCGGGTCTGGATACCCGCAAGCTGACACGTCTGCTGCGTGAGAAGGGGGCTCAGGCCGGCTGCATCCTTACCGCAGCCGCCGGCGAGACGCTGAACGCAGATGCCGCCATTGCCCAGGCGCGGGCCTTTCCGGGCCTTGCCGGTATGGACCTGGCCAAGGTCGTCAGCACCAAGGCGCCTTACGAGTGGGCACAGTCCGAGTGGAAGCTGGGCGAAGGTTATGTCGACCAGACCGAGCTGCGTTTCCACGTCGTCGCCTACGACTTCGGTGTCAAGTTCAGCATCCTGCGCATGCTCGTCGAGCGTGGCTGTCGCCTGACCGTGGTGCCGGCGCAGACGCCGGCCAGTGAGGTGCTGGCGCTGAAACCCGACGGCGTGTTCCTGTCCAACGGTCCAGGTGATCCCGAGCCTTGCGACTACGCAATCGATGCCATCCGCGAGATTGTCGCCACGCGCACGCCGACCTTTGGCATCTGCCTGGGTCATCAGCTGCTCGCGCTGGCTTTCGGCGGAAAAACCATGAAGATGCCCACAGGTCACCATGGTGCGAATCATCCGGTGAAGGATCTCGATACTGGCCACGTTATGATCACCAGCCAGAATCACGGCTTTGCCGTCGATCAGTCGGTCATGCCGGCCGGTTTGCGCGCGACGCATGTGTCGCTGTTTGACGGCACCAACCAGGGCATCGCTTGCTCGGGTGCGCCGGCCTTCTCCTTCCAGGGACATCCCGAAGCGGGCCCGGGTCCGCACGATGTGACCTACCTGTTCGACCGCTTCATCAAGCTGATGGAAGCGGCCAAATAACGCGGCACCCGGCAGGCGCACGCCTGCCCTCACTGTTCGACGCCGGCGTTTGACGCCGGGTCAAGGAATATCGAGGCAATACAATGCCGAAACGTACAGACATAAAGAGCATTCTGATCATCGGCGCCGGCCCGATCGTCATCGGCCAGGCCTGCGAGTTCGACTACTCGGGCGCCCAGGCCTGCAAGGCCCTGCGCGAGGAAGGTTACAAGGTCATCCTGGTGAACTCGAACCCGGCGACGATCATGACCGACCCGGAGACGGCCGACGTCACCTACATCGAACCGATCACCTGGCAGGTGGTTGAGCGCATCATCGAAAAAGAGCGCCCCGACGCCATCCTTCCGACCATGGGCGGCCAGACCGCGCTCAACTGCGCACTCGATCTGGGTCGCCACGGTGTGCTGGCCAAGTACGGCGTCGAGTTGATTGGTGCCTCGGAAGAGGCCATCGACAAGGCCGAAGACCGTTTGAAGTTCAAGGATGCGATGACCCGGATCGGTCTCGGGTCGGCACGTTCGGGCATCGCTCACAGCGTGGAAGAGGCCCTGCAGGTGCAGGGCGGCATCGGCTTTCCGGCCATCATTCGCCCGAGCTTCACGTTGGGCGGCACGGGGGGTGGCATTGCTTACAACATGGAAGAGTTCCACGATATCTGCAAGCGCGGTCTCGAGGCCAGTCCGACCAATGAACTGTTGATCGAAGAGTCACTGCTCGGCTGGAAGGAATTTGAGATGGAAGTCGTGCGCGACCGCGCCGACAACTGCATCATCGTGTGCTCGATCGAGAACCTCGATCCGATGGGCGTGCATACCGGCGACTCGATCACCGTCGCTCCGGCGCAAACTCTGACCGACAAGGAATATCAGATCCTGCGCAACGCCTCGATCGCGGTATTGCGCGAGATCGGCGTCGAGACCGGCGGCTCGAACGTACAATTTGCGATCAATCCGGACGATGGCCGCATGATCGTTATCGAAATGAATCCGCGCGTATCGCGTTCGTCGGCGCTTGCATCCAAGGCAACCGGCTTTCCGATCGCCAAGATCGCGGCCAAGCTGGCAGTGGGTTATACCCTTGACGAGTTGAAAAACGACATTACCGGTGGTGCTACCCCGGCGTCTTTCGAGCCCTCGATCGACTACGTTGTTACCAAGATTCCGCGCTTCGCCTTCGAGAAGTTTCCGCAGGCCAACGACCGTCTGACCACGCAGATGAAGTCGGTGGGTGAGGTCATGGCGATTGGGCGTACGTTCCAGGAGTCTTTCCAGAAGGCCCTGCGGGGTCTTGAGGTCGGCGTTTATGGGCTCGATGAAATCGAGGCCGATAGCTCGGATCTCGAGCACGAGCTGTCGAGTGCGGGGCCGGAGCGTATCTGGTACGTTGGTCAGGCCTTCCGCGAGGGCATGAGCCAGGAGCAGGTGCACAACCTGACCAAGATCGATCCGTGGTTCCTGGCTCAGATCGAGGATATCGTGTTCTCCGAAAAGGCACTTGCCGGCCGTTCGTTGAAGGCTCTGCAGGCGAATGAGTTGCGCGACCTGAAACGCAAGGGCTTTTCCGATCGTCGCCTGGCCAAGCTGCTCAATACCGACGAAACCGCCGTGCGCCTGCATCGCCATGCGCTTGGTGTGCGTCCGGTGTTCAAGCGTGTGGATACCTGCGCGGCCGAGTTTGCCACTTCGACGGCGTATATGTATTCGACCTACGAGGACGAATGCGAAGCACAGCCGAGCGACAAGAAGAAAATCATGGTGCTGGGCGGCGGCCCGAACCGGATCGGGCAGGGCATCGAGTTCGACTACTGTTGCGTCCATGCCGCGCTCGCCCTGCGCGAAGACGGTTACGAGACCATCATGGTCAACTGCAACCCCGAGACCGTGTCGACCGACTACGACACCTCGGATCGCCTGTATTTTGAGTCGATCACGCTCGAGGACATTCTCGAGATCGTGCACATCGAGAAGCCGGTCGGCGTGATTGTGCAGTTCGGTGGTCAGACCCCGCTGAAGCGTGCGAAGGCGCTTGAAGCCAATGGTGTGCCCATCATTGGCACCTCGCCCGACATGATCGACGCTGCAGAAGACCGCGAGCGCTTCCAGAAGCTGTTGACCGACCTGGGTCTGCGTCAGCCCCCTAACCGTACGGCGCGCACGCCCGAAGAGGCCGTGCGCCTGGCCGCCGAAATCGGCTATCCGCTGGTGGTGCGTCCTTCCTATGTGCTGGGCGGCCGCGCGATGGAGATCGTGCACGAGCAAAAAGACCTCGAGCGCTACATGCGCGAGGCGGTCAAGGTCTCGAACGAGTCCCCGGTGCTGCTCGACCGCTTTCTGAACGACGCGACCGAAGTCGACGTTGATGCGCTGTCCGACGGCCGGCAGGTCATCATCGGCGGCATCATGGAACATATCGAACAGGCCGGCGTGCACTCGGGCGACTCGGCCTGCTCGCTGCCACCCTACACGCTGTCGGCCAAGCTGCAGGACGAACTGCGTCGCCAGACCGAAGCAATGGCGCGTGCGCTCAATGTCGTCGGGCTGATGAACGTGCAGTTTGCGATCCAGGGCGAAGGTGACAATGCGGTGGTCTATGTGCTGGAAGTGAATCCGCGGGCTTCACGCACCGTGCCTTTTGTTTCGAAGGCCTGCTCGCTGCAGCTGGCCAAGGTGGCCGCACGCTGTATGGCGGGCCAGAGCTTGGCAAGCCAGGGCGTTACCGGCGAGATCGTGCCGCCCTATTACTCGGTCAAGGAAGCGGTATTTCCCTTCGTGAAGTTTCCCGGTGTCGACACCATCCTCGGCCCCGAGATGAAGTCGACCGGCGAGGTGATGGGCATCGGTCGCAGCTTTGCCGAAGCCTTCGTCAAGAGCCAGATTGGGGCTGGCGTCAGGCTGCCGACCTCCGGTACCGCCTTCATCAGTGTCAAGGCGAGCGACCGGCAGGTCGCGGTCGAGGTGGCCAAGGATCTGCACGAACTCGGCTTCGCGCTGGTCGCCACGCGCGGCACGGCATCGGTGATCGAAGCGGCTGGCATTCCGGTGGGAGTCGTCAACAAGGTCAATGAAGGACGCCCCCACATCGTGGACATGATCAAGAACGAGGAAATCTCGCTCGTGATCAATACCGTGGAAGAGAAGCGTCAGGCGATTACCGACTCACGCTCGATCCGCACCAGTGCGCTCGCCGCCAAGCTCACCATCTTCACTACGATCGAAGGTGCGCGCGCCGCCTGCATGGGTATGCGCTACATGGCCAATGGTCTGGAGGTTTATTCTCTGCAAGCCTTGCACGCTGAACTAAAGGGCTCAGCATGAGCAAAACGCCGCTGACGGTTGCTGGCGCCGAGAAATTGCGCGCGGAGCTCCATCGCCTGAAAACGGTGGAGCGGCCTGCTGTCATTGCTGCGATTGCCGAGGCGCGGTCGCATGGTGACTTGTCCGAGAACGCCGAGTATGACGCGGCCAAGGAGCGCCAAGGCTTCGTGGAGGGCCGCATCATGGAGGTCGAGGGCAAGCTGTCAAATGCTCAGATTATTGATCCCAGTCTGCTTGATGCAGATGGTCGCTGCGTGTTTGCATCGACGGTCGAGCTCGAGGACCTTGAGTCGGGCCAAGTGGTGACCTACCAGATCGTTGGCGAGGACGAAGCTGGCATCAAGGCGGGCAAGATTTCGGTGAGTTCGCCGATTGCACGCGCTCTGATCGGCAAGTACGCCGGTGACATCGCCGAGGTGCAGGCGCCGGGCGGGGTGCGCGAATACGAAATCCTCGACGTTCGCTACGAGTGAGCGGCTTCTGTCCTAGCGGGAAGGATGAAAAAAGGGGCGGTCATCGTGCCGCCCATCGTGTTACCTTGCGCCGCAGTCTTCAGCGGCCGCGTGCGCTGGAACTGCGGCCCCGTGCTGCGGAACCGCGAGCCGGCGAACGGCGGGCTTCTGCGCTTGCCTTGGTCAGTGCGGCACGGCGCGCTGCGGCTGCGAAGGATGCCGCTGATTTGGCGGTGGACGCTTTGGCGGGTGTTTTTTTGGCGGCGAGGGAGGCGCTACTCTCTTCCTCGCGACGTTTGCGCCACACAATCAGAATGTTGCCGATGTGCTGAACCGGGGCAGCGTCAAACGTGTCGCACACTTCGTTCATCAGGGCTTCGCGCTGTTCGCGCTCAGCGCCCTGGATTTTGATCTTGATGAGTTCGTGCGCTTGCAGTGAGCGTTCGATTTCGGCTGCGACGGCAGGCGCTAAACCGTTGTCGGCGATCGTGACGACTGGGTTGAGGTGATGGGCTCGCGCGCGCAGATCGCGGCGCTGAACCGGGTTGAGTTCGATCATTGAATCTCTCTGGATGCTTGAAGCTTCGGACCAAGGATTCTACTCCGATTACGAAAGGCGGACTTCTTCTAAGTCGATGAAAAAGAACAAGACAAGTCGTGCATGGGTGCACGATCACATCAATGATCCCTACGTTCAGCGTGCGCATGCAGAGGGCTATCGTGCGCGCGCAGCATACAAGTTGCTCGAGGTTGATGAGCGGGAGCGCCTGTTGAAGCCGGGCGCCATGGTGGTGGATCTGGGTTCGGCCCCCGGCTCATGGTGCCAGGTGGCGGTCAAGCGCTGTGGGGCGAAGGGCCGCGTTTTTGCCCTCGATATCTTGCCGATGGAGGCCGTAGCCGGCGTCGACTTCCTGCTCGGGGATTTCACCGAGGACACGGTTCTGGAGGAGCTCGAATCCCGACTGGAGGGCGCGAAGGTCGATGTCGTCCTGTCGGACATGGCACCTAACCTTTCGGGGGTGGCAACGGTGGATCAGGCGCGCTCGATTCACTTGTGCGAGTTGGCGCTTGATTTCGCGGTGCGTCACCTGAAGCCGGGCGGACACTTCCTGGTCAAGGTGTTCCAGGGAGAGGGGTTCGTGGACTACCGAAAGCAGCTGGAGGCAGCATTTGCTTCGGTGCAGGTGCGCAAGCCCAAGGCGTCTCGAGACCGCAGCGCCGAGGTCTACCTGCTTTGCAAGGGGCCGCGACCCATCTGAATGGGGTCGTGATTGTCCGCCTCAATGGCGGTCATTGGTTTGCCCGCGGGAACGTTCAGCACTAGAATCAGTCAGTCGCGTACACGGCCAAGATGGCCTTTGAGGAAAAGAGCGTTGAATAACCTATTCAAAAACCTCGCGATCTGGATGGTCATCGGCGTTGTGCTGATGACGGTTTTCAACCAGTTCAACACGCGCCAAGTTGCGCCCACCACCATGGAATACTCGCAATTCCTGGAGGAGGCTAAGGCTGGGCGCATTACCAAGGCTACGGTCGATGGACGGTTGTTGAGAGCGACCACGCAGGAGGGTCGCTCCATAACCGTCTATACGCCCGGCGTTCAGGACATCTGGATGGTGTCCGACCTGATGCGCTACGGTGTGCAGATCAACGCCAGCAAGCCCGAGGAAGAGCAGTCCTTTCTTGCGAGCATCTTCGTCTCGTGGTTTCCAATGCTGTTGCTGATCGGAGTGTGGGTTTTCTTCATGCGCCAGATGCAGGGTGGTGGCAAGGGAGGCGCTTTCTCGTTCGGCAAGAGCAAGGCGCGCATGATCGATGAGTCGTCCAATACCGTGACCTTTGCCGATGTCGCGGGCTGCGATGAGGCCAAGGAAGAAGTGGCTGAGCTGGTCGAGTTCTTGCGTGATCCGTCTAAATTCCAGAAGCTCGGTGGTCGCATCCCGAAGGGTGTGTTGATGGTCGGCTCGCCGGGTACCGGCAAGACGCTGCTCGCGAAGGCGATTGCTGGCGAAGCCAAGGTGCCGTTCTTCTCCATCTCGGGCTCGGACTTCGTCGAGATGTTCGTCGGCGTCGGTGCTGCACGTGTTCGCGACATGTTCGAACAGGCCAAGAAGCAGGCGCCGTGTATCATCTTCATCGATGAGATCGATGCGGTCGGTCGCCAGCGCGGTGCAGGCATGGGTGGCGGTAACGACGAGCGCGAGCAGACCTTGAACCAGCTGCTCGTCGAGATGGATGGTTTTGAAGGTCAGACCGGCGTGATCGTGATCGCTGCGACCAACCGCCCCGACGTGCTCGACCCCGCGCTGTTGCGCCCAGGTCGCTTCGATCGCCAGGTCGTGGTGTCTTTGCCCGACATCCGTGGTCGTGAACAGATTCTGAAGGTGCATATGCGCAAGGTGCCGATCGCGCCCGACGTCGATGCACAGGTGCTGGCGCGGGGTACCCCGGGTTTCTCCGGTGCGGACCTCGCAAACCTGGTGAATGAGGCTGCACTCTTCGCCGCGCGGTCCAACAAGCGTCTTGTTGATATGGACGACTTCGAACGGGCAAAGGACAAAATCATGATGGGCGCTGAGCGCCGGTCGGTTGTCATGCCCGAGGAGGAGCGTCGCAACACTGCATATCATGAGTCAGGTCACGCCGTCGTGGCTCGATTGCTTGACAAGACCGACCCGGTACACAAGGTCACGATCATCCCGCGTGGTCGTGCGCTTGGCGTGACGATGCAGTTGCCGACCGAAGATCGCTACAGTCAGGATCGGGATCGCCTGTTGCAGACGATTACCGTGCTGTTCGGCGGCCGGATTGCCGAAGAAATTTTCATGAAGCAGATGACGACCGGCGCCTCTAACGACTTTGCGCGTGCAACCGACCTTGCGCGGCGGATGGTCACCCAATGGGGCATGTCGGATACGCTCGGACCCATGGTGTATGGGGAAGAGGAGGGCGAGATCTTTCTCGGGCGTCAGGTCACGACTCATCGCAACGTATCCGAGGCCACGATGCAGAAGGTCGATGCCGAGATCCGTCGCATCATTGATCAGCAATATGGACTTGCGCGTCGCTTGCTGGAAGAAAATCGAGACAAGGTCGAGGCAATGACCAGTGCGCTCCTCGAGTGGGAGACCCTCGATGCCGACCAGGTGAACGACATCATGGACGGCCGACCGCCTCGAGCGCCCAAGCCGGTTTCGGCTCCTGCTCCTCGTCCGAAGGACGATGCGCCGGGCGCCGCACCGACCGCGCCGGCACCGGCGGCCTGAGCGCCTGACGTTTCCACTCCATCCGACGGGCCGGGTTAATCCGGCCCGTTTTTCGTTGTAGACAGACATGTCGACTCTACGCTGCGGTCGCTTTCGCCTTGATCTTTCCTCGCCGCAGGTGATGGCGATCATTAACCTCACTGATTGTTCCTTCTCGGGTGACGGCCTGCGCGGTGATCTGTCAGCAGCTGTGCAGCGGGCCGAGCGTGCCCTTGAACAGGGTGCGCAGTTGCTCGATATCGGCGCCGAGTCGTCGCGCCCAGGGGCTGAGTCGGTGCCTGTTCAGCAGGAGATCGAACGTGTTGTGGGTTTCATCGAGCGCACTCGTGGTTGGAACGTTCCGCTATCGGTCGACACCGTCAAGCCTGCGGTAATGCTGGCGGCTGTTGAAGCGGGCGCCGACATGATCAATGACATCAATGCGTTTCGCGTGCCTGGTGCGATCGCGGCCGTGGCCGCCAGCAACCTTGGTCTTTGCATCATGCACATGCAGGGCGAGCCGCGCACGATGCAGGATGATCCGCGTTACATCGACGTCGTCGAAGAAGTGAAGGGCTTTCTTGATGAGCGTGTTCAGGTCCTCGAGTCTGCGGGCGTTGCGCGCGAACGTATCGTGCTCGATCCGGGATTCGGCTTTGGCAAGCGTATCGAGCACAACTATGCATTGCTGCGAGAGTTAGCGCGATTTGGCGCTGGCGGGCTCGCCGTGCTGGCGGGGCTTTCACGCAAGTCAATGCTCGGTGCGGTCACGGGACGGGCCGTCGATGAGCGCATGCCGGCCAGTGTTGCTGCGGCCCTGGTCGCGGTGCAGCGTGGTGCCGGAATCCTGCGCGTACACGATGTTGGTCCGACCTGTGACGCACTCAAGGTTTGGCAGGCAGTGTGCGGACAGTCCTGACCAGGTCTGCGCGACCGGTGCCATAATTTGCCCTTTGTGATTGATGTGGAGAGATGATGGGGCGCAAATATTTCGGTACCGATGGCGTGCGGGGCAAAGTTGGTGACACGCCCATCACCCCTGAGTTTGTCATGCGACTGGGCTATGCTGCTGGTGTGACGCTGGTTGCGCGCGAGAAGCTCCCGGCAGGCGAACACCCAGCGGTTCTTATAGGTAAGGACACCCGAATTTCTGGCTACATGCTGGAAGCTGCGCTGGAGGCGGGCTTTGCTGCAGCAGGTGTTGACGTGATGCTGGCAGGCCCGATTCCGACGCCAGCGGTGGCCTACCTCACGCGCGCTCTGCGGTTGCAGGCGGGTGTGGTGATTTCGGCTTCGCACAACCCGTTTTACGACAATGGTATTAAATTTTTCTCGGCTGCAGGCACCAAGTTGCCCGATGTGCTTGAGGCCGAAATCGAGGCGCATCTGGATGAGCCTATGGGCTGCGTCGACTCCGCCCGCCTTGGAAAGGCGCGCCGCATCAACGATGCGGCTGGAAGATACATCGAGTTCTGCAAGAGCACCTTCCCCAACGAACTGGATCTTCGAGGTTTGCGCGTCGCACTCGACTGTGCCCATGGCGCTGCTTACCAGATCGCACCGAGCGTATTTCATGAACTGGGTGCGGAGGTGCTGGCTGTTGGGGTGGAACCCAACGGACTCAATATCAATGACGGGGTTGGGGCCACGCGTCCGGAGCATCTGCGCCAGGCGGTATTGGCGCAAGGGGCCGACCTGGGTATCGCGCTTGATGGTGATGCTGATCGCCTCATCATGGTCGATCATCGTGGCGAGATTTGCGATGGTGACAAACTGCTTTATGTGATCGCCCGTGCACGGCAGCTGGAAGGAAAGCTTGACGGTGTGGTTGGCACGTTGATGAGCAACCTGGGCTTCGAACATGCCATCGGCCGGCTGGGTGCGCCGTTTGCGCGCGCGAAGGTCGGTGACCGCCATGTGCTGGAATTGCTGCACGAGCGCGGCTGGAAGCTGGGCGGAGAGAACTCGGGACACATCATCTGCCTGGATCGGCACAGCACTGGGGATGGCATTGTTTCGTCCCTGCAAGTGCTGGCTGCGCTCAAGCAGCAAGACCTTACACTGGCCGATGCGTGTGCTGATCTGGTGTTCTATCCGCAAAAGCTGATCAACGTCCGATTGCCTGGCGGCTTCGACTGGCGCGCGGATAGCGGGATCGCGGCAGCGCAACAGAGGGCCGAGGAAGCACTCGGAGCGAGTGGCCGTGTGTTGTTGCGTCCTTCGGGCACCGAGCCGCTGTTGCGGGTCATGGTCGAGGGGCGGGATGCCGTTCTGGTCGAAGGGCTTGCGCGCGATATTTCCGAGGCAGTGCAGCACGCGGTGGCCTGAAGGCACGTTCGCCGCACGGATGCTCCCGGTGACGGCGCCTTGCTTCATTTGCTGGGGCGCGAGGACGCGCCTATAATCTTGCGGTTCAGCCTTCTACGCCAGTCGCTTATCTCATGAAAAAACTTGTTGTTGGCAACTGGAAAATGAACGGAAGTCTTGCTGCCAACGCGGCATTTCTTTCCGGCATGGGTGAGGTTGCCGGGGTGGATGTCGCGCTATGCGTGCCCTACCCTTATCTTGCGCAGTTGCAAAAGACTTCGTGCAGTTTCGGGCTGGGTGCCCAGGATGTAAGCGAGTACGCGGCCGGCGCCTACACAGGCGAGGTCAGTGCTGCAATGCTGGGGGAATTTGACTGTCGTTACACCATCGTGGGCCACTCTGAGCGTCGCGCGCTGTTTGGCGATGACGATCAGGTCGTTGCTCGCAAGGCCAAGGCATCGCTTTCCGCCGGAATTGTGCCCATCGTCTGCGTTGGCGAGACTTTGGCGGAGCGCGATGCAGGCGCGGTCCATGCGGTGATTTCGCGGCAGTTGTCCGCGGTGCATGCTGTGCTCGGTAGCGGATTGCTGGGTGCCGTGGTGCTGGCCTATGAACCCGTATGGGCTATCGGGACTGGCCGTTCCGCAAGCGCTTCAGAGGTTGAGGAGGTTCACGGCGGAATTCGGGCCTGGCTTGCTGCCCAGGGGGTGGATGCGGAAGGGGTTCGGGTTCTCTACGGGGGCAGCGTCAAGCCGGAAAATGCAGCTGAACTGTTCTCCATGCCAAGTGTGGACGGTGGTCTGATTGGCGGTGCGTCGCTTGTGGTCGGCGATTTCATGGCCATTTGTCGCGCTGCGGCAGGGGTCTGATCTTTAAACGAAGGTTTTTTCAGGGCTTGTGATGGGTGACTATCTTTTTTCTCTCGTGCTGACCGTTCATGTGCTGGTCGGACTTGGTGTAATCGGTCTTGTTCTTGTGCAGCACGGCAAAGGGGCTGACATGGGGGCGGCGTTCGGGAGTGGGTCGTCGGGCAGTTTGTTTGGCTCCTCGGGTTCCGCGAATTTTCTCAGCCGAACGACGGCCGTGCTGGCTACGCTGTTTTTTGCTACTAGTCTGGGGCTGAGCTACCTCGCCAGCAGCAAGCCGGCTGCGCCCTCCAGTGTCATGGAAAGCGTGCAGACTGCGCCGACGCCGGCTGCGGTGGAGGGCGTCCCGGCGATGCCCGCGGACGACTCGAAGGCGCAGTCGATTCCTAAATAAACGCACATCGGATTGTTTGCGCACCGCGCAAAAGGTCGTATAATTATCTGGCTTTGAAACAAAGCGCCGACGTGGTGAAATTGGTAGACACGCTATCTTGAGGGGGTAGTGGCGAAAGCCGTATGAGTTCGAGTCTCATCGTCGGCACCAGACTACGGAGAGCGCCCGCTATTGCGGGCGTTTCCATGCAGAGCAACCATAACAACAATGGCAGAAACAATCTGCCGATCTTACTGGGGGTTTCTGGACATGCTGGAAAGCTATTTTCCTGTTCTGATGTTCATGCTCGTAGGTTTGGGTGTTGGTGTTGCTCCCATGATTCTCGGGCGAGTTCTTGCCCCGCATCGTCCCGATAGCGAAAAGCTCTCTCCTTACGAATGTGGCTTCGAGGCGTTTGAAGATGCCCGGATGAAGTTCGACGTTCGTTACTATCTGATTGCCATTCTTTTCATTCTGTTCGATCTTGAGATCGCGTTCCTGTTTCCGTGGGCGACGGTCTTTCAGGAGTTCATTGCTGCCGGCGAGTTGGCCTGGTTCGTGTTCGGTTCGGTAATGGTCTTTCTCGGGGTTCTGGTTATCGGATACATCGTCGAGTGGAAGAATGGCGCACTCGACTGGGAGTAAGGCATGAGCATTGAGGGCGTTTTCCGCGAAGGGTTTGTCACAACCTCGCTCGATGCAGTAATCAACTGGACGCGTTCCGGGTCACTGTGGCCGATGACTTTCGGGCTGGCCTGCTGCGCAGTCGAGATGATTCATGCAGGTTGTGCGCGTTACGATCTTGATCGTTTTGGCGTGATTTTCAGGCCAAGTCCCCGCCAGTCCGACCTGATGATTGTCGCAGGCACGCTGTGCAACAAGATGGCGCCAGCGCTTCGCAAGGTCTATGACCAGATGTCCGAGCCACGCTGGGTCATCTCGATGGGTTCCTGTGCAAATGGCGGTGGTTACTACCACTATTCCTATTCGGTTGTGCGCGGCTGCGATCGTATCGTGCCGGTCGACGTCTATGTGCCGGGCTGCCCGCCCACGGCTGAGGCGCTGATCTACGGCATTATCCAGCTTCAGAACAAGATCAAGCGCACCAATACGATTGCGCGCTGACGGGTGTCCCAGACATGAGTGCCAAGCTAGAACGCCTTAGCCAGACTTTGCGTGACGTATTCGGTGAAACGCTGCAGAGTCTGGTCCTGGATTGTGGTGAAGTGACGATTGAGGTCGCAGCTCGCGACTATTTGCGGGTTGCCCGGATGTTGCGGGATCAGGCAGATCTTCACTTCGAGCAACTGATCGATATCTCGGGGCTCGATTTCTCGACTTACGGCAGTTCGCCGTGGGAAGGAAAGCGCTTTGCTTCGGCGGCTCACCTCACGTCGGTTCGTCACAACTGGCGTGTTCGCTTGCGTGCCTTCGCCGATGATGATGGCTTTCCGGTGCTCGACTCGGTGTGCGACGTGTGGGCGAGCGCAAACTGGTTTGAACGTGAGTCCTTTGACCTGTACGGCATCATGTACGCCGGTCACCCGGACCTCCGCCGAATTCTCACCGATTACGGTTTCGTCGGTCATCCGTTCCGCAAGGATTTCCCGGTGTCGGGTTACGTTGAAATGCGCTACGACCCGGAGCAGGGCAGGGTCGTCTATCAGCCGGTGACCATCGAGCCGCGCGAGAACACCCCGCGCGTCGTGCGCGAAGGGAACTACGGGGACGTCGGTCATGGCTGAGATCCGCAATTACACGATCAACTTTGGCCCCCAGCACCCATCTGCTCACGGTGTGCTGCGCTTGGTGCTGGAACTTGATGGCGAAGTCGTAGAGCGTGCTGACCCGCATATTGGCCTGCTTCACCGCGGCACCGAGAAGCTTGCAGAAACGCGCACCTGGGTGCAGTCCGTGCCCTACATGGATCGTCTCGATTACGTGTCGATGATGTGCAACGAGCATGCGTACTGCATGGCAATCGAGCGCCTGATTGGTGTGCGGGTGCCGGAGCGTGCTCAATACATCCGCGTGATGTTCGACGAGATCACGCGAATCCTGAATCACCTGCTTAACATCGGCACGCACGGGCTCGACATCGGTGCGATGACGATGGTTCTTTATACCTTCCGCGAACGCGAAGACCTCATGGACGCTTATGAGGCGGTTTCGGGTGCGCGCATGCATGCGGCATACTATCGCCCGGGTGGAGTCTATCGTGATCTGCCTGACCGTATGCCGAAGTACGAAGTCAACAAGTTCAGAAATGAAAAAACTACACGTGATCTGAACACGGCACGCGACGGCTCTCTGCTGGACTTTCTGGAAGATTTCACCAATCGCTTTCCGACGTATTGCGATGAGTACGAGACGCTGCTGACCGATAATCGCATCTGGAAACAACGTACCGTCGGTATTGGTGTCGTGTCGCCGGAGCAGGCGCTGGCGTGGGGTTTTACGGGGCCAATGTTGCGCGGTTCAGGTGTTGCCTGGGATTTGCGCAAGAAGCAGCCGTACGAAGTCTACGATCGCATGGACTTTGATATCCCCATTGGGAAGAATGGTGATTGCTACGACCGCTATCTGTGCCGCATGGAAGAAATGCGCCAGTCAAATCGAATTATCAAGCAGTGTATCGATTGGCTGCGCAGGAATCCCGGCCCGGTCATAACCGACAATCACAAGGTGGCACCTCCTTCACGTGAGGACATGAAGTCCAACATGGAAGAGTTGATCCACCATTTCAAGCTCTTCAGTGAAGGTATTCACGTGCCCAAGGGCGAGGTCTATGCCGCGATCGAGCATCCGAAGGGCGAGTTTGGTGTCTACGCCGTTTCCGATGGCGCCAACAAACCTTACCGCCTCAAGCTGAGGGCGCCGGGGTTCGCTCACCTGGCGGCAATGGACGACATGGCTCGCGGCCACATGATTGCGGACGTGGTTGCCATCATCGGCACGATGGACGTTGTGTTTGGCGAGATCGACCGTTGAGGGCGGGTCCGCTTCCACGTTGCGTGCGTGTTATCAGCTAACTAGAGTCGGCAGGCTATCCGGAAGGGCAAGACGAAATGCTGAGCCAGGAATCGTTGCACCAGATTGATCGAGAGGTCGCCAAGTATCCATCCGATCAGAAGCAGTCGGCTGTCATGGCTGCTTTGCGGATCGCCCAGCTTGAAAAGGGCTGGCTACCGAAGGAGCTCATTGAGTTCATTGCCTGCTACCTTGAGATGCCGCCAATCGCCGCGTACGAGGTTGCCAGTTTCTACAATATGTACGACCTTCAACCAGTCGGTCGCCACAAGATCACGGTGTGTACAAATCTGCCGTGTGCCCTGTCCGGTGGTGTCCATGCAGCGGACTACGTCAAGCAAAAGCTCGGTATTGATTTCAACGAAACGACCGCGGATGGCAAGTTTACGCTCAAGGAAGGCGAGTGCATGGGCGCTTGTGGCGATGCGCCGGTGCTGCTGGTGAACAATCATCAGATGTGCAGTTGGATGACAACCGAAAAGATCGACCAGATGCTGGCGGACCTGGACAAGAGATGAGTACGCAAGGAATGATTCTCGCCGGTTGTGACGGCGACCGCGCTTGGCGGCTGCAGGACTACGTCGCACGGGGCGGCTATTCGGCGCTGAAGAAGATCATCGCCGACAAGACCACGCAAGATGCGGTGATTGCTGAGCTGAAAACCTCGGTCCTTCGTGGCCGTGGCGGCGCGGGCTTCCCGACTGGCCTGAAGTGGAGTTTCATGCCGCGATCCTTCCCGGGGGACAAGTATCTTGCCTGTAACTCGGACGAGGGCGAGCCCGGAACCTTCAAGGACCGCGATATTCTTCGCTACAACCCGCACAGCGTTATCGAAGGGATGACGATTGCGGCTTACGCGATGGGCGCCGCGCGTGGCTACAACTACATTCATGGCGAGATCTTCGAGGTTTACTCCCGCTTCGAAGAGGCTCTCGCCGAAGCACGCGAGGCAGGTTTGCTCGGGCAGAATATTCTCGGCTCGGATTTCTCTTTCGAGTTGTTCGCGCACCATGGCTATGGGGCCTACATCTGCGGCGAGGAAACGGCACTGCTTGAATCCATCGAAGGCAAGAAGGGTCAGCCGCGCTTCAAACCGCCGTTCCCGGCAAGCTATGGCCTCTACGGCAAGCCGACGACCATCAACAACACCGAAACCTTCGCCTCGGTTCCGTTCCTCATGAACATGGGTGGTGAGGCCTTCCTCAACCTTGGCAAGCCGAACAACGGCGGAATGAAGCTGTTCTCGGTGTCCGGGCACGTCAATCGCCCGGGGAACTATGAAGTCCCGCTCGGCACGCCATTTGCCGAACTGCTCGAAATGGCGGGTGGGATGCGCGCTGGTCGCAAGCTCAAGGCGGTGATTCCGGGTGGCTCATCTTCGCCGGTGGTCCCCGCAAGCGTGATGATGGATTGCACGATGGACTACGACTCGATTTCGAAGGCGGGCTCCATGCTTGGCTCAGGAGCCGTGATCGTGATGGATGAAACGACCTGCATGGTCAAGGCACTGGAGCGCCTGTCCTATTTCTACTTCGAGGAGTCTTGCGGTCAATGCACGCCCTGCCGTGAAGGTACGGGTTGGTTGTATCGCGTAGTTCATCGTATCGAGAACGGCTTGGGTCGTCCGGACGATCTTGATCTGCTGAATTCGGTTACCGCCAACATCATGGGTCGCACTATCTGTGCGCTAGGCGATGCCGCGGCGATGCCGGTGCAGAGCTTCGTCAAGCACTTCGGCAACGAGTTCGAATACCACATCGAAAACAAGAAGTGCCTCGTGCCGCCCGAAGTGCAGCGCGTCGGCAGTCAAATCTACGTGAGCCCGTCATGCTAGAGATCGAAATCGACGGCAAGCAGGTCCAGGTCAATGACGGCAGCACCGTGATGGACGCGGCCGCTGCTGCAGGCACCTACATCCCGCACTTCTGCTACCACAAGAAGCTTTCCATCGCGGCAAACTGCCGCATGTGCTTGGTACAGGTCGAAAAGGCACCCAAGCCTCTGCCTGCGTGCGCAACGCCTGTGACCAACGGCATGAAGGTGTGGACTCATTCCGAACAGGCCGTGAAGGCGCAGAAGGGGGTGATGGAGTTTCTCCTGATCAACCACCCGCTTGATTGCCCGATCTGTGACCAGGGTGGCGAGTGTCAGCTGCAGGATCTGGCGGTCGGCTATGGGGCCTCGGGCTCGCGCTACCAGGAAGAGAAGCGTGTCGTGTTCAACAAGAACCTCGGCTCGCTCGTTGCCACCGACATGACGCGCTGCATCAACTGCACGCGCTGCGTTCGTTTTACCGCCGAGATTGCGGGCGAGATGGAGTTGGGGCAGGCGTTCCGTGGCGAGCACGCGGAAATCATGCCTTTTATCGAGAAAACAATCGATTCCGAGCTGTCCGGCAACATCATCGATCTGTGCCCGGTCGGCGCGTTGACTTCCAAACCTTTCCGGTTTGCCGCACGTACTTGGGAGTTGTCGCGTCGCAAGACGGTTAGTCCGCACGATTCACTCGGATCGAATCTCATCGTCCAGACGAAGCACGATGTGGTCAAGCGGGTGCTGCCGTTCGAGAACGAGGAGATCAACGAGTGCTGGCTGTCGGACAAGGATCGCTTTTCGTATGAGGCGCTGAACAGCGAAGAGCGACTCACCTCGCCGATGATCAAGCAGGGTGGCGAATGGAAACGGGTCGACTGGCAAGCTGCGCTTGAGTTCGTTGCTACCGGATTGCGCGGGATTGCCAAGGATCATGGCGGTTCGGCGATCGGGATGCTGGCATCGCCGCACTCGACGGTCGAAGAGCTCTATCTGCTGCAGCGACTCGCGCGGGGCCTCGGCTCGGAGAACGTTGATTATCGGCTGCGCCAGGCGGATTTCCGTGCCGACGGTAGATCCGCCGGCGCTCCCTGGTTGGGCATGCCGATAGCAGAAGTGAAGGATCTGAACCGCCTGCTGGTGATCGGCAGTTTTCTGCGCAAGGATGCACCCTTGCTGGCGCAGCGTGTGCGTCAGGCGGCAAAGAAGGGGCTTCAGGTCAGCGCCATCGGTCCGAATGCAGAGGACTGGCTGATCCCGGTCAGTCATCGGGCACTGGTCGCACCTGCGGCAATGGTCGCCACGCTTGCACAGGTCGTGGCTGCGCTGGTTGCGGAAAAGGGTGCCGAGGTGTCGGTTGCGCTGCTGGGCAAGCTGCCCGAGCAGATCAGCGACGACGCGCGGGCGATTGCGCACAGCCTGGCTACTGGCTCGCGTGTTGCAGTATGGCTCGGCAGTTTGGCTGCGCAGCATGGCCGTAGCAGTGAGTTGCAGATGCTTGCTCAGGAGATTGGACGTCTGACAGGCGGCAGTTTCGGTTTTATTGGGGAGGCTGCGAACAGCGTTGGCGCTTACCTGGCCGGCGCAACTCCATCAGCGGGCGGGCTCAACGCAGCAGCCATGGTTGAACAGTCGCTGAAGGCGTACGTTTTGCTGGGCGCTGAGCCCGCCTTCGATTTTGCGAATCCGGCGGCGACCACCGCTGCGATGACCTCGGCGCAGCTTGTTGTTAGCTTGACCGCCTTTGACTCGGCTTCGTTGCGTGGCGTCGCCGACGTGATGCTGCCGATTGCGCCTTTTACCGAGACGTCTGGAACCTATGTGAATTGCGAAGGACGTGCTCAAAGCTTCGTTGCCGTGGCTCGTCCGCAAGGCGAGACGCGGCCGGCGTGGAAAGTGATGCGGGTCCTGGGCAATCTGCTGGCATTGGAGGGTTTCTCGCAGTCTGATTCCGCAGCGGTACGCGATGAGGCTTTGGGCGATGATTTCGGCTCCCGGCTTGGCAATGGGGTCGAAGGGGTCCTTGTTTCGGCTGCCACTGCATCGGTCGGTGCGCTCGAGCGTGTGACTGACGTGCCGATCTACTTTGCCGATCCGATCGTCCGCCGTGCTGGCGCGCTGCAGAAGACGCGCGACGCGTTGCCTCCGACCGCGCGGGTCTCGCCCGAGACGCTCGCTGCCCTTGGAATAGCTGCAGGCGACCGCGTCCGCGTGACACAGGGTGATGGCGTGGTCGAGCTTGTTGTGCAGGGCGATTCCGCACTCGCCGCTGGCTGTGTGCGAATTGCCGCAGCGCATCTGTCGACCTCGGCGCTCGGAGCGATGAGCGGTGAACTCAGCCTGGAGCGTGTCTGATGGAAGCGATGCTGCAACCCCTCGCCGAGTTTTTCGGCCCCACTTGGCCTGCGGTGTGGACCTTGGTCAAGATTGTCGCGGTCGTCGCGCCTTTGATGATTTCGGTGGCTTACCTCACGATGGCCGAGCGCAAGGTCATCGGCTACATGCAGGGCCGAATCGGACCGAACCGTGTTGGCCCATGGGGTCTGCTGCAGCCAATCGCCGATGCCCTGAAGTTGTTGATGAAGGAAATCATCGTTCCGAGCAGTTCGAGCAAGGGACTGTTCATCCTTGGGCCGATTCTCGCAATTGCCCCGTCGCTGGCGGCGTGGGCGGTGATACCCTTCGATGACGGGCTGGTGCTGGGGGATGTCAATGCCGGTTTGTTGTTCCTGCTCGCGATCACTTCGATGGAAGTCTATGGTGTGATCGTCGCCGGCTGGGCTTCGAACTCAAAATACCCTTTCCTCGGCGCGATGCGGGCGGCCGCGCAGATGGTGTCTTATGAAGTGTCGATGGGCTTCGCGCTGATTTGCGTGCTGCTGATCTCGGCCAGTCTCAATCTTTCAGATATCGTCCTGTCCCAGGGACAGGGCAGATTTGCTGATATGGGTCTCGGTTTCCTGTCGTGGAACTGGCTGCCCCTGCTGCCAATGTTCGTCGTCTATGTGATTTCGGGCATAGCGGAAACGAACCGCGCTCCTTTCGACGTCGTGGAAGGCGAAGCCGAGGTGGTTGCGGGCCACATGGTCGAGTATTCGGGTATGGCTTTCGCCATGTTCTTCCTGGCCGAATACGCCAACATGATCCTGGTTTCGATTCTGACCTCAGTGCTGTTCCTCGGTGGCTGGCTGTCGCCGGTCGGCTTTCTGCCCGACGGTTTCCACTGGTTGGCGCTCAAGACCGCGTCCATCCTGTTCATCTTCCTGTGGGCGCGTGCAACTTTTCCGCGCTTCCGTTACGACCACATCATGCGACTCGGCTGGAAGGTGTTCATTCCGGTTACCCTGGTGTGGGTATTTGTGGTGGCGGTGTGGCTGATGTCGCCGCTGTCGATCTGGAGTTGATAAGACCATGGGTGCCAAGGATTCCATCGGCAGTCTGTTCCTTAAGGAACTGCTCAAGGGCATGGCCCTGACCGGGCGTTATTTCTTCCAGCGCGCGATCACGATTTATTTTCCCGAGGAAAAAACACCGCAAAGCAACCGCTTCCGTGGATTGCACGCACTGCGTCGTTATCCAAATGGCGAGGAGCGCTGTATTGCGTGCAAGTTATGTGAGGCTATTTGTCCAGCCATGGCGATCACGATCGAATCCGAGCAACGTGACGACGGATCGAGGCGGACGACGCGTTATGACATAGATCTAACTAAGTGCATTTTCTGTGGTTTCTGCGAAGAGGCCTGCCCGGTCGATGCCATCGTGGAAACGCGGGTTTTCGAGTATCACGGCGAGCAGCGGGGCGACCTTTACTACACCAAGCAGATGCTGCTGGCTGTAGGGGATCGTAATGAGGCACAGATCGCTGCCGACCGCGAGCAGGACGCAAAGTACCGCTAAGGGAGGGCGCGTTGAGCGCCGTGAGCCAGGAATATGGAATTCAAGACTTTCGTCTTTTACATTCTCGCCGCGATTATGGTATTTGCGGCGCTGAGGGTGATCACTGCCAGGAACCCGGTCCAGGCCGCGTTGTTTCTTGTGTTGACTTTCTTCAACGCGGGCGGTATTTGGCTGCTTCTCGAGGCCGAATTTCTCGCCATCACCCTGGTGATGGTCTATGTCGGCGCGGTGATGGTTCTATTCCTGTTCGTAGTCATGATGCTCGACATCAATCTCGACCGGATTCGTGAAGGCTTCTGGAGTTACCTTCCGGTGGGGGCCTTGGTAGGTATCCTGTTGCTGGTCGAAATGGTGATGGTGCTGGGTGGCTCGTACTTCGGCCTTGACGCGATGCCCGTGCCGCCCGCCGCTGGTGAAGGTTTCAGCAACACCCGCGAGCTTGGCCGCGTCCTATATACCGATTACGTCTATCCGTTCGAGCTCGCATCGATGGTGCTACTGGTCGCGATGGTGGCGGCGGTGACCCTGACGCTGCGCAAGCGCAAGGGAATCAAGACTCAGAAACCTTCCGAGCAGGTCGCAGTGAAGCGTGAAGATCGCGTCGAACTGCTCAGGATGCAGGCTGAAAAAGAAGACTGAAACAGCACGCGAACAAAGAAAACGCACGGGTAATGCACCGGTGCGATCAGGGAGTCACAGATGCTTTCGCTTTCCCATTTCCTCATCCTGGGCGCGATCTTGTTCGCGATCAGTGTGGTCGGGATCTTCCTCAACAGGAAGAACCTGATCGTGCTGCTGATGGCCATCGAGCTCATGCTGCTCGCGGTGAATATGAATTTCATCGCGTTCTCGCATTACCTCGGCGACATCGCCGGTCAGGTTTTCGTTTTCTTCATCCTCACGGTTGCCGCAGCGGAATCCGCGATCGGCCTCGCGATCCTGATCGTCATGTTCCGCAACATGCGCACGATCCACGTGGATGATCTGGACAGCCTCAAGGGTTAAGGAAGCGTCACGATGACGGACATGCAGACTCTCTATCTCCTCGTGCCGCTGGCGCCGCTTGTCGGCGCATTGCTGGCGGGACTCTTCGGCAAGACAATCGGTCGGGCCGGAGCACACATCGTCACCATTCTCGGTGTGGCAATCGCGCTGGCCGCCTCCGTGGTGATCTACCAGGACGTGCAGGCCGGAAATACCTTCAATGGCATGCTCTACACATGGATGGTGGCCGGTGGCATCACCTTCGAAGTCGGCTTCCTGATCGACTCGCTCACGGTGATGATGATGCTGGTGGTGACCTTCGTGTCGCTGATGGTGCATATCTACACCATTGGCTACATGTCCGAAGATCCTGGCTACCAGCGCTTCTTCAGCTACATCTCGCTGTTTACGTTCTCGATGCTGATGTTGGTGATGTCGAACAACTTCTTGCAGCTCTTCTTTGGCTGGGAAGCGGTGGGCCTCGTCTCGTATTTGCTGATCGGTTTCTGGTACGACCGGCCGACCGCGATCTACGCCAACCTGAAAGCCTTCCTGGTCAATCGCGTAGGAGACTTCGGATTCCTGCTGGGCATCGGATTGATCGCCGCATACACGGGCTCACTAAACTACGCCGAGGTCTTCGCGCAGGCAGGCGACCTTGCTGCCCAGGACATGGCGGTGACCGGTTGGCCGCTGATTACGGCGATCTGCATCTGTCTGTTCATCGGGGCGATGGGCAAGTCGGCGCAGGTGCCGCTTCATGTGTGGCTGCCGGACTCGATGGAAGGCCCGACGCCAATTTCGGCGCTGATTCACGCGGCGACTATGGTGACGGCTGGCATCTTCATGGTGGCGCGAATGTCGCCCCTGTTCGAACTGTCGGATACGGCCCTGTCCTTCGTGCTGGTGATCGGTGCAACCACGGCGCTGTTCATGGGATTCCTGGGCATCGTGCAGAACGACATCAAGCGCGTGGTGGCTTACTCGACGCTTTCCCAGCTGGGATACATGACGGTAGCGCTGGGTGTTTCGGCCTACTCTGCGGCGGTGTTCCATCTGATGACCCATGCCTTCTTCAAGGCGCTGCTCTTCCTGGGTGCAGGTTCGGTGATCATTGGTATGCATCACGATCAGGACATGCGGAACATGGGAGGCCTGTGGAAGTACATGCCCATCACCTGGATGACGTCGCTGCTCGGCTCGCTGGCATTGATCGGCTTTCCGCTCTTTTCCGGGTTCTACTCCAAAGACTCCATCATCGAAGCGGTACACGCATCGACAATTCCTGGTGCGGGCTATGCGCTGTTCTGCGTCATGCTTGGCGTGTTCGTCACCGCCTTCTACTCGTTCCGGATGTATTTCCTCGTCTTCCATGGCAAGGAACGTTTCGGTAGCGCGCATGGCCATGACCACCACGGTGACCACGACGACGAGGAGGTGAGTGCCGACCATCATCACGGTTTGGCTCCTGGGCAGAAGCCACATGAGTCGCCATGGGTCGTGACGCTACCGCTGGTGTTGTTGGCGATACCATCGGTGCTGATCGGCTTCTTTACCATCGAGCCGATGTTGTTCGGTGAGTGGTTCAAAGGCGTAATCTTTGTCGGCGACAACCACGTCGGATTGAAAGAGCTCGCCGATGGTTTCCATGGCCCGATTGGAATGGCGTTGCACGGTCTGCAGACTGCGCCGTTCTGGCTCGCGATCAGCGGCGTGGTGCTTGCCTGGTTCTTCTATCTGGTGAAGCCGGGAATCCCTGCGGCTATTCAGCGTACCTTCAAGCCGATACACAGCCTTCTCGAGAACAAGTATTTCTTCGATCGTTTCAATGAGATCGTTTTTGCAGGTGGCGCTCGCGGTGTGGGCAAGGTGCTTTGGAAGGTTGGCGATCAAGGTTTGATTGACGGTATCGCGGTCAACGGAACAGCCAGGTTGATCGGCTGGATCTCGCAGATGTCGCGCCTGTTCCAGACGGGGCACCTCTATCAGTACGCCTTTACGATGATCATCGGCGTGTTCGTTCTCCTTACCTTCTGGTTCAACCGCGGGTAAGTGGCGCACGCAGTGAAGAACGACATAACAAGACGGAACGCGCCATGCGTGGCGCACTGAACGGAAAGCAACGATGACGGACATTCCTCTCCTCAGTCTGGCGATCTGGGTACCGATACTCGGTGGCCTGCTGGTGCTCGCGACCGGCTCGGATCGCAATGCCCCGCTGGCGCGGATGCTCGCCTTTGCGGCCGCGGTGTCTGGCTTTGTCGTCACGGTTCCCCTGTATTCAGGCTTCGACAACACCACGAGCGCGATGCAGTTCGTTGAAATGTCGAGCTGGGTGCCACGCTTCAACATCAATTACCATCTGGGGGTTGACGGGATCTCGATGCTGTTTCTGATCCTCAACGCCTTCATCACCATCACCGTGGTGCTCGCGGGGTGGAAGGTGATCGAGACCAAGGTGGCGCAGTACATGGCCGCTTTCCTGATCATGTCGGGCCTGATGAACGGCATCTTTTCCGCGCTTGACGGCGTGCTGTTCTACGTCTTTTTCGAAGCTTCGCTGATTCCGATGTATCTCATCATCGGCGTATGGGGTGGGCCGAACCGGGTCTATGCAGCCATTAAGTTTTTTCTTTACACGCTGCTAGGCTCGCTGCTGATGCTGATCGTGCTTTTGTACCTGTTCATGCAGTCCGGTGGCAGCTTCAATATTCTCGACTGGCATCAACTTCCGCTGGCGATTGAACCGCAGATATTGATTTTCCTGGCTTTCCTTGTTGCCTTCGGCGTCAAGGTGCCGATGTGGCCGGTGCATACGTGGCTACCCGATGCGCACGTTGAGGCGCCCACGGGCGGTTCGGTGGTGCTGGCGGCAATCGCGCTCAAACTTGGTGCCTATGGCTTCCTGCGCTTCTCGCTGCCGATCGTTCCGGATGCCGCTCATGAACTTTCCGGGCTCGTCATCGCGCTGTCGCTGATTGCCGTGGTCTACATCGGCTTTGTGGCACTGGTGCAGACGGACATGAAGAAGCTGGTCGCTTATTCGTCGATCTCGCACATGGGCTTTGTCACCCTGGGCTTTTTCATCTTCAACTCGCTGGGTATCGAAGGCGCCATCGTTCAGATGATCTCCCACGGCTTCATTTCGGCCGCAATGTTCCTGTGCATCGGCGTGCTTTACGATCGCGTCCATTCGCGCCAGATCGCTGACTACGGCGGTGTGGTGCACACGATGCCGAAGTTCGCCGCCTTCTTCATGCTGTTCGCGATGGCGAACTCGGGCCTGCCTGCTACGTCAGGTTTCGTCGGCGAGTTCATGGTCGTGCTGGGCGCGGTCAAGTACAACTTCTGGATTGGCTTTACCGCCGCGATCACCCTGATCCTTGGCGCGGCGTATTCGCTGTGGATGTACAAGCGGGTCGTGTTCGGCAAGGTCGCAAACAAAAACGTTGCCGAGCTTCAGGATATCAGCGCGCGTGAGTTCGCTTTTCTCGGTCTCCTGGCGTTCTGCGTGCTTGCGATGGGGCTGTATCCGTATCCTTTCACCGAGGTGATGCATGCTTCGGTCAACGAACTCCTGCGGCATGTTGCCGTGAGCAAGCTCTGAGTGCCGCTCAGTCAGAGCGCCCCAGAGATACTTAACGGACTGGTCAGAAGATGAACTTTGTCGTCCCCGACTTCTACCCCGCTGCGGCCGAGATTTTCGTCGCCGTGATGACCCTGGTGATCATGCTCGCGAGCACCTTCGCGCGCAGTATCGCGCGGTCGCTTGCCTACTACGCCACGCAGTTCACACTCGTCGCCGCGGCTTTTGTGACGATTTACACCATGCAGGGCGAGCCGGTGTACACCTTCAGCAATCTCTTCATCAGTGACCTGATGGGTGATTTCCTGAAGTTGATGATCTATTTTTCGACGGCGATCGCGTTGCTATATGGTCGTGCGTACCTCGCCGATCGCAAGATTGACAGGCCGGAATACTATTTGCTCGCGTTGCTGATGACACTTGGCATGATGGTCATGGTCACGGCTAATCATATGCTGCCGATGTACATCGGCCTGGAGATGATGTCTCTGGCGCTTTACACCATGGTCGCCTTCGACAGGAACTCGGCGCGTGCCACCGAAGCTGCGATGAAGTACTTTGTGCTCGGTGCGCTGGCTTCTGGTCTTCTCCTCTACGGTATGTCGATGGTCTACGGCGCGACGGGCTCGCTGGAGTTTTCCGCTATTGCTCAGGCGGTGTACAACCAGGCGGCCAACCAGACGGTGCTGATGTTCGGTCTCGTGTTCCTGGTCGCGGGTATCTGCTTCAAATTGGGTGTGGTGCCGTTCCACATGTGGGTGCCTGACGTTTATGAGGGTGCGCCGACGGCCGTCACTCTGATGATTTCCACCGCGCCCAAGCTGGCAGCGTTCGCAATGGCAGTTCGTCTGCTGATCTGGGCGCTGTTCGACCTTGCCGAGGAATGGCAGGGGATGCTGATGATGGTTGCGGTGGCGTCGATCGTGCTCGGAAACCTGGCAGCGATTGCACAGCAGAACATCAAGCGGATGTTGGCGTACTCGGGCATTTCGCACATGGGCTTCATGCTGCTAGGCCTGTTGGCAGGCGTGGTTGAAGGCGACCGGCACTTTGCGCTCAACGCCTACAGTTCGGCGATGTTTTATGCGGTGTCCTATGTGATCATGAGTCTGGCCTCTTTCGGCATGCTGATCCTGCTGTCCCGCGCTGGATTTGAAGCAGAAAACGTCGATGACTTCAAGGGCCTCAACAAGCGCAGCCCCTGGTTCGCGCTGATGATGTTGTTCACGATGTTCTCGATGGCGGGTGTGCCGTTCTTCATCGGCTTCTTTGCCAAGCTGTCAGTGCTTCAGGCGGTCGTGGCAGCAGGCTATTTTTGGCTTGCCGTGGTCGCGGTGCTAATGTCGGTCGCGGGAGCGTTCTACTACCTGCGTGTGGTCAAGGTGATGTATTTCGATGCGCCGGACGACGACTCCCCGATCCATGCTCCTGCTGAGGTTCGGGTCATGCTCTCGGCAAATGGCATCGCTATTGCAGCGCTGGGGCTTGCTCCGCAGATGCTGATGTCGCTGTGTGCCTATGCCTTGCTTGGCTCGCTTTGATGTCATGCCGAGTTTAATGCGCATCGACTTTGCGCACGGCTGCGCTCAAGGCTGATGACGCATACCGCCAGTGTTTATCTCCTGTTGGCCATCGTGTTCACGATGGCCAACCTTCCTTTCGTATTTGATCGAATCTTGTTCGTGTTACGCCCGGGACAGGCTGCCGGGAAGCGACTCGGCTGGCGACTACTGGAACTCCTGCTGCTCTATTTTGCGGCCGGAGTGCTTTCGATGGTGCTCGAAGCGCACAGTCATGGCAGCGTCTATCGCCAGAACTGGGAGTTTTACGCAACCACGTTCTGCCTTTTTCTCGTCTTTGCCTTTCCGGGCTTCGTGTATCGCTACCTCTGGAGCGCCTCAAGGCGGGTTGCAGGTTCATGAGCGGGCAGGTTACGGAGCCACTCGAAGAACTGGAGATCACGAGCGAGCGGGTTTTCGACGGGAGCTTGCTAAAGGTGTGGCGTGACCGCGTTCGGTTGCCAACGGGTGCCGAGGGTGGGCGCGAGTACATCCGTCACCCAGGGGCGGTTGTCGTGCTTGCGCTGTTGCCCGATGGACGCATTCTTTTTGAGCGGCAGTTTCGCTATCCCTTGCGATGCGCTTTTCTCGAGCTGCCGGCCGGCAAGATCGATGCGAACGAGGACATCCTGGATTGTGCTCGGCGCGAGTTGCGTGAGGAGACAGGTTACGAGGCCGCCGAGTGGCGACATGTCGGAGTGATTCACCCATGCATCGGCTATTCGGATGAGCGGATAGAGATTTTTTTCGCCAACGTGCTCTCTCATGTGGGCCATTGCTGGGACGAGGGCGAATTCCTCGAGATTCTCAGCATGACACTGGATGAGGCTGAGGCTGGGGTGCATCGAGGTGAAATTACCGATGGCAAATCCATCGCCGCTCTTTACCGCTGTCTGCCATTGATCAGGGCCGCGTTGGCCTGATTCCCCCGCTGCTGGCGGACGTCGGCCGGGTCAGAGTTTGGAAGCTGGGCATCAAGCGTTCGGTAGGGAGCTCGTTCGCTCAGTTCGTCAAGGTAGAAGCCGATGTGGCTGCGCTCGCGCTGTAGAAAGTCGTCCACCGCGCTGCGAAAGCGCGGATCTGCGATCCAGTGCGCTGAGTGCGTCCTTACGGGCATGAGCCCTCTGGCAAGTTTGTGCTCCCCTTGGGCGCCACCTTCGAAGTGCTGCAATCGATGCCGGATGCAGTATTCGATTGCCTGGTAGTAGCAAAGCTCGAAGTGCAGGAACGGAACGGGTTCCACTGAGCCCCAGTAGCGTCCGTAAAGGGCTTCTGCGCTGCGCAAGAAGAGGGCGCAGGCGACCGCAACGCCATCACGCTTTGCAATGAGCAGTGAGACACTGTCGGGTAGTTTTCGCGCGACTCGACGAAAGAAATCCAGATTCAGGTAAGGCGTTGAATTGTGCTGGGTGTAAGTGCCTGCATAGCATTCGTATAGAAAACGCCAGTCTGCGTTGGTGGCAGTGTGGCCGTCCACCCAGAGCAGGGACAGATTGTGCGCTGCCGCGCGACGTCGCTCCTGACGAATTTTCTTGCGTTTGTCGTGATTGAGACCGGCTAGGAAGTCTTCGAAGTCCGCGTAGGGTGATCCGTCCTCGCGAGCATTGCTCCAGTGGAACTGCACCCCCTCGCGCAAGAACAGGTCGGTTTCGCCGAGCAGAGTGAGATCGCGCTCGTCAGGAAACAGAATATGGAGCGAGGAGAGTTCGCTGTGCTCCACGAGTTGTTGTACCCCTGCCACGAGAGTTCTGCGCGTCTTTGGATCGTTTCCAAGAACACGGGGCCCAGGGATGGGTGTAAACGGAACGGCTGCCAGCCACTTGGGATAGTAATCGAGGCCATGACGCTGGTAGGCCTGGGCCCAGGCCCAGTCGAAAACGTACTCGCCCCAGGAGTGAGTCTTCAGGTAAAGCGGCATGGCTGCAACCAGCTGACCCTCCGACCATAGCGTCGCATGGCGGGGAAACCAGCCGCTATCCCCTCCGACACAAGCGCTCTCTTCCAGTGCATGCAGATAGGCATGACGAAGGCAGGGCGGTGGTGCCGGTGAGCGTGGCAGCAGTGCATCCCACTCTTGCGCGGGGATGCCGGCGAGAGAGTCGAAGAGTTGAAGTCCGTTGAGGGGCGGGCCGTTGGGAATGGTCATGTGGGCAGAGTGAGCTTGTCAGGCAAGGAGCGAATGCGGGCGCTTGCCTTATTATTGTGCAGCGCAAAGATACGCTGCGCTGGCGCCTACTTGCAAGCCTTGTCCACGGTTTATCCACAGGCTTGCACACGGGGGCTGTGGGTTTCATCGCAAGCCTATTGATGCGCTGCAAGGCCGTCGAAGCGGTATAGTTCCGCTCCATGAATACCTCCGTTCAATCCTCAGTCACTCTTGCCGTCGCACAACTGAATCTGACCGTCGGCGATCTGATCGGCAACGCTGACGCCATCATTGCTGCGATCGCGCGTGCGCGCGCTTTCGGAGCGGATTTGTTGCTCACACCGGAGTTGGCACTGTCCGGTTATCCGCCCGAAGATCTGCTGTTAAGGCCTGATTTCTACCGCGCTTGCACCCGCGAAACACAGCGTATCGCCGATGCGGCAGGCAATCTGTGCGTGGTGCTGGGGCATCCATCTGAATCCGCATCGGGACGCTTCAACGCAGCCTCGGTGCTGAGAGGCGGGAAGGTGGTGGCGAGCTATTTCAAGAATCTGCTGCCGAACTACGAGGTGTTCGACGAAGCGCGTTATTTCGAGGCCGGGGTCGCGCCCTGTGTGTTTGAACTCAAGGGATTGCGCTTTGGCTTGAATATCTGTGCCGATGTCTGGGAGTCCGGTCCGGCAGAGGCTGCCCGTGCAGCGGGGGCGCAGGCCTTGCTGTCGCTCAATGCCTCACCGTTTCACATGAACAAGCACGTGCAACGCATTCAGGTGCTGCGTGATCGGGTGCGCGAAACCGGCTTGCCGATACTTTACTGCAACATGGTTGGGGGCCAGGACGAACTGGTCTTTGACGGTGGCTCGTTTGCGCTGGATCAAGATGGGCATGTGGCCTATGGCGCGCCGACCTTCGAAGAGCGCGTGGATATCCTTCGTTTTGACGGTGCCCGTTGGGCAAGTGAGGTGCAGGCGAAGCCGCGCAGCCTCGAGGCAGAGATCTACGAGGCGCTCAAGACCGGGGTACGTGACTACCTGGGCAAGAATCGCTTTCCCGGGGCGATCATCGGCTTTTCGGGTGGCATCGATTCTGCGCTGACGCTGGCCGTGGCCGTGGATGCGCTGGGGGCTGACAAGGTCAGGGCGGTGATGATGGCGTCGCCCTACACGGCGCAGATGAGTCTTGATGATTCGCGTGAAATGGTGCGCCGCCTGGGTATCCGTTACGACGAGATTCCGATCGAGCCGGCGATGCAGGTATTCGAGCAAATGCTTGCTTCGCAGTTTGCAGGCCTGCCGACCGACACGACCGAGGAAAATCTGCAAAGCCGTATCCGTGGCATGATCCTGATGGCTTTGTCCAACAAGACCGGTGCCATCGTTTTGACCACCGGCAACAAGAGCGAGATGGCCACAGGCTATGCCACGCTGTACGGTGACATGGCGGGCGGATTCGCGGTGCTGAAGGACTTGTACAAGACGTATGTGTTCCGCCTGTCCAACTGGCGCAATACGGTCAGCGCGGTGATTCCGCAGAACATCATCGATCGCCCGCCTTCGGCAGAGCTCAAGCCTGATCAAAAGGATCAGGACAGTCTGCCGCCCTACGAAGTGCTCGATGCGATCATCGAAGCCTACATGGAACGTGATCAATCGCCGCGCGAGATCATCGCGGCGGGCCTGCCAGAGGCGGACGTGCGTCGTACCGTGGCTATGCTCAAGCGTAACGAATACAAGCGCCGTCAGGCGCCGGTCGGTATCCGCGTCACTCAGCGCGGCTTCGGCAAGGACTGGCGTTACCCGATAACATCCCGTTATCAGGATGAATTCTGATGATCAGTACAACCGTCATCGCCTGTAGGCGAGCATGACCTGGAGAGGTGAATGAAGAAGATCGAGGCGATCGTAAAGCCGTTCAAGCTGGACGAGGTGAGGGAGTCACTGTCGGAGGTCGGAATTACCGGCCTGACCGTGACCGAGGTGAAGGGCTTCGGCCGGCAGAAGGGGCACACCGAACTTTATCGTGGCGCTGAATACGTGGTCGACTTCCTGCCCAAGATCAAGGTCGAGGTGGTGGTCACTGACGATCTGGTCGAGTCGGCAGTGGAGGCTATCGTCAAGGCTGCTCATACGGGCAAGATCGGCGATGGCAAGATCTTTGTGATGCCGGTCGAGCAGGTGATCCGCATCCGTACGGGCGAGATCAACGAAGCAGCGATCTAAGGGCTCAGCGCGGCGCTGCGTTTTGTGCGCGCAACAGCACCAGCAGGGCACCGCCACCGCCATGGTGTGGCCCGGCTTGGCAGAAAGCCAGAATCTCCTCGCGCTGCGCCAGCCAGCCGCGCGACAGTTGCTTGAGGATGGGAACCTTTCCCGGCGATCCGTGGCCTTTGCCATGAATGACCCGGATGCAGCGCTTGCCCTGCACGAGGCTGTCGTGCAGGAAGTGCGCCAGCGCACTGCGGGCCTCATCGCGAACCAGCCCATGCAGGTCGATCTGCCCCTGCAGCACCCAGCGTCCACGGCGCAGGTCGGTCAATACCCGGCGTGGAAGCCCGGGGCGCAGGAAGGCCGCCTCGTCGCCCATGTCGAGTCTGTCCTCGAAGCTCAGGGGGGCAAGGAGCGATTCAGTCAGCGCGGCGCGCTCGTCGTCCTCGCGTTTGATGGGGGCCGGAGGAGGGGCAGGGCGATCGATTTCGACGCGGTTTCGGCTGTCGACGGGCCTGGCGTCGCCGACCACCGCACGAAACAGCGCAGCGGAATCGCCGAGGTCCGCGTCGGCCGGGAGCACAATCGCATCCGGCCGCTGAACGCGCGGCACGCCACCCGGTCCAGCAATCCGCGCACCGTGCCGTAGCGGCGTCTCGAGTTCGACCCGGCCGCTTGCACGCAACGGCAGTACGCCATCGTAGGCCAGACTCAACGAATCATGGCCGTCAGTAGGCGCGGCGGCATCGATTTTGTCCTCGTCGTCCGGCTTGCGTTGACGCGGCACGGGAGCAGGGCGCGGGCGCTCGATTTCGGCCCGACTGTCGCCACGCAGTGGCGTGGTTGCGCCCACCGTCTTGCGAAACAGAGCCAGTTCAGCCGGCTGCAGTTCGACTGTGTGATCGTCGGCTTCGACCTTGGGTGGGGCTGTAGCGCGCTGCGCAGACGGCCGTATCTTCTTGTCCACTGGTCTTGCTGGTTCGGGCGCCTGCATGGCGCTCTGGTTTGCGCGCAACTGCTGGCGCAGCCCGGCAAAAGTGCCCTCGCCCGGCGCGGATCCGCGGTCGTCGTTCGCGCCTGACGCGGCCTGTTTCGCCGATTGCGGGTGTGCGCGCGGACGACGACTCATCGAATGACTCAACTGCTCAGGGTGTCAAGGTGGCGCTCGGCATCGAGCGCAGCCATGCAGCCGGTGCCGGCCGAGGTCACTGCCTGACGGTAGATGTGGTCCTGTACGTCACCTGCAGCGAAAACGCCGGGGATGCTGGTCTGGGTGGCGTTACCGTTGCGGCCGCCCTGGGTGACGATGTAACCGCCCTCCATCTCCAGCTGACCTTCAAAGATCTCGGTGTTGGGCTTGTGGCCGATGGCGATGAAAACGCCGTGTACGGCGACCTCGCGGGTCGCTCCGGTGTTGACGTCCTTGGTGCGCATGCCGGTGACACCGCT
This sequence comes from Thauera sp., assembly GCA_035433105.1. Classification (GTDB taxonomy): domain Bacteria; phylum Pseudomonadota; class Gammaproteobacteria; order Burkholderiales; family Rhodocyclaceae; genus Thauera. The sequence goes on from DAORUJ010000001.1 coordinate 57,284, forward strand.
ATTGTCGCCAAGCACCTCGTCCAGCGTCGCATTGAGCGCGAGCTCGATCTTGCCGGCCGCCACCTTTTCCATCAGCTTGTCGATCATGATCTTCTCGGCGCGGAATTTTTCGCGGCGATGGACCAGTGTGACCTTTCTGGCGATGTTGGCCAGATACAGCGCCTCTTCGACCGCGGTGTTGCCGCCACCGATCACGGCAACGTCCTGGTTGCGATAGAAGAAACCGTCGCAGGTGGCGCAGGCCGATACACCGCGACCGGCGAATTTCTCCTCCGAAGGCAGGCCCAGGTATTTGGCCGTCGCGCCGGTGGCGATGATCAGGGCGTCGCAAGTGTATTCACCCGCGTCACCAGTCAGGTGGAAGGGCTTCTCGGTCAGCTTCACTGTGTGAATCTGGTCGAACACCATCTCGGTGTTGAAACGTTCGGCATGCTTCTGGAAGCGCGCCATCAGCTCCGGGCCCATGACGCCGTCAGCATCAGCAGGCCAGTTATCGACTTCAGTCGTGGTCATCAACTGGCCGCCCTGCGCAAGGCCGGTAATCAGCACGGGGGCAAGGTTGGCGCGCGCGGCATAAACAGCTGCGCTGTAGCCGGCGGGGCCGGAGCCAAGGATGAGCAAGCGGGCGTGTTTCGTGGTCATTAGAGGGCTTTCCTGCAGGTTGCAAACGAAAAGCGGATTATAGCTGAGCTTCGCAACCGGCCGAGGTGATGGCGACGAAGCGGGCCTGGATGGTCAGCCGCTGCGCGTGACCCTTGTCACGTAAGGATGATCGGTCATCGGATATTCGTTTAAACTCGTGGAATGCCTTATAGACAATCCTGTTTTGCAAAGTTATTTGCGGAGTCAGCATGATCAAATCCACCGCCGTGTCCGTCATCGCCCTGAAGACCTTTCCTTTGTTCCATGGGCTGTCGGACGAGGTGCTTGCCAGTGTCGCCCGCGTTTCGATGATGCGGCGTATTACACGTGGGCAGTCGGTCGTCAATGCCGGCGACCGTTCCGATTACGTCTATTTTGTGCTGACCGGCAGTCTCAAGGTGATCGTAAGTGACGAGGACGGACGTGAGGTGATTCTGTCCATCCTTGGTCAGGGGGAACTTTTTGGCGAGATGGGCATGTTCGACGAGCAGCCGCGCTCGGCTTCGGTGGTGGCCGTGGTGCCGGCCGATCTCGTGTTGATCGCCAAGCAGGATTTTCGTCTGATCATGCGCGAGAATTTCGATGTTGCCTGGCGCATCATGAGCAACCTCGCTAGCCGTCTGCGCAACGCCGACCGCAAGATCGAAAGCCTTGCGCTGATGGATGTCTATGGCCGCGTTGCCCGTCTGCTGATCGAGATGGCCGAGGACGTCGGGGGCGAGTCGGTCGTGGTACGCAAGATTTCCAAGCAGGACATCGCCAAGATGATTGGTGCCTCGCGCGAGATGGTCAGTCGTGTGATGAAGGACCTCGGGCAGCAGGGCTTGATCGAGGAGCGCCCGCAGGGCATCTTGCTGTGTGAGCGTCTGAACGACGTTTGAGCCCACCCCGTCCGCTCGTGTCCGGCGGGCGGACTGTCCCTCCGAATTACCCGGAATGAGCTGATTTCGGCGAGGGCGGCATTGTGAGCAGGCGCAACGCCGCGGTCGAGTGCGGTGGTGCATCGCATATAATGAGCGCTGTTGTTTCATTCAGGCTCATTGCCGCTGCCCCATGCTGTCTCGCACGTCGTCCCGTTCCCAGCCCTTGCCGGAAAAAATCTCACTGCTGCTGCAGGAAGCGCGCTGGTTGATCCTGGGCGTCATGTCGCTCTACGTCGGACTCATCCTGCTCGGCTACAGCAAGGCTGATCCGGGCTGGTCGCACGCCTCGGACGTCGCACGTGTGGCCAACCCCGGTGGGCGCTTTGGTGCCTGGATGGCAGATCTGCTGCTTTATCTCTTCGGTATTTCGTCGTGGTGGTGGGTGGTCTTTCTCGGCTACAGCCTGTTATGGGGCTTTCGGCGGATCAAGAACCGTCTGACGCTCGACCACCGCTCTTTCGTTTTCGTCATGCTGGGCTTTCTGTTCGTCCTGCTGACCAGCAGTGCCCTCGAATTCCTGCGTTTCCACAGCCACGGTGCGGCGGTGCCGCTGGCGCCCGGCGGACTGCTGGGCATGGAGATCGGCGGCTTGACCCAGCGCTATTTCGGCTTCACCGGCGGAACCTTGCTGCTGCTGGCGCTGATGGCGTCTGGGCTTTCGCTGTTTACCGGCGTGTCCTGGCTCGCCGTGGTGGAGCGTTTTGGGCTGTTTCTGGAGCAGGGCCTGATCGAGCTGCAGCGGGGCTGGCAGCGCTGGCAGGACCGCCGTGTGGGCCGTGAAGTGGCACAGAAACGCGAGGCCGTTGTCGCAACCCGGCGGCGCAGGACCGAGAAGGCCCCGCCTGCGCCATTGCGTATCGAGCCCGCCGTTGTCGCGGTGCAAAAATCCGAACGAGTGGAAAAGGAGCGCCAGCAAACTTTGTTTGCCGACGTCGTCGACGGGGGGGTTCCGCCCATCGCCCTGCTCGACCCTGCCTCCGATGGGGGCGATCCGCCATCGGCTGATGCGCTGGAATTCACTTCGCGTCTGATTGAAACCAAGCTTGCCGAGTTCGGCGTGGAAGTGAAAGTGCTCGCTGCCTATCCGGGGCCGGTCATCACGCGCTACGAGATTGAGCCGGCGGTTGGCGTCAAGGGTAGCCAGGTGGTGAATCTGGCAAAGGATCTGGCGCGCGCGCTGTCGCTGGTTTCGGTGCGCATGGTCGAAACCGTGCCGGGCAAGTCGTGCATGGCACTCGAGTTGCCGAATCCGAAGCGGCAGATGGTGCGTTTGTCCGAGATCATCGGCTCCAAGGTTTATCACGACATGGCTTCGCCGCTCACGGTCGTGCTGGGCAAGGACATCGGTGGCCAGCCAGTGGTGGCCGATCTGGCCAAGATGCCGCACTTGCTGGTTGCTGGCACCACCGGTTCGGGCAAATCGGTCGGCATCAATGCCATGATCCTGTCGCTGTTGTACAAGAGCGAGCCGGATCGTGTGCGCCTGATCATGGTTGATCCGAAGATGCTCGAATTGTCGATCTACGAAGGCATCCCGCATTTGCTGGCGCCGGTGGTCACCGACATGAAGCATGCCGCCAATGCGCTGAACTGGTGCGTGGTTGAGATGGACAAGCGCTACAAGCTGATGGCCGCGGTTGGCGTGCGCAATCTGGCAGGTTTCAACAAGGCTGTGCTTGAGGCGCGTAAGGTTGAGGCTCCGCTGACCAATCCGTTTTCGATCACGCCTGACAGCCCCGAGCCGCTCGACACGCTGCCCTACATCGTCGTCGTCGTGGATGAACTGGCCGACATGATGATGGTGGTGGGCAAGAAGGTGGAAGAGCTGATCGCCCGCCTGGCGCAGAAGGCGCGGGCTGCGGGCATTCACCTCATCCTCGCCACCCAGCGCCCGTCGGTCGATGTCATCACCGGCCTGATCAAGGCCAACGTACCGACGCGCATCGCCTTTCAGGTGTCGAGCAAGATCGACTCGCGCACCATCCTTGATCAGATGGGCGCGGAAACCCTGCTTGGCATGGGCGACATGCTTTATCTCGCGCCAGGTACCGGCTTGCCGGTGCGCGTGCATGGTGCCTTCGTTGCGGACGAGGAAGTACACAAGGTGGTTGACCACCTCAAGCGCAGCGGCCCGCCGGACTACGTCGAAGGCATTCTGGCGGCAGGCGATGATGAGCTCGACGCGGCCTTGGGTGGCGCTGAGGGCGGCGATGAAGAGGCAGATCCACTCTATGACCAGGCGGTCGAGATCGTCATCAAGACCCGCCGGCCATCGATTTCGCTGGTGCAGCGCCACTTGCGCATCGGCTACAACCGCGCTGCACGACTCATCGAACAGATGGAACGCTCCGGCCTGGTGTCGGCGATGGGCAGCAACGGCAACCGCGAGGTGATCGCGCCGGCCAGGGAGAGTGAATGATCAGGATGGATTCGGGTGCGCGGCTGATGGTCGGGAACCGTGTACGTGCTTTCCTGGCAACGGCACTCATGTTCAGCAGCGGCCTGGCGCTGGCGGCAGACGGGATTGCACAGTTGCGTCAGTTCGTATCGGCCACGCCCAGTGCCGAGGGCGATTTCGAGCAGACCGTGCTCACCCAGTCCGGTCGCAAGCCGCAACAGGCCGCGGGGCGTTTTGCCTATGCGCGACCGGGCCGCTTTCACTGGGAATACGATCGTCCCTACCGGCAGGTGCTGGTCGGTGATGGCGTGCGTTTGTGGACCTGGGATCCTGACCTGAATCAGGTCACCGTGCGCGAGATCGGCGATGCCCTGGGTGCGACGCCGGCCGCCATTCTTTTTGGTAGCGGCGAGTTGGAGGAGGGCTTCGTGCTCACCGATGGTGGAAACGATGGCGAGCTGGCCTGGGTAGAGGCGCGTCCGAAGCAGACCGACTCCGGCTTTGCGTCGCTGCGCCTCGGCCTGCGCGATGGTCGTTTGCGCCTGATGGAGATGCACGACAATTTCGGTCAGACCACCCTGATCCGTTTTACCCGGCTGCAGCCGAATCCGCCGCTTGCGGCCGATCGTTTCCGCTTCGTGCCGCCTGCTGGTGCGGACCTGATCGGCAACGCTGCGCCGCCCGCGCGCTGATCCGCGTGTTGTCGCGTGCGCTGCGCTGATGGCTGACCTCTTCGAATCCATCGCCCCGACACAGGTGCCGCTGGCAGAGCGGATGCGGCCGCAATCGCTCGACGAGGTGGCTGGTCAGATCCACCTGCTTGGCACGGGCAAGCCTTTGCGCCTGGCTTTTGCTGCGCGCAAGCCGCATTCGATGATCCTGTGGGGGCCGCCCGGTGTCGGCAAGACGACGCTGGCGCGATTGATGGCGCAAGGCTTCGACGCTGAGTTCGTCGCACTGTCGGCGGTGTTTTCCGGCGTCAAGGAGATTCGCGAGGCGATTCAGCAGGCGCAGGCGGCCAAGGCGCGTGGTCGTCACACCATCCTGTTCGTGGATGAGGTGCATCGCTTCAACAAGTCGCAGCAGGACGCCTTTCTGCCCTACGTCGAACAGGGTCTGGTTACTTTTATCGGGGCGACCACCGAGAACCCGTCCTTCGAAGTCAATTCGGCCCTGCTGTCGCGGGCTGCCGTGTATGTGCTCGAGCCGCTCGATGCGCAGGCGATGACGACCCTGTTCGAGCGCGCGCGCGTGATCGCCTGTCCCCAACTGATGTTTGACGATGATGCGCGCGAACGCATGATCGGCTTCGCCGACGGCGATGCGCGGCGGCTGATGAACCTGATCGAACAAATGCAGGTGGCGGCAGAAACGGTGGACGTTGCGGCGGTAAGTGCAGATTTCGTCGGTGCCACGCTGTCGCAGAACCTGCGTCGCTTCGACAAGGGCGGTGAAGCCTTCTACGATCAGATCTCTGCCCTGCACAAATCGGTGAGGGGTTCAGACCCCGACGCCTCGCTGTACTGGCTTTGCCGGATGCTCGATGGTGGAGCGGATCCGCTATACCTCGGACGGCGCCTGATCCGCATGGCGGTGGAGGATATCGGCCTGGCCGATCCGCGCGCGCTGGAAATGAGCCTGAATGCGTGCGCGACTTACGAGCGCCTCGGATCTCCCGAGGGAGAGCTCGCGCTTGCGCAGGCAACGATTTTCCTGGCCTGCGCAGCGAAGTCGAATGCGGCCTACAAGGCCTACAAGGCCGCGCGTGAGTTCGTGAAACGCGATGCTTCTCAGCCAGTTCCCCTGCATCTGCGCAATGCGCCGACGCGTTTGATGAAGGATCTGGGCTATGGCAAAACCTATCGCTACGCTCACGACGAACCCGACGCCTATGCAGCGGGTGAAAGCTATTTGCCTGAAGGCATGATGCGGCCCGATTGGTATGTGCCAAGCCCGCGCGGCATGGAAGGCCGAATCGCCGACAAACTCGCTTATCTGCGTGCGCTCGACGAGGCGGCGAAAAAACACAGCGCTGTCGCGGGTGGCAGCAAGCGGCGCGTGACCGGCGATGCGCCGGCTTCGAGCCAGGATCAGCAGCAAGCATCCGGGTCTAGTGCGGCAACGGATGGTCAGCCATGAAGCGGGCACATACCGACTGCGCTTGTGCTGCCTTCCTCGAGTCGCCGCATTCGTTTGCGCGCTCGACCAGGTCGAGCATGACATGCGTCAACATCAACACCCCTTCCGGTGTCTGGACCAGCCCACATACGATCTGGGCTGCCGCCGCGTTAGGGAGCCCTTCGTGTTCCGCGATCAGGGCGACCTCATCGTCGGTGAGGTCGCAGTAGTCGAGACAATCCCGAATCGATAGCATGCTGAATTCCTCCAGATTTGGTGCTCTCTAGTGGCTTATCCTCTACTTCAAAGATATTCGACCAGGCTGGAATTGCAAGTTCAATTTACCTAACGCAGATTCAATAAGCGATTGATTCGAATAATTTATTTTTTAGGTGACGTGATCATTTCAGGTGGCGTCAATAACGATCTACATCAATCGTTTGGCATCACACGCTACGTGATCGCCTCAGATATCGATCCTAAGTCGATGACTCAATAATGATTCCAGGAAAACCCGATGCTCGACATTCAACTTCTGCGTAACCAGATAGATTCCGTTGCCAGCCGGCTTGCCAGCCGCGGCATGCAACTGGACAGTTCAGCCTTCCTCGCCGTCGAGGACGAGCGCAAGCAGTTGCAGACCCGCACCCAGGACCTCCAGGCCCGACGCAACGCACTGTCCAAGCAGATTGGCATGCTCAAGGCCAAGGGTGAGGATGTGGCGCCGGTGATGGCTGAGGTAGCCCAGCTTGGAGACGAGCTGAAGGCTTGCGAGCAGGCCTTGCCCGGCTTGCTCGAGCGCATCAACGACTTCGTCGCACGCCTGCCTAACCTGCCGCACGAGAGCGTGCCACAGGGCGCGGATGAGCACGACAACGTCGAGGTTCGCCGCTGGGGCGCCCCGGCTCAATATGATTTCGAGGTCCGCGACCACGTCGACCTCGGTGCGCCACTGGGGCTGGACTTCGAGACCGGCGCCAAACTGTCGGGTTCGCGCTTTGCGTTTCTGCGCGGGCCGGTCGCCCGCCTGCATCGTGCGCTGGCGCAATTCATGCTGGATACCCACACCCTTGAGCACGGCTATACCGAGTGCTACACGCCTTACATCGTCAATCGAGATGCGCTGTTCGGTACCGGTCAGTTGCCTAAATTCAAGGAAGATCTGTTCTGGGTGCTGCGCGGCGGCGATGAGGAAGGGCTGGAGCAATACCTGATCCCGACGGCCGAGATCACGCTGACCAACAGCGTGCGCGAGGACGTGCTCGCGCTGGATGCGTTGCCGGTTCGCATGACCGCGCACAGCCCCTGCTTTCGTTCCGAGGCCGGCAGCGGCGGACGCGACGTGCGCGGCATGATCCGCCAACACCAGTTCGACAAGGTGGAGATGGTTCAGGTGGTCGAGCCCTCGACCAGCTATGACGCACTTGAACAGATGGTGGGCCATGCCGAGGCGATCCTGCAAAAGCTCGAATTGCCTTACCGTGTCATTACGCTGTGCACCGGTGACATGGGTTTTTCCGCCACCAAGACCTACGATCTTGAAGTGTGGCTGCCGGCACAGAATACTTTTCGCGAAATCTCGAGCTGCTCGAACTGCGAAGCCTTCCAGGCGCGCCGCATGCAGGCGCGCTTCAAGAACGCCCAGGGCAAGAACGAACTGGTGCACACCCTGAACGGCTCGGGTCTGGCGGTGGGGCGTACCCTGGTTGCTGTGCTCGAGAACCATCAGCAAGCCGATGGTTCGATCCGGATTCCGAAGGCGCTGGTGCCCTACATGGGTGGTGTGGAGCTGCTTGAAGCGGCGCTTTAAACCGTCTCAGTCGGCCTGTCCCAGCCGCAGTTGGGGCAGTGTCAGCGCAGGCTCGTAGGGCGGCTCCAGGCGCTCGAGGATATCGTGGAAGTTGCGCACGTTCTCCGTCATCACCACCGCCTCGCCACCACGTGCAGCACCGGCTTTGAGGCGTTGTGCATACTCAGGCCGGGACAGCAGCGGCAGCACCGATTTCAGATCCCACCACGAGCGATCGTCCTTGCCCAGGCGGCGGGCGATCGCGCGCGCGCCGTTCATGTGCCCCATCCCAAGGTTGTAGGCGGCGGTGGCCATCCAGGTTCGATCCGGTTCCGCGATCTCTTCAGGCAACTGATCCTTCAGCATGTCGAGATAGCGGGCTCCGCCCAGAATGCTCTGACGGGGGTCAAGGCGGTTGTCCACGCCCAGGCGGTCTGCGGTGTCGCCGGTCAGCATCATCATGCCGCGTACGCCCGTGAATGAGGTTGCCTGGGGGTCCCAGTGTGATTCCTGATAGGCCACGGCGGCGATGTAGCGCCAGTCGATACCGGTACGGGCTTCGGCCTCCTCGAAGAAGCTCCTGAAGATCGGCAAGCGTTCGCGGATACGTGCGAGGAAGGTGGTGATAGCGGGATCGTCGAGGCGCCGGACATGGCCAAAGTAGCGATCGGCGATGCGTGCCAGTCGTCCGTTGGTGCTGATGTCGCCGATGAAGGCATCCACCTCGGTGGCGAAGTCGGGCTGCTCCGGGGGCAGCGCCCAGGCAATGCCGGAGCGGCCGGGCAGCTCATGCACGATCTCGAGTTCGGGATGGATACGGGCGGCGAAGGCGTAGTGCAGACGGTCGGTCGCAACCAGGTCGAGGGCGCCCTGCGCCAGATCGGCAAGCAATTTGGCATCGTCGGTTTTGATCGGGAAATGGACGTTCACCGCAGGCAGACGCTTGCGGATCGCAGACACTTTTTCGGCTGCGAGTGAGCCGCGACGCACGGACACGGTACGTCCGGCGAGATCTGTTTCGGCGTTCACTGCGCGCCCGCCGCCGTGGCCGACGATGACGTATTCCACTTCGCGCAGCGGGGTCGTCCAGTGCAGCGGCAGACGTTCGTTTCTGCCCAGCCCCGCCGCAGCCATATGCACCTGACCGCGTATCACCGCGTCCAGGGCGCGGTTGGCATCAGGAAATGGGATGAATCTGACCGGTACCTCAAGGCTGTCCGCGAGTGCCAGAAGCAGATCATGCTCGAAGCCGCTGGCCTGGCCGTTTTCGTCGACGCGGTAAGAGATGGCGTCCTGGCGAGTGGCAACACGCAACTCTCCCAGCGTGCGGTAATCCGCTACGCGAGGTGTTTCGCGTGGGCCGCAGGCCACCAGCAACAGGCTGAGCAGCGCGACTGCGGACCCCAGGGACAGGAGTCGTGCCATCGGGACATCTCTCGGTCGATCCGGTCCTCAGACCGGACGCGGAGCGTTGCGTACGGCTGTCCAGTCATGAAGGCTCTCCAGCAGCGAGAGCAGGGCCGGCACGAAGAAAAGCACCAGTATCGCCGAGAATCCGAGCCCGAAGGCAATCGACGTGGCCATCGGGATCAGGAACTGGGCTTGCAGCGAGCTCTCGAACAGCAGCGGCGTCAGCCCGCCAATCGTGGTCAGCGAGGTCAGCAGTACCGCCCGTAGCCGGCCGCAGGAGGCGCCCACAAGGGCCTCGTTCAGGCTGGCGCCCTTGTGACGCAACTCTTTGAACAAGCTGACGAGGATGATCGAGTTATTGACCACGATGCCGGCAAGGCCGAAGAGGCCGAACAAGGACAGGATGGTCAGCTGGACATCAAGCAGCCAGTGACCGAAGAGCGCGCCAGCAAGTCCGAGCGGGATGGCTGACATGACGATCAGCGGCCAGCTCCAGGAGGAGAACGACCACACCAGCGTCAGATAGATCAGGCCGAGGCCCAGCAGCATGCCGGCCTTCATGTCCTCCAGCGTTTCGCGCTGATCGGCGGAGCGGCCTTCGAAGCTGAACTCGAGGCCGTACTTTTGAGCCAGCCGTGGCAGCGTGTCGCTGGCCAGTTGCGCCTGAATCGCGTTGGCGTTGTTCACCGCGGAATCAACCGCGCCCGATACTTCGACGGCCAGCCGGCCTTCGGCATGGCGCAGGGCTTCGAAGCCGCGACGCGACGTCCAGCTTGCCACGGTGCCCAAGGGCGCGAAGCGGCCGTCGGGAAGGCTGACCGTGATGCGGTCGAACACATCGAGCCGGCTGCGTTCGTCACGTGGCAGCATGACGCGCACTTCCAGCTCGTCGCGCCCCACCTGCACGAGTTGCGCAAGACTGCCGTCAAAGGCGGCGCGCAACTGGCGGCCGAGGCTTTCGGTGGTCAGGCCGAGTGCTTCGCCGGCGGGCGTAAGCTGGTACACCAGCTGCTCGCGCCCGAAGGGCATGTCATCCTCGGTTTCGCTCACACCGGCAATGCTCTTGAGGGTTTCGGCCAGTTCGAGCGCCGCCGCCTTGAGTGCCTCGGCGTTATCGCCGGTAAGGCGGACGTTCAGGTCGCGCCCAGGCGGGCCGGACTGGCGAGCGGTGAAGGTCAGGATCTCGATGCCGGCGACGGGGCCCAGTTTCTCGCGCCAGGTGGCGAGAAAACGCTCGTTGCGCACCTCGCGTTGGTCGGGAGGTGACAGTTCGACCATCATCGCCGCCAACTGATCGCCGCGCGGTCCGGTGGCAACCGCGCTAGCGATGGTGCCGCCGAGACGGGCCACTGCCGTGCGCACCAGCCCGCCGCCGAGCTCGGCATCGGCTTCGAACAGCGCACGCTCCAGATCGTGCAAAAAGGCCTCGGTGTGGGTGCGTGGTGTGCCGGCGACGAACGTGGCGTTGGCGTACAGTACCTGGCCGTCGGGCGTGGGGAAGAACACGAAGCCCAGCCGTCCGCCCGCCAGCAGGCCCACGGCGAGAATCATCAGTCCCAGGGTGAGGGCGACAGTCGTGGTGCGCCAACTCAGCGCGCGCTCGACCAGGGGACGAAAACGGCGGTCGCGGAAATGCTCAAAGGCGGCATCGAGTCGCTGTCTGAGTTTCGATGAATGCTGGCCCGCCTCGCCGGCCAGCGCCAGCGTGAGGTGAGCCGGCAGGATCAGGAAGCTCTCGAGCAGCGAAGCGATGATGACCATGATCATCACGAAAGGAATGTCACCCAGGATGTTGCCGACGATGCCGCCGACCATCATCAGCGGGATAAAGGCGGCGACGGTGGTGAGCGAGGCCGCCACGACGGGCCACAACATGCGCCGTGCGCCGCCTATGGCCGCCTGTGCCGGATCTTCGCCAAGGCGGCGGTGGGTGTCGGCGTCCTCGCTGACGACGATTGCGTCATCGACGATGATGCCCAGTGCCATGATCAGCGCGAACAGGCTCATCATGTTGATCGTGCCGCCGAAAAACAGCATCAACCCTAGTGTGGCGAGGAAGGCGGTCGGTACGCCGATCATGACGCAGAACGCAACCCGTGCAGGCAGGAAGAAGTAAAGCACTGCCACCACCACCAACAGCCCCGACAGGCCGTTGTTGACCAGCAGTTCGATACGCTCGCTGATCAGTTGCCACTGGGCGTCGAACACCTCGAGCCTGATTGTCGGCGGCAGGGTGGGGCGGGTCTTTTCCAGCCAGGTCTCCATCACCCTGGCCGCCTTGAGTGAATGCCCGCTCTCGCTGCGCTGCAGCTGCATCTCGACCACCGCGTCGCCCCTTTCTGATAGCGCGAGCTGGCTCGCGCGGGGCTCGCGGCTCAAAGTGGCGATTTCGCCCAGGCGGATCACGCCCTGCGGGTCGCTGACGACCGCCAGCGAAGCGAAGGCCTCGGCGCTGCGGCGCTGTTCGAGGCCACGGATCTCGCGTGCGCCGTCGGCTTCTCCGGCGATGCCGGCGGGTACGTCGCGTGCCAGTTGGCCGATGCGGTCGCCGATCTGTATCAGCGACAGGCCGAGCGTTTCCAGCGCGGCGGATGGCACCTCGATCGCAATTCGCTCTTCCGGCAGACCGGTGATGTTGACGCGGTCGATGCCGGCAGCGAGTAACTCGGCTTCGAAGCGGCGCACCCAGGGGCGCAATTCGTCGACGCTGCTGCCGCGCACCAGCAGGCGTGCGATCGGATCGTAGCGCGAGATGCGACTGACCTCGAGGGGCTCGGCATCGCGCGGCAGGTTGCGGAACTCGTCGACCCGCTGACGGGCCTGATCGAGCGCGAGCAGGGCGTCGGTGTGCTCGTTCAGTTCGAGCGTGATGCTGGCAACGCCCTGGGCCGAGGTCGAACTCATGCGCTTGAGGCCATCGACCGTCTTCAGGCGCTCCTCGAGTGGGGCGGTGATCCCGACCTCGACGTCCTCGGCTGAAGCTCCGGTCCACACCACCCGCACCGAAATCACGTCCAGCTCGAAGGTCGGGAAGAACTGCACGTTCATGCGCGTGATGCCAATCACGCCAATCACGAAGGCGAGCAGCATCAGTACGTTGGCCGCGACCTTGTGGCCGGCCAGCATCTGCAGGAGGCCCGATTTCATGGCGAGGCGGTACCGCTTGCGGGCAACACGTGCCCGGTGTTGGGGGGCAGGAGCTCTACCGCGAGGCCGTCGATGGCGTGCGGCAGGTGGGTGATCATCACTGTGCTGCCCGCGAGGAGGGTCTCGGCACGGACCAGCAGTTGCAGCCGCTCGCCGTCGCGCCGCTCGCCGGCGCGTCTGACCTGCACGGCAGACAGGCGGCCATCCTGCACCAGATAAACGCGGTCGCCACCGTGCAGCGCGGAGGGTGGCAGGGCGACGATGTTTTCGACTTGCGGGCGCTGCAGCGTGGCATTCAGAAAGGCGCCCACGGGTAAGCGGCTGTTGTCGTCTAGACGCAGCAGCACGTCCACCCCGCGCGCGTCGGCCTCACCGGCGATGCGTTCGAGACGGGCGACGATGCGCTCGCTGCCAAATTCAGCTGCGGCAAGCAGCGTTTCTCCGCGCTGCAGTGCGCTACGCAGTTCCTCCGCATAAATGGCCGGGATGCGGGCGCGCAGGTACAGCGCTTCGGCGGCGTAAAGGGTAAGTACGGTCTGGCCCGCCTGGACCTGATCGCCCGCTGCCACTTCCACCTTGCCGATACGGGCATCGAAGGCAGCGGTGATCTCGCCGCGCTGGGCATCGCGCCGGGCTTCGGCCAGCTTCGCCTGAAGCTGGGCACGGCGGGCAGGGTGCTCGGCAATCGCCTGTTCGCGCAGGGTCAGCGACAGCTGAACGCGGGCGACTTCCTCGCGCGCCTGGTCAAAGGCGCTTTCGGCGCCCAGTCGCGCGTTCTTCAATTTTTCGAAACGTGCCACCTTGGCCTGCGCCAGGTTCAGCAGGATCTTCTCCTGGCGAGCAGCGTCGATATCGTGACGATGTCGGATCTGCTCGCGTTCGAGTTCGGCCTCGGCCTGGACCAGGCGTGGCTGCAGATCGCGCGGATCGAGTCGTGCAAGGACCGTATCGGCCGCCACGCGATCACCGTCACGCACCTTCAGTTCAAGGATCCGACCCCCGACCGGGGCGGCAGCGCGCACTCTGTCCGGAGCCTCGACACGTCCGTAGAGTACGAGCGTCGGCTGGGTGGCGCTGGGGGTGACTGTCAGTCCCTCGATTTGCCAAACGCGTTCTCGTGCCTCCACGGGCAGGTTTGCGGGTCGTGTGGCGCGCAGCACCGCAAAGCCGGCAATGGCGAGTAAGAAGATCAACAGGGGTAGAAAGCGGCGCATGAGGAGCTTGTTTGAGGCCGCGCAGCGGCTTATATATTAGTGGATACTTATTCTACGCGTGCGGCAGGCCATGCTGCGATGAATATGCGGCGCTCTATTGTCGCGAACCCGGCAGCCAGTTTGCCTCCCAGGCTGCGAGTTCCGGCAGGTGCTGCGACAGTTTGGCTTGTAGTTTGGTTTCCAGGGCTTCGAACTGCGCCCGCAATGGCTTATCGACGGCCGTGACCATGATCGGCTGGAAGTCGATGATGAGATCGCCGCTCGGACGGCCCGCGCGAGCGGGGAAACCATCACCGCTGAAACGCACCTTGCGTGCTGCAGCAGTGCCCGCTTCCAAGGTCACGGTGCGTGGCCCGCCAGGGTGCGGGATCAGCACCTCGCCACCGAGCAGCAGTCGCAGTGCGCTGATGGGGCGCTTCAGTAGCAGGTCGCGACCGCTGCGTGAGTAGAGTGAGTGCGGCCGCAGTCGGATGCGCAGCTGGAGGTGGCCAGGTCGGTCGGGGTGTGCGGGATGGGGCTCGCCTTCACCCGCCAGGCGCAGGCTGTCGCCATCGACCAGGCCAGCAGGCAGGCTGACGGCCAGCCAGCGTTCGAGCGTTTGTTGGCCGCTGCCGCCGCAGGTGGGACAGGCCTCGGTGCTGCGATAGCCGCGCCCGTCGCAGACCGTGCAGCGCTGCAGGCCATCGTCGCTGCGCAAGCGTCCGGAGCCGCGACAGGGGGCACACAGACGGGTGAATGCGAGTCTTATTTCGCCCGTGCTCTCGCAGTGCACGCACGGGGCCGATTGGCTCAGGCAGATCTGCTTCGAACCGCCGCCGAAAGCCTCTTCAAACTCGATCTCCAGTTCCATGAAGCGATCGGTGCCGCGGGGACCCGTGTCGCTGTCAGGGGGTTCGGGGCGACCCCGGGTTGATGCTGAAGAGGCCGCCGTGGCGCGCTCCGCGGTTGCGGAGCCTTCGTCGATGGGGGTGTCCAACGCGTCGAGCAGACGGTCGTGTGCCCGGCGAAGTGCCTTGAAGTGTTCGGTGGCGACGGGGTCATTGTTGCGATCGGGATGCCAGTGCATCGCCATGCGTCGAAACGCGCGCTTTATGTCGGCCGGGGTGACGCCCGGTGCCAGACCGAGCAGTTTGTATGCGTCGCGCATGGTCGGGCGTCTGCTGGGCTATGAGACTGGCGCCCCTGTTCGGTCCGGAGCGCAAAGAGTGGTCAAGTACGAAAGGCGCTGCGAGTGTTGACGGCGCGCTCAGCATAAATGCGAAGTACGGCGAAATGCAAAAGGCCCAGTCCGAAGACTGGGCCTTTTGCATGAATCTGGCGCGCCCGGAAGGATTCGAACCTCCTACCCCCTGGTTCGTAGCCAGGTACTCTATCCAGATGAGCTACGGGCGCAATCTCGAAACATTTAGGGCCAGTTGTCGAAAGGCCTGAAAAGCTGGCGCGCCCGGAAGGATTCGAACCTCCTACCCCCTGGTTCGTAGCCAGGTACT
>DAORUJ010000002.1:0-70453 GCA_035433105.1 Thauera sp.
ACGGCATACACATCGGAGGTCTGCCCCATCTTCACGCGCGTCTGCACGTCGGCCATGGTGCCTTCGGGAAGAGAGAAACTGGCGGCGAGCATGTTCGGATTTTTCTCGATCATGATTGCGATGTATTCGGTCTTGGGAAGGTTGCTCACCACGCCCACCGGCACAACGGCACCGTTCTCGGCGATGTCCGGCGCAGTAATGACGACGTCGGCGCTTTCGGCCGGCTTAGCGGCACCGATTCCGGCAAAGGCCGCATCCAGCGTCTTGGCCTCGAAGGCCGTTTTGTTCCAGGCTGCTTCAGCCATTTCCGGCCTGACCAGACCTGCCGCGACCAGCAGCCCGAGCACGCCCAGACCACCACCCGCTTTCAGGGTATCCCTGCGTTGATGATTCATCCCGTCTCTCCTTTTAGAGGTATTACTGCGCTTTTGCGCCTTGCAGAATCCACTGGACGAGTTGCTCGATGTCCTCGTCCGTCACGTGCCCCTGGGGAGGCATCGGAATGGCACCCCAGGTTCCCTGCCCACCGCCTTTCACCTTGGCAACCAGGGTGGTCTGAGCATCCGCCTGACTCTGGTATTTTTGCGCAATTTCATTGTAACCGGGGCCGATGATCTTGTTCGCCAACCCGTGACAGGCCGTGCAGCCCTTGCTGTTGGCCAGCGCCAGCGCCGCCGCGGCCGCCGACGGCTCGACCTGATCAGCGGGCTCGTCCGGCGTTCCGGTCTGCTTGCCACGCGTCTGGCCCACCGACCGGTTCTGCTCGGCAAGGTTGCCGTGCGCATCCTGTGCATAGTCAGGAAGAGACGAGACGATCTCGACTTCCTTCTTGCAATCCTTCATGCACGAAGCGCTTTTGACATCCGGCGTGCCACCGTTGCCGAGCCCCCCCGTCGACGCCGACGCACCGGGCCACATGCCATGGTCTGTGGTCATGCCGTTTCGATTGGGCATGCGTTCCTGCACTTCGTGAATGTTCGCATCGCTCAGCTCGAAATCGGCAGGCACGATCTCACCCAGATTCAGCAGGTAAGCGAGGATGGCATAGACCTCGTCCGGCTTGAGCGATTTGGGCGCCGTCCACGGCATGGCGCGCTGAATGTAGTCGAACAGGGTCGACACCGTGGCCACCTTCATCAAGGTGGTGCGCTGGGGTGAGGAGCCCGTGACCAGCGACTTCACATGACCGGTCTTGATGTCGTTCGCGGTCGTGCCGCCGGCGATGGGCGTGAACACCTCGTTCGACTCGCCAAAGATGCCGTGACAACTGGTGCAATGCGTTTCCCACAGTTCCATGCCCTGATCGACCGTACCGGCCCCCTTGGGCAGACCGACAAAATCGGGCCGTACATCGATGTCCCAGGCTTTCACCTCGGCCTCTGTTGCCGCTCGGCCAATGCCCTGGTAGCGATCGAAAGCCATCGCGGAGGTCGCCGCGCCGGCGACAAGCAGCGCAATCAGCGTCTTAGAGAACCTGGACATTGCTCACCTCACCGGACTCGACCACCTTCCAGGACTGGATGGCGTTGTTGTGATAGATCGACTTGGTGCCGCGCACCGTGCGCAACTGACCGTAGCCCGGCTGTACGTAAGCGCTGTCGTCCACCGCCCGCGACTGCACGATGGCCGGCTTGCCGTCCCATACCCAGTCGACGTTGAAACGGGTGATCGCCTTCGACAGCACGGGCGTCTCCAGGCGGGCCTGGCGCCAATTGATACCGCCATCGGTGGACACATCGACACGGGTGATCTTGCCGCGGCCCGACCAGGCCATGCCCGAGATGTTGTAGAAGCCCTTGTCGAGAAGCAGTTGACCGCCAGAGGGCGTGGTGATGACCGACTTGCACTCCTGCACCGAAGTGTATTGGCGGTGCTGGCCGTCCGGCATGAGATCGATGTAATGCACCGCCTCATCCTTGGTCGCCCAAGGCTGGTCGCCGACCTCGATGCGGCGCAGCCACTTCACCCAGCTCACGCCCTGCACGCCCGGCACCACGAGTCGCAGCGGGTAGCCGTTCTCAGGGCGCAGCATCTCGCCGTTCATGCCGTAGGCCACCAGCACCTCGCCCGACTCGATGAGCTCCATCGGGATCGTGCGCGTCATCGATGAACCGTCCGCGCCTTCGGCCAGCACGTAACGGCCCTTTTTGTAGTCTGCGCCGCACATGTCGAGGATCTCTTTCAGCGGCACGCCGGTAAATTCGGAACAGGACAACATACCGTGCGAATACTGCACGGTGGGCACCGCGACGTTGCCCCACTCCATGCCGGTGTTGGCACCACACTCGATGAAGTGAATGCGCGACACTGACGGCAGGCGCATGATGTCATCCATCGTGAACACGGCCTGGGTTTTGACCAGGCCGTTGATCATCAGCCGATGCCTGGACGGATCAATGTCGTGCCAGCCCTGGTGATGACGCTCGAAATGCAGGCCGGACGGCGTGATGATGCCGAATAGACCCTGAAGTGGCGTAAATGCCACCGACGATCCGCCGACACGGGTCAGGCCCGGGCTCTCGCGACGCTGCAGGCCACGCTCATACTTCGACGGCATGCCGTACGGGCTGGCCGCGACCGGCATGCCGAGCGTAGTGCTCCAGATCGGCAACTCAAGAATTGCAGGATCGCCCGATGTGGCTGCCCTTGCCACTACGGGTGCGGCCATCGCCGCCGAAGCCGTCAAGAATGCCTTGCGCAGAAAGTCCCGCCGGCCGCCCCCAACCGTGGCGATCTGCTCGTCACTCAGGAAACTCTCCGGCGCAGGCCTGATCCGGCCACGCCGGACATCGATGTTTGCCATGCGTACACTCCCTCGGTTCTGCTTGTGCCCTGCAAATAATGACCGACGCTCAACGCCCGGACTTCAAGTCGTTTTCCAGTCTCAGCAGTGTCTCGCGTCGCGGTGCATTTGCCTGCATCTCATCTCGCGAGGCGATGCTGACGCACACTGCGCGGCACAGGTCGGTGAAATTCGGATCGGTCAGGCGGTAAAACACCTGGCTCCCGTCCCGACGCCGCCCCACGACCCCCGAGCGGTAAAGAAGATTCAGATGTCGCGAAGCGTTTGCCTGGGCCAGCCCGGCCGCCTCCACGACCTCGTTGACCGATCTCTCACCGCCACACAGGCAGTGCATGATCTTCAGCCGCGATGGTTCGGACAGCAGGCTGAAGTATTCGGCGACACTCTCGAACACCTTGTTCAGCTCTTCCACATCAGTCTCGCTTATGGGTTCATTTTTGATTTGGATCAAATCTAAAGCCATATGCTTATATAGTCAATAACTAATGTTTGTGCGCTGCAGCAGATCGTACCCCTCCGGGAAACCTCTGCAAAAAGGGATGGCGCGAGCGCGCATCCATGTCGCTATACTTTGGTTCGCCGGCATCCGCCTGCACCCAGCACTCGCGCTCTGGCGGCCTTCGCCGCTCATGACGCACGCGGCAACGACACCCAAGAACGGAGGGACATCGACGTGATCATCAAGCACGCCCTGGCCATGATTGGCCTCGTCGGACTCAGCGCCTTCGCGCACGCCCAGGACCCAAATCTCGCCCGAAACCTTGCTGCAAGCTGCGCAAACTGCCATGGCACCAATGGGCACAGCGTCAGCGGCATGGAGTCTCTGGCCGGCGAGTCGAAGGACAAGCTGATGCAGAAGCTGATCGATTTCAGGTCGGGTGAAAAACCGGCGACGATCATGCATCAGATCACCAAGGGCTACAGCGACGCCCAACTCGAGCTGATCACGGCCTGGTTCGCAGCGCAAAAATAAGAGACGGGAGGAAGGACCATGATCACCAGACGCGATTTTCTGAAGGCCTCCGCTCTGGCTGCGGCGGGAAGTACGACGCTGGCCGGACTTTCCGGCTGTGCCAGCAGCATCGGCGGCCAGAGTCGCCGCCATGTCGTCATCGTGGGTGGCGGCTACGGCGGCACGACCACGGCGAAATACCTGCGCATGTGGAGTCAGGGCTCCGTGGACGTAACGCTGATCGAGCGCAACCCGAGCTTTGTCTCCTGCCCGATGTCAAACCTGGTCATCGGCGGCGTCAAGCAGATGGAGGACATCACCGTCAGCTACGACAACCTGAAATCCAAATGGGGCGTCAAGCTGATCACCGATGAGGTCACCGCGATCGACCCCGCCAAGCGCACCGTCAGCACGGCCCAGTCGGGCGTCGTGGCCTATGACCGGCTGGTGCTGTCGCCCGGCATCGACTTCATGACCGAAAAGGTGGCAGGCCTCGCCGGCAACGAGGAGCGCGTCCCCCACGCCTGGAAGGCCGGCCCCCAAACCGTACTGTTGCGCAAGCAGCTTGAGGACATGACCGACGGCGGCGTGTTCGCGATGCACATCCCCAAGGCCCCCTTCCGATGCCCGCCCGGCCCCTATGAACGCGCCTGCCTGGTAGCCAACTACCTGCGCCATGCCAAACCCAGATCCAAGGTGCTGGTGCTGGATGCAAACGGTGACATCCAGTCGAAGAAGGCGCTATTTACCAAGGCCTTCGAAAGCTACAAGGGCCTGATCGAATACGTACCCAACAGCGAGCTGCGCGGCGTCAACGCGGCCACGCGAACCGCCGAGCTCGACTTCGAGAAGGTCAAGGCCGACGTGCTCAACGTCATTCAGCCCATGCGGGCAGGAAACATCGCACTCAAGGCCGATTTGCCGCTGATCAACGACCGCTGGGTCGATGTCGACTGGCTGACCATGGAGGCCAAGGGCGTGCCGGGCGTGCATGTACTCGGTGACGCGCTGTTTCCGGCGCCGACCATGCCCAAATCCGGTCACATGGCGAACCAGCACGGCAAAGTCGCGGCGGCAGCGATCCTCAACCTTTTCGAAGGCATCGCTCCGAACCCGACGCCAGTGGTGATGAATACCTGCTACAGCTTCGTGGACAGCAAGAACGCCATCCACGTCGCCTCGGTGCATCAATACGACGCCGAGAAGAAGCAGCCGATGCCGGTGCAGGGTGCAGGCGGCCTGTCGCCCGCAGCCAACGAACTCGAGGCCAAGGCCGCACTGGCGTGGGCCAGGAACATCTGGGCCGACATGCTGGCCTGAAACGCTTCGATTGCGGGCAACAGAAACGGGGCCGATGGCCCCGTTTTTCATGCAGCCGCTACCGCCACTGAACAAGCTCAGTTGAGCGTGCTGATGTAGAGCGCCACCGCCTTCACCTCGAGCTCGGTCAAGCGCGAGGCAATGGAATGCATGATTGCGTTGTCATTGGTACGCTCGCGCTGTTCGAAGGACTTAAGCTGACTTTCGATGTACTTGGGTACCTGACCGGCAAGGCGCGGGAGCTGATCCGTTCCAAGACCCCGCTCGCCATGACAGGATTCGCAGGCGGCAACCCCGGAGAATTCATTGCCACGATGAAAGACGAAACGCCCCACTGCAGCCAGTTCGGCGTCGCGGGCGTCACGCGCCCTGGTCGGTTTTTGTTCGAAGAACACGCCCAGCGCCAGCATCTCCTCCGGCGCCAGATCAGCAGCCATACTGCTCATCGTGTCGCTCTTGCGTCGGCCAGACTGGAAGTCTCCGAGCTGCTTGGCAATGTACTGGTGATGCTGGCCCGCCAGACGCGGATACAGGGCCGAGGCACTCTCCCCTTGGCTACCGTGGCACAGCGAGCAACGCCCCGCGCTGATCTCTTCGGCGCGGGCCAGATCGACCTTGGGCAACTCCGCCGCGCCCACCACCACGGGGGCAAGCCAGGCGAACGCGGCTATCAGTGCGGTCCTCTTCCCCATCTGCATGATTTCCTCCCTATCGACACCTGGCGCCTGTGACCACCCGCACCTGCAGAAAAGAATATCAGAACACACTGATGTATTTCATGCAGCCGCGCGCCCCGGTACACGACAAGCCCGTCAGTGCTTTCCCGTGCTGCCAAAACCGCCCGTGCCACGGTCGCTGAGTTCAAACTCAGCGACGATATTGAGCCCGACCTGAAGTACGGGCACCACCACCAGTTGCGCGATGCGCTCCATGGGCTGAATGGTGAAGCTGGCGCGCCCGCGGTTCCATACCGAGACGAAGATCTGCCCCTGGTAGTCGGAGTCGATCAGCCCGACCAGATTGCCCAGCACGATACCGTGCTTGTGGCCCAAGCCCGAACGCGGCAAGACCATCGCCGCCAGTCCGGGGTCGGACAGATGAATCGCCAGCCCGCTCGGCACCAGCGTCGTCTCACCGGGGTGCAGGGTGATGGCTGCAGCGAGACAGGCGCGCAAGTCAAGGCCCGCGGCACCGTGGGTAGCGTAGGCGGGTGGGTGTGACTTGAGCCGCTCGTCCAGCAATTTGACGTCGATATGATGCATGTTCCACCTCGTTGGCTACGTGCGCCGCCCACAGGGCCACACCCTTTCTATCACGACTGCAATCACGACTGAGGCCAGTCTCAGCGCCCCGCTGTCACCAGCAAGCCGGCCAGATGCTCGACGATGCTGCGCGCAACTTCAGCCTTGGGCGCCCGCGGCAACGGGTGACGCCCCGCATCGTCGTACAGCACGACCAGATTGTCGTCCGCCCCCATGCCGTCCTGCACCAGGTTGCCGACCAGCATCGGCAGACGCTTGTTGCGGCGCTTGCCTTCGGCATAGGCATCGAGATCCTGACTCTCGGCCGCAAAACCAACGCAGAACGGCGCGTCGGGCAAAGCTGCCACCTCAGCCAGAATGTCGGGATTCGGGGTCAGCGACAGGGTCAGGATGCCGTCCTTCTTTTTCAGCTTGTGCTCGGCAATCTCAAGCGGCCGATAGTCCGCCACCGCTGCAACACCAATGAACACGTCAGCCCCCGGCAGCGCGGCAAGCACCGCATCCCTCATGTCGCGCGCCCCCGCTACCGACACCCGACGCACCCCGACCGGGACCGGCAAGGCCACCGGACCGCTCACCAGAACCACATCGGCTCCCGCCTGAACGCAGGCGCGAGCGAGTGAATAAGCCATCTTGCCCGAGCTGATGTTGGTAATGCCACGGACCGGGTCGATTGCTTCGAAGGTCGGCCCTGCCGTCAGCACCACCTTGCGCCCGGCAAGATGCTTGGCAACGAAGTAGCCTTCGAGACGCTCGACGAGCTCCTCCGGCTCCAGCATGCGGCCCATGCCCACCTCGCCACAGGCTTGCTCGCCGGCAGCTGGGCCAAACAGCGTCACGCCGTCGCCCCGCGCCAGGGCAACATTGCGCTGTGTGGCCGCAGCCTCCCACATCTGCCGGTTCATGGCGGGGGCGACAATCAGCGGGACATCGCGCGCCAGACACAGCGTGGTCAGCAAATCATCGGCCCTGCCCTGCGCAAGCCGGGCGATGAAGTCAGCCGTGGCGGGTGCAACGAGGATGGCATCGGCGTCGCGGCCGAGATCGATATGCGCCATGTTGTTAGGCATGCGTGCGTCCCAAAGGTCCGTCCATACGGTATTGCCGGACAGAGCCTGAAAGGTCACGGCGGTAACGAAGCGCGCGCCGGCTTCGGTCAGCACGACGTGAACGTCGGCGCCGGACTTGCCAAGGAGGCGTACGAGTTCTGCCGCCTTGTACGCGGCCACGCCGCCAGTCACACCCACCACGATTTTCCTGTGCTGCAGAGTAATCATGACATTCGCTTATAATTGGGCAGCAAAGGCTGCATTCACCGACAAGTTCGAGCAGGAAAGCCATCTCCTGCCCCAGACCGCAAAGGAGCGCACATGGCAATCACAGACTGGCCCGCCGACGAGCGTCCGCGTGAAAAACTGCTCGCCCGCGGCGCCGGCGCACTGTCCGACGCCGAACTGCTCGCCCTGTTCCTGCGCGTCGGCATCCGCGGCCAAACCGCAGTCGACCTGGCGCGACACCTGATCTCTCACTTCGGCACCCTGACCCGACTGTGCTCGGCGAGTGCAGGTGACTTCTCTGCCCTGCCCGGCATGGGGCTGGCAAAGTATGCCCAACTGCAGGCCGTCATGGAACTGGCCCGACGCGCGCTGGGGGAAACGCTGGCCGAGCGCGCGCTGTTCGAATCACCTCAACTCGTGCGCGACTGGCTGCGGCTGCGCCTCGGTCACCTTCCGCATGAAACCTTTTGCGTCATGCTCCTCGATGCCCGTCACTGCCTGATCGAGGCCGTGGACCTGTTCCGGGGTACGCTCACTCAAACCAGCGTATACCCCCGTGAAGTCGTCAAACTAGCACTGTCACACAATGCGGCTGCCGTGATTTTCGCCCACAACCACCCTTCGGGTGCAGCGGAACCGAGCACTGCCGACGAACTGCTCACCCGCACCCTGAAGGATGCGCTTGCCCTGGTGGACGTCCGCGTGCTTGATCACTTCGTCGTCCCGGCACACGGAAAGCCTGTCTCATTTGCCGAACGTGGCTTGCTGTAACACCAAAAACAGGGTTTAATCCGGGCCCGAAGAACCTATATCAGCACGCGACACTTGCCTTCCTTTGCGGGGATGCATTATCCTCGTGTGTTTTCCGCAATCAGAATTCCCTGGAGCATCGTATGGCTCGCGTCTGCCAAGTGACCGGTAAAGCACCGATGGTGGGAAATAACGTTTCCCACGCCAACAACAAGACCAAGCGCCGTTTCCTGCCGAACCTGCAAAACCGCCGGTTCTGGAGCGAAAGCGAAAACCGCTGGATTCGCCTGCGCGTTTCCAATGCGGGCCTGCGCACCATCGACAAGAAGGGCATCGACGTCGTCGTTGCCGAGCTTCGCGCCCGTGGCGAGAAGCTGTAAGCAAGCACACTGAACGGAGAACGCCATGGCGAAGGGTATCCGCGAGAAGATCAAGCTGGAATCAACTGCCGGCACAGGTCATTTCTACACCACCTCGAAGAACAAGCGCACCAAGCCGGCAAAGCTTGAACTGAACAAGTATGACCCCGTTGTTCGAAAGCATGTGCCGTACAAGGAAGTGAAGCTGAAGTAAGCTCATCTGGGCTGGCTTCGGCACGGCTCGGCGAGAATACTGGCTCCAGAAAGCGGAAGGGCCATCGATTTTTCGATGGCCCTTCCGCTTTTTCGTCCGGCATGCGCAACGCCGGACGTTACACCAAACGCTTCCGGGATCAGGCGCGCTGGATGTTGGACGCCTGCTTGCCCTTGGGACCTTGTGTGACATCGAAGGAAACTTTGTCACCCTCTTTCAGACTCTTGAAACCGCTCATCGAGATAGCGGAGAAATGCGCGAACAGATCTTCGCTGCCATCATCAGGCGTAATGAAACCAAAACCTTTGGAATCGTTGAACCACTTCACGGTACCCGTTGCCATATTGCTTCGTTCCTTCAAGGTTGCTTGATACGGCCGGAAGCCCAGCCAGTAAATCGGCGCCACCCCTAGCCCTGACGAAGCATCGAATGCTTCGGATGACAGGCTCAAGCCAGCGCACGGTCTAGTTTTTACGCAGTTGGCCATGGGGCGTCAACGGTCTGATCGTGGCTTTTATTCGCGGCATTGCAGCAAGAAAACCCCACCTCAACCCTGCTAGAGAGGTCGAATTCTCATCATCGCCGAGGACTTGCAGTTTTGCCGCAGCGCACGATCAGAGTTGCATTTTCACCAATCGACCACGGCGACACCCACGACGGGTTTACAGCTCGCATGCAGCGGAGTGTGAAATTCTCCTGTGTTGCACTCGGCAGCGACTCCATTAGAATGATTTTCATGGGTACCCGAAAACAAGACGAATTTGTCCTCGAGGCGAAAAAGGCGCGTACACGCCAGCCGCCCTTATACAAGGTGCTTCTGCTCAATGATGACTACACGCCCATGGATTTTGTGATCATGGTTCTGCAGAAATATTTCAGCATGGATCGCGAACGTGCCACGCGAGTCATGCTCCAAGTCCACAGTGAGGGCATGGGGGTGTGCGGCGTCTTTCCCCGAGACATCGCAACGACCAAGGTTGAGCAGGTCGCCTCGTTTGCTCGTCAGCATCAACATCCGCTGGCATGCGTGATGGAGGAGAATTGAATGATCGCGCAAGAGCTTGAAGTCAGCCTGCACATGGCTTTCGTGGAGGCACGCCAAAAGCGTCACGAGTTCATCACCGTCGAGCACCTGTTGCTTGCCTTGCTGGACAACCCGTCAGCCGCAGAGGTACTGCGTGCCTGCGCCGCCAACATCGATGAGTTACGGCGGGAACTCACCAATTTCATCAACGAACACACGCCACGGATCGAAGGCAGTGATGATATCGACACGCAGCCGACGCTCGGCTTCCAGCGTGTCATCCAACGCGCCATCCTGCACGTGCAGTCCTCGGGCAAGAAGGAAGTCACCGGCGCCAACGTGCTGGTTGCGATCTTCGGAGAGAAGGATTCCCACGCGGTGTATTACCTGCAGCGGCAGAACATTTCACGCCTGGACGTCGTTAATTTCATCTCCCACGGCATTGCCAAGACGCCACCACAGGGCGCAGGCACGCCGGGACGCAGCGACGCCGAACAAGGCGGCGAGCACGAGCAGGAAGAAAAGCAGGCCGGCGGCGCACTCGAGAGCTACACCCAGAACCTCAACCAGCAGGCGCTGGTGGGCAAGATCGATCCGCTTATCGGGCGTGAGAAGGAAGTCGAGCGCGTCATTCAGACCCTGTGCCGCCGACGCAAGAATAATCCGCTTCTGGTCGGAGAGGCTGGCGTCGGCAAGACGGCGATTGCAGAGGGTCTGGCACATCGCATCATTGAAGGCCGCGTGCCCGATATTCTTGAAAATGCTCAAGTTTACGCGCTCGACATGGGCGCCCTGCTCGCGGGCACGAAGTACCGGGGAGACTTCGAGGCGCGACTGAAGGCCGTGCTCAAGCAGCTCACCGAAAATCCCAATGCAGTCCTGTTCATCGACGAGATCCACACCCTGATCGGAGCGGGCGCGGCGTCCGGCGGCACGCTGGATGCTTCCAACCTGCTCAAGCCGGCGCTGTCCTCGGGTCAGCTGAAGTGCATTGGTGCAACCACCTACAACGAGTTTCGCCAGATCTTCGAGAAGGATCACGCCCTGTCGCGGCGCTTCCAGAAGATCGACGTAGTCGAACCCTCGGTGGCCGAGACCGTGGAAATCCTGAAGGGCCTCAAGAGCCGCTTCGAAGAGCACCACGGCATCAAATACTCCAGCTCGGCTCTGTCGAGTGCTGCCGAGTTGTCGGCCAAGTACATCAACGACCGTCACCTCCCGGACAAAGCGATCGACGTCATTGACGAAGCAGGCGCGGCACAGCGCATCCTGCCCAAGTCAAAACAGAAGAAGACCATCGGCAAGAACGAGATCGAGGAAATCGTCGCCAAGATTGCCCGCATCCCGCCGCGTACCGTGTCCAACGACGACAAGACGGCGCTGAAGACGCTCGAACGCGATCTGAAGAACGTCGTGTTCGGTCAGAGCGCCGCGATCGAAGCGCTGGCCAAGGCAATCAAGATGTCGCGCTCGGGACTGGGCAACCCGCAGAAACCGATCGGTTCCTTCCTGTTTTCGGGTCCGACGGGCGTCGGCAAGACCGAAGTGGCCCGCCAGCTTGCCTATACCCTGGGCATTGAGCTGGTGCGTTTCGACATGTCGGAATACATGGAGCGTCACGCGGTCAGCCGTCTGATCGGCGCGCCGCCGGGGTACGTCGGCTTTGACCAGGGTGGCCTGCTGACCGAGCAGATCACCAAAAAACCACACTGCGTGCTGCTGCTCGACGAAATCGAAAAGGCGCACCCGGACATCTACAACATCCTGCTGCAGGTCATGGACCACGGCACGCTGACCGACAACAACGGTCGGCAGGCCGACTTCCGCAACGTGATCATGATCATGACCACCAACGCGGGCGCCGAGGCCATGCAGAAGTCGGTCATCGGCTTTTCGGCAAAGCGCGAGGCAGGTGA
This sequence comes from Thauera sp., assembly GCA_035433105.1. Taxonomy (GTDB): domain Bacteria; phylum Pseudomonadota; class Gammaproteobacteria; order Burkholderiales; family Rhodocyclaceae; genus Thauera. Next base: position 11,878 of record DAORUJ010000002.1, read on the forward strand.
CGAGATGGCTGACATCAAGCGCTTGTTCACGCCTGAGTTCCGTAACCGCCTCGATGCCATGATCTCGTTCAAGGCGCTCGACCAGGACGTGATCCTGCGCGTGGTGGACAAGTTCATGATGCAGCTCGAAGCCCAGTTGCACGAGAAGAAGGTGGATGCGCACTTCACCGACGAACTCAAGGCCTGGCTGGCCGAGAAAGGTTTCGACCCGCTGATGGGTGCGCGCCCGATGGCACGCCTTATCCAGGACACGATCCGCTCGGCCCTCGCCGACGAGTTGCTCTTTGGTCGACTGGTGAACGGCGGCAAGGTCACGATCGATCTCGACGAGAACGACAAGGTCAAGCTGGTGTTCGAGGAGGCGGAAACGGCAACCGTCTGACCCCTGCCTCCCGGAGTTACAGGAAAGCGGCGTGCCCCAACGGGGCACGCCCTTTTTTTGAGCAAATGCCCACGCCCGCGGCAGGACGCTGAACTATCATGCGCGCTGCCCGCCGGGCACCCTGTTTCATCCATTCCCCTTCAATCGACGAGGAGCGATCATGAACATTCACACCGCCGACCTGTGCGACACCCACGACGAGCTGATCGTCGTCAGCCCCATGTTCAGAAGCTACGGTGGTCGCAGCGCCTTTGGTGGCCGCATCACCACCCTGAAGATCCACGAGGACAACTCCTTCGTGCGCAAGGCCTTCGAGTCGGCCGGTGACGGCCGGGTACTCGTCATCGACGGCGGCGCCTCGATGCGCTGCGCGCTGGTCGGCGACCAGCTCGCCGAACTTGCAGTCAAGAATGATTGGGCTGGGGTCCTCGTCTACGGCTGCATTCGAGACTCAAAAGCGATCGGCGAGATGGACCTCGGCGTGTTCGCGCTTGGCACCCACCCGTGCAAGACGGTCAAGCGCAACGTCGGTGAAGTCGACGTACCCGTCACCTTCGGCGGGGTGACCTTCACGCCCGGCCAATACGTGTACGCCGACGAGGACGGGGTCGTCGTGTCCGCGAGCGTCCTGCTCTGAAGCGCGCACCACTTGCCGAGCCGGCAGGCGCCTCCCGTGCACTGCAGTGCACCACCCGGGCAAGACGGTTTCGTTTCACAAAGCTCGCTTTCGTTTCACAGTCTGAAAATCGAGACATAAGCTGCTGTTTCAAATAGCCAAGATTTTTTCTTATGTCTTATATAAGACATATTGCTGCTACGCGGAATGCCTCTTATACTGCATCCCATCGGCGGCACACTTCTCCCCGGACAACGTCGCGACAGGAACACCGCGGCCAAGGTCTCGGGCAGCCTTTCTGGCTGCCCTTCCGGCAACCGCAATAACTTGAACCTTTCTCCTCTCACAAGGAAGCATCATGACCATGACCCGCGAACAGCAAATTGCAGCCCTCGAAAAAGACTGGGCCGAAAACCCGCGCTGGAAAAGCGTCAAGCGCGGCTATTCCGCAGCTGACGTCGTTCGTCTGCGTGGCAGCCTCCAGCCCGAGCACACCTTCGCCCAACGTGGCGCCAAGCTGCTGTGGGAGCGCGTCAATGGTGGCGCCAAGAAGGGCTATGTGAACGCCTTTGGCGCGATCACTGCTGGCCAGGCAATGCAGCAGGCCAAAGCTGGCCTGGAAGCCGTGTATCTGTCCGGCTGGCAGGTCGCCGCCGACGGCAATACCTCCGAGACCATGTACCCCGACCAGTCGCTGTACGCTTACGACTCGGTGCCGACCATGGTCCGCCGCATCAACAACACCTTCAAGCGTGCTGACGAGATCCAATGGTCGCGCGACATCAACCCGGGCGACAAGGACTACATCGACTACTTCCTGCCGATCGTCGCCGACGCTGAAGCCGGTTTCGGCGGCGTGCTGAACGCCTTCGAACTGATGAAGAACATGATCACCGCCGGTGCTGCCGGTGTGCACTTCGAAGATCAGCTGGCTGCCGTCAAGAAGTGCGGCCACATGGGTGGCAAGGTGCTGGTGCCGACCCAGGAAGCGATCGAGAAGCTGCTCTCGGCCCGCTTCGCCGCCGACGTCATGGGTGTCCCCACCCTGATCCTGGCGCGTACCGACGCTGAAGCCGCGAACCTGATCACCTCCGATCACGACGCCAACGACAAGCCCTTCCTCACCGGTGAGCGCACCCAGGAAGGTTTCTACCGCGTCAAGAACGGTCTGGAGCAGGCCATCAGCCGCGGCGTCGCCTACGCCCCCTACGCCGACCTGGTGTGGTGCGAAACGGGCACGCCGGACCTGGGCTTCGCCCGCGAATTTGCCCAGGCCGTGCATGCCGCCTGCCCGGGCAAACTGCTGTCCTATAACTGCTCGCCGTCCTTCAACTGGAAGAAGAACCTCGACGATGCCACCATCGCCAAGTTCCAGGACGAACTGTCTGCGCTGGGCTACAAATACCAGTTCATCACCCTGGCCGGCATCCACATCAACTGGTTCAACACCTTCAAGTTCGCCCACGCCTACGCCCGCGGCGAAGGCATGAAGCACTACGTTCAGATGGTCCAGGAGCCGGAATTCGCCGCACGCGAGGAGGGCTATACCTTCGTGTCGCACCAGCAGGAAGTGGGCGCCGGCTACTTCGACGACGTCACCACCGTGATCCAGGGCGGCACCTCCTCCGTGAAGGCCCTTACCGGCTCGACCGAAGAAGAGCAGTTCCACTAAGAAGAACTGCTACCCCGAAAGAGGGGAGAGAAACCAAAGGCCATCCGCGAGGATGGCCTTTTTGCTGTCAGCTGCCGCAGGTTAGCAACCGGGGCACCATGCCCCCCTTCGCTTAGTCAAAGTACGAGGCAATCAACCACGGCCCGGCCCCATGCCGCCACCGTCACGCATGCCGGGCCCATCCTTGCCGCCCTTGCGCCCCATCTTCTGGAACTCAGCATCGAACACTGTCTTCTGCGGATCGCTCAGCGTGGCGTAGAAGACCTCGACCGTCTTGCGCGCTTCGGCCATCTCAGCCTGGCGCAGTTTGCCCATGTCCTCCATGCGCTGCATGCGTTCGATCGCCGTCGTTGGCTGCGTCGCCGCGCGTCGCTCGGCCATGGCTGTCGCCATGCGCCCGGCACGCGCCTTCATATCGGCCTTGAAGGTTTCGAAAGCCGGCTTCTGATCGGGCTGGAGCACAAGCGCCAGTTCGAGGCGAGCCATATGCACCTCGGCGCGCTGCGTCATTTTCGCCTTCATCTGCTCGGGCGCCATCTGCGACCAACCACCCTTGTTACCAACCGGGCCGGCGCCATCGCAATGCCCACCCCAGGCCAGCGCAGCAGAGGTTCCAAGGGCACCGGTGGTAATGAGTGCCGCGGCAATCGAAGTCTTGATCCAGGTTTTCATGATGATGCTCCTATCGGGTTAGTGTCCGTTGCGCCCAAGTGTTCGAGCGACGAACCCATTAGAGCAGCCCGATGTAAGCGCCATTTGTCAGGATCGGACGGTTTTGCAGCCTTCTGTCTCCGGGGCCCTGTTTGATACGCTGGGATACAAAGTCAGGCGAAGGCCGGCTTAAGATTCGCCCCATGGAGAATTCTCGATGAGCCAGCAAGACCACATCCTGATTGTCGACGACGATCGCGACATCCGCGGCCTGCTCGCCGACTACCTAGAGAAGCAGGGGCTGCGCTGCACCACGGCGGCGGACGGCCGCGAGATGAAGACGGCGCTGGAGCAGCACCGCATCGACCTCATCGTGCTCGACATCATGATGCCGGGCGAAGACGGGCTGACCCTGTGCCGCAACCTGCGGGCAGCGGGCGGGCCGCCGGCGAACACGCCGATCCTGATGCTGACGGCGCGCGGTGACGACATGGATCGCATCCTCGGGCTCGAGATGGGTGCCGATGATTACCTGACGAAACCCTTCGTCCCGCGCGAGCTATACGCCCGCATCCGCGCCGTGCTGCGCCGCACCCGTGCGCTGCCGCCCAACCTCGACGCCGCCCCGCTGGCCCATGCACGTGAACTCCACTTTGCCCAGTGGCGGCTGGACACCATCAACCGCCACCTGATCGACGCCACCGGCATCGCTGTCGCCCTGTCGGGTGCGGAATATCGCATGTTGTCGATTTTCCTGTCGCACCCACAAAAGGTGTTGTCGCGCGACCAGTTGATGGAACTGATACAGGGTCGCGAAGCAGACATCTTCGACCGCTCGATCGACCTCCAGGTCAGCCGCCTGCGCCAGCGCCTTGGCGACAATGCCCGGGAGCCCTCGATCATCAAGACCGTGCGTAACGAAGGCTACGTGCTTGCCACCAATGTCAGCGTGGTCACACCGGACACTTCGCGGGGCACCTCATGACACTGCCCTGGCCTCGCAGCCTGTTCGCGCGCCTGATGCTGATCCTGCTGGTCGGCATCCTGATCGTGATTGCGGCCAGCCTTGCCCTCTTCGTCGGCGAGCGCGAACGTATCGGCCGCGCTGCCTTGTTCGACAGTGTGGCGCAGGAGATTGCGGCAACGGCGGACGTACTCGACCATCTCAGCGCAGCCGAGCGCGAACGCTGGATCGACGAGCTCGGCCGCCGACGCCTGCGTCTCGCCCTGCGCCCCCCCTCCGAACGCTTGCAAGCCCTGCCCGACAGTCACCCGCTGCCCGCCGCCTTGCGCGCCGCAATGCCAGGCCGCAGCACCGTGGCCTATACGCACGAGCGCCCGGGCATGCGGCACGCAGTCATCGTCGCACTTGTAAACCTTGCCGACGGTACCCCCTTGCAGGTTCGCCTGCCCGGCATTCCCCCAACGCCTCATATCGGCCCACCCGAGCCCGGACGCCTGCTTGCGGCCCTCGCGGCCCTGGTCGGTGGCGTCGGGCTGTTGACCTGGTTCGCCGTGCGACTCGCGACCCGCCCGCTGTCGCGCATGGCCGACGCCGCCCGCGCCCTCGGCGAAGACCCCGATCGCGCACCGATGGACATTCGCGGTCCGACCGAAGTCAGCCAGGCGGCCCAGGCTTTCAATCAGATGCAGCAGCGTATCCGCGAACACGTCAGCGAGCGCACGCGTATTCTCGCGGCGATCTCCCACGATTTGCAGACGCCGATCACGCGTCTGCGCCTGCGTGCGGAACTCGTCGATGACGAAGACCTGCGTGCACGCATCCAGGGCGATCTCGACGGCATGCAGGCACTGGTCAGGGAGGGGCTCGCCTATGCACGCAGCCTGAACGAGGCGACGCCCGCACAGCCGATCGACCTCGACAGCCTGCTCGAAGCCTTGTGCGACGATGCGCGGGACATGGGCTGGACGCTGAGCCTGAGCGGGCGGGTCGGCACGCCCTTGCACGCACAACCCACGGCCGTGCGACGCGCACTATGGAACCTGATCGAAAACGGGGTGAAGTTCGGCGGCGACGTCGGGATCATCGTCAGCACCAAACCGGACGTGATCGAGATCCGCATCCGTGACCATGGCCCCGGCCTGCCGGAGAGCGAGCTCGAAAAGGTATTCGAGCCCTTCTACCGGCTGGAAACCTCGCGCAACCGGGAAACCGGCGGCACCGGCCTGGGTTTGGCCATCACCCGGAACCTGCTGCGCCGCCAGCATGGTTCGATCCGACTGCGCAATCACCCCGACGGCGGTCTGGAAGCCATCGTTTTAATGCCACGCTTTGGGGCCCACGCGCACGTGCCGTGAAGGTGCTCGCTGCCGACAAGGATTCGACGCTCCGGCACCGGCCTGTGATTCAATACCGTCCCGTATCGCTGCGCCGCGACATCACATCATGCCTGCCTTCTGGATGCTTGTTTCCTGCCTGTTGTTCGCTGTCATGGGGGTGTGCGTCAAGATTGCCTCGGAGACGTTCTCAACCGCGGAAGTAGTGCTGTACCGCGGTGCGGTCAGCATGCTGATGATGGTCAGTCTCGCCCGCGCCCGGAGCATTTCGCTGCGCACGCCGCACTGGCGCATGCATGTTTCGCGCAGCCTGTCGGGCTCGATCGCCCTGAGCTGCTATTTCTTCGCGATCGGCATCCTGCCGCTCGCCACTGCAGTCACACTCAACTACACCTCGCCGATCTTCGTCGCGCTGCTGCTCGCCCTAGTTTTCCGGGAACAGCTACGCTGGCCCGCCTTGTTATCGATCGTCATTGGTTTTGGCGGCGTCATGCTGCTGCTGCGCCCCACCCTGGCGGCCGACCAGTGGCTGGGCGCGGTCGTGGGCCTGAGCTCGGGCGCCATCGCCAGCGTGGCCTATGTCAGCGTGCGCGAGCTGGGTCGACTGGGGGAGCCCGAGGTCCGCACCGTATTCTGGTTTGCTCTGGTCACCACGCTGTTCGGCCTGGCGTGGTCGCTGCCTTCCGGCCCCCATATGCCGACTGTGCACGAGTTCTTCGTGCTGCTGGGCGTCGGGGTCTTCGGTGGCCTCGCCCAGCTGGCAATGACCCGTTCATACCGCTACGGCCACACCCTGGTGTCTGCCAACCTCAGTTACGCCACCGTCGTGTTCGCCAGTCTGTTCGGTGCAGTGCTGTGGAACGAAATCATGCCGTGGTCGAGCTGGCTGGCCATTGCACTGATCGTCTCCAGCGCGATCATGATCTCCTTGCGCACCCGTCGCAGCGCCTGATTCGACATGCGGGCGATTGAGCCGGATCGGGGCGAGGGCTATAGTGGGAGCCACCCAGTCAGGCAACACGGAGGCCATCATGATCAACATCGAACACCGCGACAATCTGGTCGCAGTCACCGTATTCGGTGAATTCACGCTGGCCGACTACAAGGAGTTCGAGGAGCTGGTCAAATACAAGATCCAGTTCTCTGGCCAGCTCGACCTGCTTTTCGATCTGCGCGAGATGGCCGGCTTCACGCTGGACGTTGCCTGGGAGGAAATCAAGTTTTCACGCCAGCACGCCCACGATTTCCGCCGCATCGCGGTGGTGACCGACGATCAATGGCTGACCTGGAGCGCCTGGGTGTCGCAGCTGTTCGTCACCGCGGAAGTGCAGGTGTTCGACGACGAGAACGAGGCGCGCGGCTGGCTGCAAAGTGCCGGGGCCAGCAGCGCCGCCGGCGTATGAGTCAGTCCCGCCTGAAACAGGGTCGTGATGGCGGGCTATCCGCTGAGCTACCAGTCGACTTTCTCAACCTGGCCGAGCGAGCGGCCAAGGAAGCGTTCGCCAATGGTCTGGAAACGTAGCGGCACGTCGCTGACGACAAACCGGTAGTCAGCCGCCGCGCCGCCGCTGCGTGTCAGGCCCGCCTGCTGCAAACGCTGGGCGGCCAACTCGGCGGTGGTAACCGCCGAGTCGATCAGCCGTATCGCAGGCCCCACCACGTCGCGTAGCAAGGGCTTCAGCAGCGGGTAGTGCGTGCACCCCAGAACCAGACTGTCGACCTCCTCGGCGAGCACCGGACGCAAATACTCCTGGGCCGTCAGCCGCGTCACCGGATGGTCCAGCCAGCCCTCCTCCACCAACGGCACGAACAAGGGGCAGGCCTGTGAATAGACCCGAACCGACGGATCGAGCTCATGCATGCGCCGCGCGTAGGCGTTGCTATTGATGGTCGTGGGGGTGCCAATCACGCCGATGCGCCGGCCGCTTGAGCTCGACACCGCAGCGCGCGCCCCCGCCTCGATCACGTCCAGTACCGGAATGTCACGCGCCAGCCGATGAACGACGTCCACCGCGACTGCCGCCATGGTGTTGCAGGCGATGATCAGCATCTTCACATCGCGCTGCAGCAGGTAATCGGTGATCTGCGCGGTAAAGTGCTCGATCGTCGCCACCGACTTCACCCCATAGGGCACCCGCGCCGTGTCGCCGAAGTAGACGATGCTCTCCAGCGGCAGGCGCTCCATCAGCGCACGCACCACAGTCAGCCCACCGACCCCGGAATCGAACACGCCGATCGGGCGGGCGGCTTCGGCGGCGCTCATTTCAGGCCACCACACACACAGCGTTCGCCAGTCAAGCCAGCACCACCGAAGCAAACTTGCGTTTGCCGACCTGCAGCACCACCTTCCCACCAGCGCACAGCAGCAGGCCCTTGTCATCGGCACGTTCGCCATTAAGCCGCACCGCGCCCTGTTCGATCATGCGCATCGCCTCGGATGTGCTGCCGGTCAGGCCGGCCTGCTTCAGCACCTGGAACAGGACCATACCGTCCGGACCAACCGTGACATTGACCTCGGGCATGTCATCGGGCATGGCGTTACGCTGGAAGCGTGCCTCGAAGTCGGCCAGCGCCTCTTCTGCGGCGCGCGCACCATGAAAGCGTGCCACCAGTTCCTGCGCCAGCATCACCTTGACGTCACGCGGATTGCGCCCGCCCTCGACGTCCTGCTTCAGGCCTTCGATCTCGAGGGTGGAACGGAAGGACAACAACTCGTAGTAGCGCCACATGAGCGTATCGGACACCGACATCGTCTTGCCGAAGATCTCCTTCGGCGCCTCGGAGATACCAATGTAGTTGCCGAGCGACTTCGACATCTTGTTGACGCCGTCCAGTCCCTCTAGCAGCGGCATCATCACCACGCACTGCGGATGCTGACCATAGTGCTTCTGCAACTCACGCCCCATGAGCAGGTTGAAGCGCTGATCGGTGCCGCCAAGCTCGACGTCGGCCTTCATCGCCACCGAGTCATAGCCCTGACACAGCGGGTACAGGAACTCGTGGATCGCAATCGGCTGGTTCGTGCCATAACGCTTGGCAAAATCATCGCGCTCCAGCATGCGCGCCACGGTCTGGTGTGAAGCCAGGCGGATCATGCCAGCCGAGCCGAGTCCTTCCATCCAGCTCGAGTTGAAACATATCTCGGTCTTTTCGGAGTCAAGTATCTTGAACACCTGATCCTGGTAGGTCTGGGCGTTCTCCATGATCTGCTCGCGGGACAGCGGCGGACGTGTGGCGTTCTTGCCGCTGGGGTCGCCGATCATGCCGGTGAAGTCGCCGATCAGGAACAGGATCTGATGCCCGAGCTCCTGAAAGTGGCGCAGCTTGTTGATCAGCACAGTATGGCCGAGATGCAGATCAGGGGCGGTAGGATCAAACCCCGCCTTCACCCGCAGGGGCCGCCCGGTATTGAGGCGCTCGACCAGTTCAGCCTCAAGCAACAGGGCATCAGTGCCACGTTTGATCAGCTCGACGGCCGCCGGAACATCAGTCATTCAATTTCTCCAAAAATACCTCTCCGATCGCAGGGCTAACTTTGTTAGACTTGCGAAAGTTTTTTGCCCATTCAGGCCCAGTGAGCTCATGCAGGCGAGAAAGACCCAAATTCTAGCCGAACTACCGGCACAACTCCTTAAGCGCCCGCGCACATGGCTGCTGGCGGGCGTCGTCAGCGCATCCTTGATGGGCGTCGTTGCCGCGACCGCCGTCGCACCAGGCAGTGACACGGCCGGCATCATCGTGCGCCCGGTGATCGAGACCCTGCCCACGCCCAGTATTGCGATCGAGTCTGAAAACGATCTGCCCTTCGTACACCACGAGCGCATCCAGCCCGGCGACACGCTGCAATCGCTGTTCCGGCGCTTGCGTGTGGACGACAGCGAGGCGCTGGCCTTCCTGTCGGGCTCGGACGAGGGCAAACGGGCGATCCGTCAGTTGCGCGCGGGCCGGACGGTCATGGCCATGGTGCACAGCAATGGTCGCCTCGCCTCATTCAGCCTGCCCATGGGTAACGCTGAGCAGCGCCTGCTGCTCGAGCGTGACGACAAGGCCGGACTGCAGTTGCGCGAATCCGAAGGCGCACTGCAGAGCACGCTCGTCGAGATGCGCTCGGGCGTGATCCGCAGCTCACTCTATGGCGCCACGGATGAAGCCGGCATCCCCGACAGCGTCGCCACTCAGATGGCCGAGATCTTCGGCACGGAAATCGACTTCCACACCGATCTGCGCAAGGACGACCGCTTCAACGTCATCTACGAGGCCATCTACGAAGATGGCAATGCGGTGCGCGCAGGACGTATTCTGGCTGCCGAGTTCATCAATCAGGGCAGACGTCACGCGGTTGTGCTGTATCGCAGCCCGAGCGGCAAGGATCAGTACTTTACCGACGACGGCCGCAGCCTGCGTCAGGGCTTCCTGCGCTCACCGCTGGAATTCACGCGCATCAGCTCCAGCTTTGGTCGCCGACTTCATCCCATCAAGAACAACTGGCGCGACCACAAGGGCACCGACTTCGCTGCGGCGACCGGCACGCCGGTCAAAGCCACTTCAGACGGCGTCATCGACTTCGCTGCCACCCAGCGCGGCTATGGCAACATCGTCGTCCTGAAACACCGCGGCAATATCTCGACCGCCTACGCTCACCTGAACGGTTTTGCCAAAGGCATGCGCAAGGGCACCGAAGTCAGCCAGGGTGACATCATTGGCTACGTCGGCATGACCGGATGGTCCACCGGTCCGCACCTGCACTACGAAGTCCGCTTCAACAATGTGGCGCAAAATCCGATGACGGTTCAGCTGCCCATGGCGGATGCCCTGAGCCCCAAGGAACTTACGGCCTTCTTTCGCGACACGTCCGAACTGCGCAACAGATTTGCCCTGCTCAACTATGAGCTTGCAAGCGCGGACTGATTCGACTCAGGCTAAGCCGCGGCCATCAAGCCGCGCAATAAAACAGGGGCGCCGCGGCGCCCCTGTTTTATTGCGTTCAAGCGGTCTCAGGCCGAAAAAGACGAGCCGCAACCGCAGGTACTGGTGGCATTCGGATTGCGAATCACGAACTGCGAGCCCTCAAGACCTTCGGTGTAGTCAATTTCCGCGCCAAGCAGGTACTGGTAGCTCATCGGATCAATCAGCAGCGTAACGCCGTTCTTCTCGTAGGCAGTATCGTCTTCGTTCACTTCTTCATCGAAGGTGAAGCCATACTGGAAACCCGAGCAGCCGCCGCCGCTGACGAATACGCGCAACTTCAGGTCAGGATTGCCTTCCTCTTCGATCAGCTCACGCACCTTGTTGGCGGCGTTGTCCGTGAAGACGAGGATGTCGGGGGTTTCGACTTCTGCGCTCATGATTCTTCCTCTGTTGGGGTCTGCGGCGAATGATGCTTCATCCGTCCGTCAATCGTCAAAGTCTGGGATCGTGTTACGGCCGGGAGGTTCCCGTCAAGGGCTGACCGGCACGATATCCAGCCCGGCCTCTTCATCAAGACCGAACATGATGTTGAGGTTCTGCACCGCCTGCCCCGCCGCTCCCTTGACGAGGTTGTCGATGACCGACAGCACAACGATGGTGTCACCGCCTTGCGGGCGATGCACGGCAATACGGCACAGGTTGGATGCACGCACCGAACGCGTTTCCGGATGGCTGCCCGCCGGCATCACGTCGACGAAGGGCTCGCCGGCGTAGCGCTTCTCGAACAGCGCCTGCAGGTCGGGCAGTTCTACACCCGCCTTGATGCGTCCGTACAGCGTTGCATGAATGCCACGGATCATTGGCGTCAGATGTGGCACGAAGGTCAGGCCGACCACCTGGCCAGCCACCCGGGACAATCCCTGGCGAATCTCCGGCAAGTGTCGGTGACCCGATACACCATAGGCCTTGAAGCTGTCTGCCGCCTCGGGTAGCAGCGTATGCACCTCGGCCTTGCGACCAGCACCGGATACGCCCGACTTGGCATCGGCAATGAGGTGATCGGTATCGACCAGCCCCGCCTCGACCAATGGCAGGAAGCCGAGCTGGACAGCCGTCGGGTAGCAGCCCGGATTGGCGAGCACGCGTGCGCCGCGGATCTGCTCGCGGTAAAGTTCGGGCAGCCCGTACACCGCCTCGGCGACCAGTTCGGGGGCAGCATGCTGCATGCCGTACCACTTCTGCCATTCGGCGATATCGCGGATGCGGAAATCGGCTGCCAGGTCGATCACACGCACACCGGCGGCAACGAGCTCGGCAGCTTGCTGCATCGCAATCCCATTGGGCGTGGCAAAGAACACTGCATCGCAAGCCTCAAGCCGTGCTTCCTGAGGCGTGACGAACTTCAAGCCGACACGCCCCCGTAGACTAGGGAACATGTCCGCGACCGGCAGGCCGGCATCACCACGCGAAGTAATTGCCACCAGCTCGACCTCGGGGTGACGCGAAAGCAGGCGCAACAACTCCACGCCTGTGTAACCGGTACCCCCAACAACCCCAACCTTGATCATCTCGCTTCCTTTATTGCGCTCAGGACACGGCGACAATTATCGCATCCTCACGCGGCAAACGGCCGTGAGGGCAATGGGACAGAGCACCATCGGCCAGATCGCAGCCACGCCCGCAAAAGCAAAAAGCCGCCCCTGAGGACGGCTTCCGAATGCAGCACCAAAAGCTTAACGCTTGGAGAACTGCTTCGCGCGACGTGCCTTGCGCAGGCCGACTTTCTTCCGTTCGACCTCACGTGCATCACGCGTGATGAAGCCAGCGGTACGCAGCTCGCCCTTCAGCTCGGCGTTGTACTCAACCAGCGCACGGGTGATGCCGTGACGCACAGCGCCAGCCTGGCCCGATTCGCCGCCACCGATCACGTTTACCATGATGTCGAACTTGTCGACATTGCCGGTCAGGACCAGCGGCTGGCGCACGATCATGCGACCGGTTTCACGCGAGAAAAACTCATCCACCGGCTTGCCATTGACGACGATATTGCCGGTGCCCGGCTTCATGAACACGCGGGCAACAGCAGTCTTGCGACGACCGGTTCCGTAGTTGTAAGTCACAGCCATTTAACGGCTCCTGTCAGATCTCGAGAATTTGCGGCTGCTGAGCGGTATGCGGATGCGACGGACCCGCGTAGCACTTCAGCTTCTTCAGCATGGCGTAGCCCAACGGGCCCTTCGGCAGCATGCCCTTCACCGCTTTCTCGAGCACGCGCTCGGGGAAACGCTGCTGGAGCTTGGTGAAGTTGGTTTCGTAAATACCGCCCGGATAACCCGAGTGACGGTAGTACTTCTTGTCTTGCGCCTTGTTTCCGGTGACGCGCAGCTTCTCGACGTTCACGACGACGATGAAGTCCCCGGTATCGACGTGCGGCGTGTAAATGGGCTTGTGCTTGCCGCGCAGACGGCGAGCGACTTCAGCTGCGAGACGGCCAAGCACCTTGTCCGTGCCGTCGACAACGAACCAGTCGCGCTTGACCTCGTGCGGCTTGGCAGAAAACGTCTTCATTTGAAACCTCGATTTTTGTCAGGCCGGATATGCGGGCCGTCAAACGGAAAGCTCGCAATCTTAATGAGATCAGTGCTTGCGTGTCAATCATTAAGACACGCAAGCTGCACAGATAAAAAAAACGCAGCCCGCGAGGACTGCGTTAAATCCACACCAAAGGAGGAGGGTGGAGGAGACACCATTTGGATCGGCGCATCGTTGTGTCCGCGTCAGCGATCCGACTGGGTTGCATTATCCAGATACTCACGAGCTCGCGCAAGCACATTATTGTGCGCTGCACAATAAATGTTTTGATTTTGCTATAAGTCACGTTTATTTAAAACCAACTTATTGTTTTATATCAATTTTAATAACCCTTCACTCCACCCTGACAACGAAATCCCTACGCCGCCACCCATGATTTTGGTGCACCGCATGAATACGGAGCCGTATTGACTCCGAAAACTGCTCCCAATGGCGGCTCGCGGCACATCTGCACCCGCAGCTCATGCCCGAATGCACTCCGGTAGAATCCGCACGCCCCCAACTCAGTGCAGCGAACAGATCGCCGCCTCAAAAAGGAGACAGAACACATGGAATGCACCATCAAGTGGGTTGATGGCATGAGCTTCATCGCTGAAACCGGCACGGGCCATCTCGTCGCGATGGATGGCGCGCCAGAGGCCGGCGGACGCAATCTGGCACCCCGACCAATGGAGCTGATGCTGGCAGGCGCAGGTGGCTGCACCGCATTCGATATCGTGCTCATCCTCAAACGCGGACGTCACGACGTGCGAGGCTGCAGCGTCCGCCTTGAAGCCGAGCGCGCCGACACCGACCCGAAGGTGTTTACACGAATCCGTTTCGTCTACACGGTGACTGGACGCAACTTGAAGCGCGAAGTCGTCGAGCGCGCAATTCACCTGTCTGCGGAAAAGTACTGTTCAGCATCAATCATGCTGGCCAAGACGGCCGAGATCAGCCACGAGTGCGAAATCGTGGAAGCAGACTGAAGGCAGAAGGTGGGGGCCGAGGATCAGCCCCTGCTGCAGCCCCACCCCGGGGGCGAAGCTCCGATACGCTGGCTCAGACCCGGTAAGTCAGCGTCGTCATCACTTTCGACGCCAGCTTCATCGCGCCCTTGATCGGCGCGGGCAATTCATGCGCCCCCAGGGAGACCGCGGTTTGCGCATGTTCTATCTCGTCGCTCTTCATCTGCTCGACGATGGCACGCGATTTTTGATCATGCCCGGGCAACGTGCCGAGGTGATCCTTGAGGTGATGCTCGACCTGTCGCTCGGTCTCGGCGAGAAAACCCAGATTCCAGCGGTCGCCAAAACGGCCGGCGAGCAGGCCGACCGCCAGCGCGCCGCCATACCACAGCGGATTGAGCAGACTCTTGCGCCCGCCCAGCTCCGCAATGCGGCGCTCGGTCCATGCAAGGTGCTCGGTTTCCTCGTGTGAAGCCTGTCGCAGCGCATCGCGGATCGAGGGATCCTGAGACATCAACGCCTGCCCCTGATACAAGGCCTGCGCACAAATCTCGCCGACATGGTTGATCCGCATCAGCGCGGCAGCATGGCGACGTTCTTCCTCGCTCAGCTCGGCGTCGGGCAGCCCCTCACCCGGCACCGGCCGCACGCTGAGTGCCGGGGCAAAGACGGTACGCAGCGCTCGGTCGAATTCGATAATGGCATTGTCGATCACTATCTGACTCCAAAAGCTTGCGAGAGGTCACGTGGTGTGCGCAGCAGGCGCAGCGCATGCGCCTGATCTCGCGGTGCGGCTGGGCCGTCGCAGAAATGCTCGTAAGCCAGCGCGGCCCGCGGGCGGTTGTAGCTGTTGTCGGTAATGGCTTGCCATGCGCTGTTCTTCATTGGCGTCCATTCACCGTTCTTGCGTCCACTCGCGTAAATACGCCACTCCCCTGTCGCGCAGCGAAGCCCCTCGAAGCTCAGGTTCTCGGCGCCGCCGGGGGTACGCACGACCAGGGTGTAGCGCACGACACCGTCCTCACCGACGCTGACGCTGCCTTCGTCGACGTAGAAGCGGTTCGGCGAAGCGCTGCTGACGAAAAAGCTGCGCAGGCGTGATTCATCCACCGCCGGCGGCATGCTGAGCTCGCCCTCGCGCCAGTCGGGATCGGCGTCGACCAGCAAACCTGCGAAGGCATTGCCGGAAAGGCAGACGAGGGCGAGGAGCCCTCTACTAATGATCCATCGTGCGTTGGCATTCAAGCGTGGGGATCTCCAAGGGAAGAACACATTTCGTCTGTGACGGGGCGCCGCCGACCGATCAGCGCTGAGCCGCGCCCAGCACCACGGTAATGGGCGCCTCGGGCTCGCCCAGCCGATAGCTGTCAGGCATATCGAATATCCGGGAACGGAACAGGATGCGCGCAAGCTCAACCAGCGCCAACTGGTAAACCTGGCGCTTGAACTCGATCACCGCTTCCAGCGGCACCCAATAGTCGCTCCACCGCCAGGCATCAAATTCCGGATGCGAGCTCGCGCGCAGACAGACGTCCGAATCACGCCCCACCAACCGCAACAGAAACCAGATCTGCTTCTGCCCGCGATAGCTGTTGCGCCACTCACGCCGTATCCAGTGCCTGGGCACTTCGTAGCGCAGCCAACCCCGCGTGCGACCGAGAATCTTCACGTGCTCGGGGCGCAAACCGACTTCCTCGAACAGTTCCCGATACATGGCCTGCTCCGGCGACTCGCCGTGCTTCATGCCGCCTTGCGGGAACTGCCAGGAATGCTCGCGGATGCGCTTGCCCCAAAACACCTCGTTGCGCGCATTGACCAGAATGATGCCGACGTTCGGGCGAAAGCCTTCACGATCAAGCATGGCTAACCTTCAAATTCGGTTCATTGGTACCGATTTTTTCACACTTGGGTGCCGTTTGAAAGCGCACCACTTCCGTGCATGGCCTAATCTCGCCCCCAACACGTCCTGCCGAGGCGACGCCTTGCGCTAGAATCCAGCGCTTGACAACGCCTTCTCACGCTAAAGACTCTCATGCGCGCCAGCCAGTTCCACCTCTTCACCCTCAAGGAAGCCCCCTCCGA
The DNA here is from genome assembly GCA_035433105.1 of Thauera sp. Lineage (GTDB taxonomy): Bacteria > Pseudomonadota > Gammaproteobacteria > Burkholderiales > Rhodocyclaceae > Thauera. The sequence goes on from DAORUJ010000002.1 coordinate 28,026, forward strand.
CGCCGAAGTCGTCAGCCAGAAACTGATGCTGCGCGCCGGCATGATCCGCAAGGCCGCAGCCGGGATCTATAGCTACACGCCACTGGGCCTGCGTTCGATTCGCAAGGTCGAGACGATTGTGCGCGAAGAAATGGACCGCGCGGGCGCCATGGAGCTGATCATGCCCCTGGTCCAGCCCGCCGAGCTGTGGCAGGAAACCGGGCGCTGGGACAAGATGGGTCCGGAAATGCTGCGCATCAAGGATCGGCACGATCGGGACTTCGCACTGCAGCCGACCTCGGAAGAGGTCGTCACCGACCTCGCCCGCCACGAGCTCAAGAGCTACCGCCAGCTGCCCAAGAATTTCTACCAGATCCAGACCAAGTTCCGCGACGAACGCCGACCACGCTTTGGTGTGATGCGCGGGCGCGAATTCACCATGAAGGACGCCTACTCCTTCGACCGCAGCGAAGAAGCCGCTGGCCGCACCTACGACATCATGTTCGCCGCCTACAAGCGCATCTTCGATCGCCTGGGGCTCGAGTACCGTGCGGTGGCAGCCGACACCGGCGCCATCGGCGGCGATCGCTCGCACGAATTCCAGGTCATTGCCGACACCGGCGAGGACGCCATCATCTATTGCCCTGGCTCCGACTACGCCGCCAACATCGAGCTGGCCGAGGCGCTGCCCCTGATCGCACGCCGCGCCGATGCGGGCCGGGCACTCGAGAAGACGTCGACCCCAGGCAAGGCAACCTGCAAGGACGTCGCCGAGTTTCTCGGCATGCCACTCGCCGCCTCGCTGAAGTCGCTGGTGCTGGCCACCGACGACGTCGACGACAAGGGCGCACCGACGGGCGTCACGGTGTGGCTGCTGCTGCTGCGCGGCGACCATGCGCTCAACGAAATCAAGGCGAGCAAGCTCGAAGGCCTGAAGGCGGGTTTCCGTTTCGCCACCGAGACCGAGATCTTCGAGCACTTTGGCTGCAAACCGGGTTACCTCGGCCCGATCGGGCTGCGCAAGCCGATCAAGGTCATCGCCGACCGCACGGTTGCCCGAATGTCCGACTTCATCTGCGGCGCAAACGACGAGGATTTCCACTTTACCGGCGTCAACTGGGGTCGTGACCTGCCCGAACCCGACCTGGTGGCGGACATCCGCAACGTCGTCGAGGGTGACCCGTCCCCCGACGGCAAAGGGGTTCTCGCCATCCAGCGCGGCATCGAGGTCGGACACGTGTTCTACCTCGGCACCAAGTATTCGAAGGCCATGAACGCCACCTTCCTCGACGAGGACGGCAAGCCCAAGCACTTCGAAATGGGCTGCTATGGCGTTGGCATCACGCGCATTCTGGGCGCCGCAATCGAGCAGAGCCACGACCTGCGCGGCATCATCTGGCCAGTCTCGATCGCCCCCTTCGAAGTGGTGATCTGCCCTGTCGGCTGGGGAAAATCGCAGGCGGTGCGCGATGAAGCGCAAAAGCTCTATGACACGCTGCGTGCGCAAGGCGTGGATGTCATGCTGGACGACCGCGACGAGCGTCCGGGGGTGATGTTTGCCGACTGGGAACTGATCGGTGTCCCACATCGGGTGACCATCGGCGACCGCGGCCTGAAGGAAGGTCAGATCGAGTATCAAGGCCGTCGCGACAGCGCAGCCATCAAGCTGGCCACCGCTGACATCGCCGCGCACGTGCTGGACGCACTCAGCAAGGCCTGAGCGTCATCATGCGCGCGCCCCTGTCTGCACTCCGTCTGCTTGCTGCGCTGTTGTTCGCGCTGGCGAGTGCGGCAGCGCTGGCGGGTGCGCAACAATACGAACCCCTGGCCGCCAGTGTGCGGGCGGCACTGCATGAGGCCGTGAGTGATGCGGTGGCGCCGACGCTGCCGATCACGGATGCGGGCGAACGCGCGCGATGGCTGGCGGAGATGTCGCGCCGTCTGCAAAAACGCCTCCCCGACGCGAACTACCGGGCCGAGTTGCTCACCAGCATCCACTACGAAGCCACCCGCGCCGGCCTGGACCCGCAACTGGTACTCGGCCTGATTCAGGTCGAGAGCAACTTCCGCAAATACGCCATTTCGTCCGCCAGTGCGCGTGGCTACATGCAGGTGATGCCGTTCTGGCTCAAAGTCATGAACCGCCCGGACGACAACCTCTTCCACCTGCGCACCAACCTGCGCTACGGCTGCACGATTCTGCGTCACTACCTCGATATCGAGCGGGGCGACCTGTTCCGCGCCCTCGGGCGCTACAACGGCAGCCTGGGCAAGGCGGAATACCCGAACCTGGTGCGCGCGGCCTGGGAGACGCACTGGAGCTGGCAGCCGCAGCAACTAGCCGCCAGCTCTGGCGCCGCCTCACCCTCGAACTGAGCTCTTCAGCGGGGCAACAAACGCAATCCGGGCTTTCAGCCGGCCACCGCGGCCAGGGGCTTGAGTTCTGCCGCGTGTTTGTCGATCGCGCGCAGCCCTTCCTTGCCCACCACCTTGGCCAGCGACTGCACGTCACCGGAAATCTCGCCGCCCTCCTCGATCAGGATCTTGCCATAGCGGATCTTGCCGCTGACCCGGCCGGTAGCGTGGATGATCAACTGCTGACGCGCGGTCAGCTCGCCCTCGAAGCGGCCATGGATCTCCGCCACGTCGATTCCCACGGTGCCCTCGTAGGCGCCGTCTTCGGCGATGCGAATGACACGGCTGTCCATCGTCGCCTCGACACGCCCCTCGACCACCAGCGTATCGCAATCCAGAATCTCGGCACCCTTGAGCTTGACGTCGGGACCAACGATGAGCCGGCTGCCGCTGGTCTGCCCCTGCCCGCTCGCCTCGAACGCAGCACTGCCAACCGGCACAGTCGCGGACTGTACCGCTGGCACCGGTTCGGACATCGAGCTGGTGCCCGAGGATGCGCTTGCGGGCGTCACCGGAACACCCGGGCGGTTTGAGGCGGCGCGTTGGCTTGCGGACTCGGCAAACTTCGGAAACAGATTCGGCTTGTTGAACATGACTTCTCCTTGAACGGGGTTCTGGCCATCCGATGCGGCGAGGGAGTCAATTAGCAAGCCTCATGCCATGATTTTTTTCCGCAGCCGCATCAGGGACTTGGAGAACCGCAACAAAGCGGAATCCGGCATGGAGTATGCGACGCCCCCACGCACTGTCGCCGCAACCCGACAGGCATTCGAGAAGAACCATCAAGCAATTGTTTTTATTGAATTTAGCCGTGTTGCCTCAAGGCGACATCAAAGCAGGGTCGTAACTTGACCTTGCATTTGCATCCGTCCTCCGGATCGCCACTCCCCTAGAATCACCGCTTTCCGTTCTCGTCGCCCCGTGATTCCATGCTGCGCCCGTCCCCGCGCCCGTCCTTTACCGCAACGCTGCTCGCAAGCTTCCTGCTGATCGTCGGCATCCTGAGCGCGGCGGCCGTCAGCGGCTGGCTGAGCCTGGAAAGCTTTGCCCACGACAGCCGCAGCAGCGCTGCGATCGCGCTGGCGCTCAGCGGCGACGTACAGCGACTCGCCGAACGCAGCATTGATCTAGAGCGTGGCGCACGCCAGTACCTGGTGCTCGAGGAAGCCCCGCTACTCGAACGCTTCCGCGACATCAAGGCAGACACGCTCATTGCGCTGCAACAGATCGAAACCCGACTGCCCGGCTTCGCTCACGTCCCGGCAGCCATCGCTGAATGGCGACTGCAGGTCGAGGCCGCCGAAGCCGCCCTTGCCGGCGACACACCGGCGGCGAACCGGCAGGCGCGCATCGAAGCGGCGACAGCCGCTTTCACTTCCCTCGCGCAGCTCAACGACGGGCTTTCGCATACGGTACGCAGCCAGATCGAGGCTACAAACCGCGAGCTGCTCGACACCCTGGACCAGCGTCGCGACCTGCTCGCCAGTCAGATCATCGCCGCCGTAATGGTGGCCATCAGCCTCGCCGCACTCACCGGCTGGTGGCTGCTGCGCCCGTTGCGCCGCATCGAACAGAGCATCGCCGACATCGGCGAAAACCGTCTCGGTCAGACGATCAGCATCGACGGCCCGGCCGACCTGCGTCGTGTCGGCGCACAGCTCGACTGGCTGCGCCTGCGCCTTGGCGAACTCGAAGCCAACCGCAATCGGGTGCTGCGCCACGTTTCGCACGAGCTGAAGACACCGCTTGCGTCCCTGCGCGAGGGGGTGTCCCTGCTCGCCGACGGCGTTCTCGGGCGGCTCACCCCGGAACAAAGGGAAGTCACGACCATCGTTGAACACAACACCCGCGCCCTGCAGGAGCGCATCGAACAACTGCTGCACTACAACGCCGTTCAATTCAACGCCCGCCACCTCGAGCTGCGCCCGAGTGCTCTGCTGCCGCTGGTGCGCGACGTTGCCGGCGAGCTGCAGTTACAGGCCCAGGCCCGCGATGTCGGCATCGACATCGTCGGCGATGCACCACTGGTGCGCGCCGATAGCGGCAAGCTGCGTATCGCCCTGTCCAACCTGCTCGCCAATGCAGTCGGCTTCAGCCCCCCCGGCAGCCGCGTCAGGGTCGAGCTGTCGGCGCAGGGCGAAGGGGTTTTCATCGACTGTATCGACAACGGCCCGGGCATCCGGGCGGAAGAGCTTGAGCGCGTGTTCGAACCGTTCTTCCAGGGCAGCCACCGGGACGAACGACCGGCCAAGGGCAGCGGCCTGGGGCTGGCCATCGTGCGCGAATTCATCGACGCTCATCACGGCAGGGTTTTCGCACTTCCAACCGTGCACGGCGCTCATTTCCGCATCGAGCTACCTCATGCAAGCTGAACCTCACCCAATCTGCAGGCCCATTGCGCTATCGCTGCTGTGCGCAGCACTCTTGGCGGGCTGCGCCTCTCTACCCGGCATCGGTGCGCCCCAGGATGCGCGCGAACAGCAGTCGGAGACGGATTCGGGCGTCAGCTCGGCACAAGAAATGCTGCAGGATGCAATCCGTGTTGCCGGGCCGCGCCAGTCCAGCCTGCGACGCGCGCGCAGCCTGCTGGAAGGTCTTCTTGCTGCCGAAGACCCCGAGTCACGTGCGCAGCAGCCCTGCGCACGGGCGCTGCTCGAACAGATCAACGAACGCCAGCGTCTCGCCGGGCTCAACGAACGTCTGAGCCAGCAGCTCAGGCGCAGTGAAGACAGCCTGAAGGACAGCGAGCAGCGCAATGAGGCCCTGCAGCGCAAGCTCGACGCCCTGGCCGAAATCGAACGCAGCCTGGCGCCGCGCAGTCCCGCTCCGGTGCTGCCGCACGCGCCCGCACGGTGAGCCAGCGCACTCATTCCGATTCGGTGAGCTCCGCGCCGCACCTGCTGGTCATCGACGATGACGCCGATCTGCTGCGGCTGTTGGTGATGCGTCTGAAGGCAAGCGGCTACCGTGTATCGACTGCAGCCACGGCGCAGGCCGCACGCACGCAACTCGGTGTCGAGCGTTTCGACCTCGTGCTGAGCGACGTACGCCTGCCCGACGGCGACGGACTCGCCCTTTTCGACGACATCCGCCAGCAGCATCCCGCGCTACCCGTCATCCTGCTGACCGCGCACGGCACCATCCCCGACGCGGTCGAAGCCACTTCGCGTGGTGTCTCGGGCTACCTGACGAAACCGTTCGACAGCCAGGCACTACTGGCCCGCATCGCTCACGCCCTGCAGCTTGGCAGCCCAGCGCCGACCGCCAGCCTTGCAGCCGACAAACATTGGCGCAGGGAGCTGATCAGCCACAGTGCGCGCATGCAAACTCTGCTCGACGAGGCCAGACTAATCGCCGTGTCGGACGCGAGCGTACTGATCCGCGGTGACAGCGGCACCGGCAAGGAGTTGCTTGCACGCGCCATTCACCGCGCCAGCCCGCGCGCCGCCGCGCCCTTCATCGCAATCAACTGCGGCGCCATCCCCGAGCCGCTGCTCGAGTCAGAGCTGTTCGGCCACGTCCGTGGCGCCTTCACCGGTGCCACCGGTCAGCAGACGGGGCTGATTCAGGCCGCCCACGGCGGCACGCTGTTCCTCGACGAAATCGGCGACATGCCGCTGGCACTGCAGGTGAAGCTGCTGCGCGTCCTGCAGGAGCGCACCGTTCGCCCGGTGGGCGCCACCCGCAGCGAGGCGGTCGACCTGCGCGTGCTCTCCGCCACCCATTGCGATCTCGACACTGCGCTGGCCAAGGGACAGTTTCGCGAAGATCTCTACTATCGGATCAACGTCGTCAGCCTCGAGTTACCCACGCTCGGCGAACGCCGTGAGGACATCCCCTTGCTGGCCGAGCACTTCCTGCGCCAGCTGGCGGTGAAATACGGCAAGGATCTGAACGGCTTCGCCGCTGACGCTCTCGAGGCGCTGGCCACGGCGCAATGGCCGGGCAACGTTCGCCAGTTGCAGAATGTGGTCGAGCAGGTCTGCGCACTGAGCACCACACCCTTGATTCCGCGCAGCCTGATCGAACGCGCGCTGCGCGTGCAGCCGATCGAAGCGCTGGGTTACGCCGAGGCCAAGCGCCGCTTCGAAAGGGACTATCTGATAAAACTGCTGAAACTCACCGCAGGCAACGTTTCCGATGCGGCACGGCTGGCGGAACGCAACCGGACCGAGTTCTATCGCCTGCTGCAGCGCCACGGTCTGACGCCCGACCTGTTCCGCAGCGTCGGGGCGGATCTCCAGGCTTGAACAGCGCGCCCGGGCAGCCTCAGGCCGTCCCGCCCACAGTAAGCCCATCGATGCGCAAGGTCGGCTGACCGACGCCCACCGGCACGCTCTGGCCGTCCTTGCCGCAGGTGCCGACACCCGGGTCAAGCATCATGTCGTTGCCGATCATCTTTATCTTGGTCAACGCATCCGGGCCGTTGCCGATCAGGGTGGCCCCCTTGACCGGGCGGGTGACCTTGCCGTTTTCGATCAGGTAGGCCTCTGCGGTGGAAAACACAAACTTGCCCGAGGTGATGTCGACCTGGCCGCCGCCGAAATTCACCGCATACAAGCCCTTCTTCACCGACTTGATGATTTCTTCGGGGTTCCTGTCGCCATTCAGCATGTAGGTGTTGGTCATGCGCGGCAGCGGCAGGTGAGCGAAGGACTCGCGCCGGCCATTGCCGGTCAGCGGCATGCCCATCAGCCGTGCGTTCATCATGTCCTGCATGTAGGCAGTCAGGACGCCATCTTCGATCAGCACCGTACGCTCGGTCGGGTTGCCCTCATCGTCGATCGACAGTGACCCGCGGCGATCCTGCAGCGTGCCGTCGTCGACCACGGTGACGCCCTTGGCCGCCACCTGCTGGCCGATGCGGCCCGAGAAGGCAGAGCTGCCCTTGCGGTTGAAGTCACCCTCGAGGCCATGGCCGATCGCCTCATGCAGCAGGATGCCGGGCCAGCCTGGTCCCAGCACCACCGGCATCGTGCCGGCCGGCGCCGGGTCTGCGCCCAGATTGACGCTGGCTTGATGCACGGCGGCACGCGCGTATTCGTGCAGACGTTCGTCGCTGAAGTAGCCATAGTCGTAACGCCCACCCCCGCCGGCACTGCCTTGCTCGCGCCGGCCGTCTTCTTCCATGATCACGGTAATCGACACCCGCACCAACGGGCGCACGTCGGCCGCCAGGTGGCCATCGCTGCGCGCCACCATCACCACCTCCCACGAACCCGCGATATGCGCCATCACCTGCGTAACCCGCGTGTCCTCGGCACGGGCAAAGCCCTCCAGGCGCTCGAGCAGCTTGACCTTGGCGGTGTCATCGAGCGAGTCGAGCGGGTCGTCAGCGCGATACAGGCGCGACTTGAGCTTGTGCGGCACGATGCCCACGCGCCGACGCTCACCCGCGGCAGCAATGGCCCGCGTCGTGGTCGCGGCGCCCAGCAGCGCGTCCAGCGAGATATCGTCCGAATAGGCGAAAGCCGTCTTCTCGGCACTGACCGCACGCACGCCAACACCTTGCTCGATGTCGAAACTGCCTGACTTGACGATCCCCTCCTCCAGACTCCAGGCTTCGGAGCGCTGGTACTGGAAGTACAGATCGGCGAAGTCGATGTCATGGCGCATCAGCTTGCGGAAGGTTTTCTCAAGCTCCGCTTCGCCCAGACCATGGGGCGACAGCAGGTAGCGATCAGCGATCTTCAGCGGGTTCTGGCTCTTGCTCATGCATCATCCTTGGGTTCTTTGCCGGGTTGGACCGGCGCGGCGCGAAAACGATCTGCGCCCTGTTCAAGTTGAAAGGTTCAGTCCAGGCAGCGGTGGCGCAGTGCCGGCAGGTTTTCCCGCACGTCTACAAGAAGCGCGGGATCGAGGTCGGCCAGCACCACACCGGGGCCTTCATCGCGGCAGGCCAACACCTCGCCCCAGGGGTCGATGATCATCGTGTGCCCCCAGGTGACGCGTCCGCTCGGGTGGCGCCCGCCCTGCCCCGGTGCCATCACGTAGCACTGGTTCTCGATCGCCCGCGCACGCAGCAGTACTTCCCAGTGCGCCCGCCCGGTGGTGTAGGTGAATGCCGCCGGCAGGATGATCAGATTGACCGCGCCCATCGCACGGAAAAGCTCGGGAAAGCGCAGGTCATAACAGATCGACAAACCGACCTGCCCGAACGGCGAGTCGAATGCGCACACCTCGCTGCCAGCCTCTATGGTTGCAGATTCATCGTAGCGCTCCTCGCCGCGCTGGAAGCCGAACAGATGAATCTTGTCGTAGCGCGCCACGCGCCGGCCCTGATCGTCAAACACCAGGCTGCTGTTGCGCACCTTGCCATCGGCCTCGGCCACCAGCGGAATCGTGCCGCCGACCAACCACACGCCATGACGCTGCGCGAGCTCGGCGAGAAAGTCCTGCAGCGGCCCCTTGCCTTCTTCCTCGCGGATGCGCACCTTGGCCTGCTCGTCGCCCGTGATCAGCGCGAAGTACTCGGGCAGCGCCACCAGACACGCACCTGCGGCGGCCGCTTCGGCCACCAGAGCCGCGACTGCGTCGAGGTTCTGATCCACATCGGGCCCGGAGACGGTCTGAATGGCGGCAATGCGGGTGCATCCGGGCAACACGGGGGCAAGTGGCTTGGGGTGTGATGGGCTCATGCAGGGCTTAAGTTCAGGTTCGAATGGAGGTTTGTTGCGCACAATCCGTTAGCCAGCCCGCACACTTCATTCAGTCGCTGGCGCTTGTCCGGCACCGAGGCGCTGAACGTCGGGATCGTCCCAGGTGCCGGTGATTTCATATTCGTAGGCAAAAAGTTTTTCGATCGGGTCACTGAGCGCCTTCTGGGCAAGGTAAGCCACCACGCCTGCCACCGGATTCAACAGGCTTGCGGCGGCGCCGATCGCGATCGACTCCGACAGCGTGGGCTGCACCGCGACCCGCAAACTCTGGGTTTCGGCCTTGACGTCGGCGGTTCCCCGCATACGCACTCGCGCCGCCGGCCCACGGATTTCCAGATCATCGGTGCGCATCACGCCATCGGCCACATCGATGCTACCGGAAATGCCATCGAAGGCGAATCCGGCGGAAAAGACGTCGCGAAAATCGAGCGTGATCCGGCGCGGCAGCGACTGCAGGCTGAGGATGCCGAGCAAACGCCCCACCCCCGGCTCAAGTTTGTTGAACTGGCCCGCCTCGGCCGACAGCTTCATATTGCCTGCCAGCGTCGGATAGTCGAGACGGCTGGGCGCACCCTGCCAACGCAACTGCCCGTCCAGCGTGGCCTTGCCCCCGCGCACCACGTCATCGTAGCCCAGCCGCCTCGAGAAACGACCGATGTCAGCCACCTGCAGATTGAAGTCAAGCCGGGTCGTCTGGCGGCCGATGGTACGCCATTCGCCACTGCCACTGAGCTGCCCGTCGGCATTGCTCAGACCAAATCGCTCGAGCTGCCAGAGCCCGGAACGGTTGCGCGCAAACACCTCGAGCCGGCCGAGATCCGTGCCACGCAGCACGAAACGCTCAGCCACGATGTCCAGCGCTGGAAGCTGTCGCGGCGGAGTCTCGTCCTCGTCATGCACTGATGTCGGCGCCGCAGTCTGCACTGCCGGCTGCCCTTCCTTTGCGGCTTCGCCCAGGCTCAGTTGTTCGAACCTCGCCCGCAGTGCGCCGGCGCCTGCATCGCGCCAGTCAAGCTCACCGACGGCACGATCACTCGAGACACGCGCCTTCCAGCCTCCTGGGTCGGACACACCGCGCAGCTTGAAGTCGTTCAGGGCCTGGCCAAAGGCCTGCAGTCGTCCAACCTGGACGGACAAGCCCGCCAGCGGCAGGGCAGCAGAGCCAGCCGCACCCTCATCGCCGGGCGTGGGGGAGCCGTCTGCTTGTGCATCCGGCAGCGCCGGGTCGAGCACCCTGCGCCAGGCATCGGCATCGAGCGTATCGAAGGTCGCTGCCACCATCAGGCCGCGCTCGGCCAGGCGCAGCGGCTCGTCCACGGCGGCATTCAGCGCCAGACCGCCGCGCATGGCGCCGCCAGCGCCGGGCCACGCCATCTCGGCACGCAGCCAGTCCGCCAGCTCCAGCTCCAGCCGCCTGCCAGCCCCGCCCGCGGGCGCCTCGAAGCGCACGCGCAGCGGCCAGGGCTCAGCCGCATTCTTGTTCAGCGGCGACGGCAGACTCGATGCCAGACCGATCAGCGCGGAGTCCACGCTGACGCGGGTCAGCCCGTGCGCAATGCCGACCTGGGCCTCCCAGCTCGCACTGCCCGACAGGTGCTCCACCAGTGGCGAGTCCCATGCAGCAGACAGCGCCGAAGCGCTGGCCGAGCCCTTGGCATCGAAGCGGACCGTGCCGTCGGCCAGTGTCTGCGCCGTGATCCGGGCCGGCGCACCAAGAAACTGCGCGCGCGCCTCGGGCACGGACAAGGTATCCGCGGTAAAGCGAAGCCGGCCGGCGGCGTCCTCCAGCACCGGCAGCCCTTCAACCAGCCATAGTCGATTGGCCGCAAAACGGAATTCGCCCTCAACGGTGGTTTCCGGCACGTGCCGCAGCGGCATCACCAGACGCAAGTCGAGTTTGCCCCTTCCCTCCGCCCGCATCCCATCGGTGAAGCCACCGATGCGCTCGGACACCGGGCTGGCCGACACAAAGCGCAGGAACTCCGCAGTAGGCCCGGAGGCCTTACCAGTGATGGTCATGAGCTCGGACGGCTGGACATCGAGGTCAGGCACATCAGCGACGACATCAGCCAGCGCAGCACCCAGGATGCGCGCGCGCGCGGCCTCAATGCGCATCCCCGGCCCCTCGAAACGAACCTCTCCGAAAATACCTTCGATCGTCGGCCAGCCCTCGGCGTAATCGAGCACGGCATCGGCGACGCGGATCGCGACACGGAACTCGCCACGTCCGTCACGGAACGGAAAATCATCCAGTACGCCGCGCAAGCGCAGACTGGCTTCGGGCACGGTGGCACGGCGGATGGACTGGCGGACCCAGTCCTGGGTGTGAGAGCCGACGACACGAGGCAGGTAACGCCACACCGCCGTCCCCTCAGCGCGTGTCAGCCTGGCCTGGAGGTCAATCTCACCAGCGCTGCCTGCGCGCAGGCGGTACACGCCCGAGGCAGTGCCTGCGGCATCCGGATTCTCGAACTGCGCGCCGTCCAGCGTGATTTCGAGTTGCCCCTCGCGCCGCTGCCAGCCGCCTTCGGCACGCAGCTGGTCGAACTGCAGACGCCCGGAATCGAACACCTCGGGCAAATCGATGTGTAGCTCACGACTGTCAAAGCGGTAACGCCCTCCCCCCTCGTCACCCTCAAGCGTGCCGCTCAGGCCACCTAATCCCGGCAAGCCATCGCGCGCCTCAAGGCCAAGTCCGGCAAAGCGTGCCGAAACCGCCCAGGCTTGCGGTGCCGCCAGCGCGCCACGCCAGCGCAGGCTCAGGGCCTGAAGCCGTCCCTTCGGCGCAAAAGCAGAGAGCTGCGCGCTTATGGCCTGATCGAGCGGCAAAAAGACTGCCAGCCGCGCCAGTGCTTCGACGTCGAGCTGATTAACAGAAAAACGACTGTCGTGCCCTTCGCCCCCGATGTCTCCAAGCTGCAAATCGAGGGTCGTCGGCAACAGTGCCAGCCCATCGCTCATGCGCAGCGTCAGGCCGCGCGTCTGCACATGCAGGCCCTGGGTATCGCGCTCGACGCTCAAGCGCCCCGCCAGGCGCTCGAGCGCCAGCTCAGGCAAGCCCTCGTCGAGTTGCGTGCGCACGCGCTCAAGCGCCACATCGGCGCTGAAACCCCAGCCACGTGCCGGGGCACGACCGAAGTCCAGTCCGCGCGCCAGATCGAAGCGCGACTCGGCCGTCGACTCCAGCCATGCGCGCACACCACCGACCCCCTGCAACGGTCGCGGATAATCGAGCCACGGGCGCCAGCCACCGAGGTCGGCGCGCTCCAGCGCAACATAGAGTCTCCCGCTGGAAGCAAGCGGGGCCGCGAGATCGAGGTGGCGCAGCTCACCCCGCACATCGAGCGTCGAGGCCAGCGCCTGCGGCGGCTGCGCACGCAAGGCGAAGCGGTGCAGCCCGAGACGCTGATCGAGGCGCAGCTCCACCTTGTCCAGCACCAGCTCGGGCGCCCCGCGCAGGCGGTCGTCCCAACGCAGGGTTGCATCATGGATGACGATCTGACGCTGTTCGAGCAACCAGTGCAACGCGCCGCCATCGGCGCTCCCATCCACCGCCACCGGCAGACCAGCGACAAAAAGCCGTCCATCCAGATCACGTCGCAGCGCCAGTTCGGGCGCTGTGATCTCAAGACGGTGGAAATGCGCTTGCAGCCGCAGCAAGGACGACCACGCAAGCGTGGCGTCGACCCTGGGCAGTTGCAGGGCTGGCCGGTCCTCGCCATCGGCCACGCTGACCTGCTGCAGGATCAGGCGGGGTCGCCAGCCGGCCCAGTCGCCGTCGATCGTACCGATCCTTACCGGCAGCCCGATGGCCTGGCTGGCTGCCGCGGCAATCTCGCCGCGGAACTGGCCCACCGCGGGCAGCGCCACATGGCGCACCAGCAACATCGTGCAGGCCACGACGATCCAGCCCAGTACCAGCGCATTGCCCACCCATCCAAGCAATTTCCGCAAGCGCCCCGTGCGCCGCATCGACGGGGCCGAAGCAGACGCGGGGGAAGACGCTGGCGATACGGGAGAGGAAGGTTCGGAGCGCGGATTCATGCAGGGTCGCAACGGCTTGCCGAGCCGCAATTCGGGACGGGCGGACGACTGCGCCGCGCAGATCGCGCGCAGCCCCGCTCCCGGGCACCCGCTGACACGCACAGAGGCACGTCTGGAGACGACAATGCACGGATAAACTATGCATACGACGACTATCGGCACCATTTGCCGCAGGGGTCGACATTCTACCAACGATCAGATCGAAGGCACCGGAGCCGCAGCATGTCCGCCAACCACACCGCATTGCCTGCACTGCCGTCACCGGTTCAGGACGCCCGCCGCTTTTCGCGCTACCTCGCGCGCATGCTCGACTGCCAGCCCTGGCTGGCCGAAGCACTCGGCGCCAGCATCGATGGACCAATCGACGCAAGCAGCATGGAGCGCTTCATTGCTGCACGCGAAGCGCCCCTCGGCGGCGCTGACCCTGCGCTGCGCCCGGCCCTGCGTCAGCTGCGCATCTGGGTACTGTGCCACCTGATCGTACGCGACCTGAGTTGCGCCGCACCACTGGCCGAGGTCACCGAAACCATGACCGTGCTCGCCGAAGTGGCCTTGCGCCATGCGCACGACGTGTTGCGCGCGGCCCTCGTCGAGCGCTACGGCCGGCCGCTCTCGCCCACCGGCTGGGAGCAGGAGCTGCTGGTCATCGGCATGGGCAAGCTCGGCGGGCGGGAGTTGAACGTGTCGTCCGACATCGACCTGATCTTCATCTACCCGGAAGACGGCGATACCGGCGGCAGCAAGGTGATCAGCAACTACGAGTTTTTCGAGCGGCTCGGCAAGCAATTGATCCAGGCCCTGGCCGAGGTCACCGAACACGGCCAGGTGTTTCGTGTCGACATGCGCCTGCGCCCGAATGGCGATTCCGGCCCGCTGGTGTGCTGCTTCGACATGCTGGAGAACTACTTGGTCACCCAGGGGCGTGAATGGGAGCGCTACGCCTGGATCAAGGCACGGGTGATGCTGGGGGAGCGCTGGTCCGAGCTTTACGGAATCGCTCGCCCCTTCGTCTTTCGCAAGTATCTTGACTTCGGCGCGATCAATGCCATGCGCGACCTGCATGCCCAGATCCGGCGCGAAGTCGCCCGCCGTGACCGGGCCAACAACGTCAAGCTTGGCCCGGGCGGCATCCGCGAGATCGAATTCATCGCCCAGGTCTTCCAGTTGATCCGGGGCGGGCGCGACACCGCGCTGCAACTGCGGCCGACGCTGAAGGCGCTGGCGCTGCTGCCCGATCGCGGCATCCTGTCGGCGGCGACGGTGGAGGAACTGTCCGCAGCCTACGATTTTCTGCGTCGGCTCGAACATCGCCTGCAATACCTGGACGACGCCCAGACCCACGACCTGCCGACGAGCGCGGCCGATCAGGCGCTGATCGCCCAGGCCATGGGTTTTGTCGACTACACGGCCCTGCTGACGACGCTGGACGCGCACCGTGCCGTGGTCGGTCGCCACTTCGACGCGGTGTTCGGCGACCCGTCGGAAGAAGACCACAGCCTCGATGCTACCTGGGCAGCGGCCGAGGACATCGACAGCGTGATGCCGGCGCTCGCCGAGCTCGGCTACCGCCACGCGCGCAGCGGGGCCGAGCGTCTTGCGTCAATCCACGCCAGCCCGCGCTATCGCCAGCTGCCGAACAACATCAAGAGCCGTTTCGACGCGCTGATTCCGCGCGTCATCGAAGCCGCGGCAACGACACCGGGAGCGGACGATACGCTGGCCCGCTTCCTCGACCTGATGGAGGCCATCGGCCGCCGCGGCGCCTATCTCGCGCTGCTGCAGCAATACCCGCAGGCCTTGCGTCGTGTCGCCGACCTGATGAGCGCGTCGCGCTGGGGGGCGCAGTTCCTGACACGCCACCCGCTCTTGCTCGACGAGATGCTGGACGCCCGCAATCTGGAGACCGTGCCCGACTGGAAGGGCTTCCGTATCAGCCTGGCGGCCGAACTGGACGCCGTCGAGCCGGACATGGAGCGGCAGATGGATATCATGCGCGAACAGCATCATGCCCAGGCGTTCCGACTGCTGACGCAGGACATCGCCGGCCTGCTGACGGTGGAGAAGCTCGCCGACCACCTGTCCGAACTGGCCGACATCATGCTCGACCTCACCCTGCCGCGCTGCTGGAGCCGGATCAAGATTCGCCACCGCGACGAGCCCCGGTTCGCCGTCATCAGCTACGGCAAGCTGGGTGGCAAGGAACTAGGCTATGCCTCCGACCTCGACATCGTTTTCCTCTATGACGACGATGCCCAGGAGTCACCCGAGGTGTACACGCGACTGGCGCAACGCACCAGCACCTGGCTGTCGAGCCAGACCGCCGCCGGCCAGTTGTTCGAAACCGACCTTCGCCTGCGCCCGAATGGCGAATCCGGCCTGATCGCAACATCGCTCGAGGCCTTCCGCAAATATCAGCTCGAATCAGCCTGGGTGTGGGAACACCAGGCGCTGACCCGTGCGCGTTTTTCCGCAGGCGACCGCGCCATCGGCGAAGCCTTCGAACGCATCCGCGAAGAAGTTCTGCGTCTGCCGCGCGAGCTCGACGCGCTGCGCCAGGACGTGCTGACGATGCGCAAGAAGATGCGGGATGCCCATGGCAGCAAGGGCGACACCGTTTTCGATCTCAAGCACGACAGCGGTGGCCTGATCGACGTCGAGTTCCTGACTCAGTACCTCGTACTGGGGCATGCGCACGCAAACCCGCAGCTGACTGGCAACCTGGGCAACATCGCCTTGCTGCGCATTGCAGGCGAACTCGGCCTGATCCCCGCCGATCTCGCCGCTGCCTGCGCCGACAGCTACCGCGAACTGCGCCGCCTGCAGCACCGCCAGCGACTCAATGACCTGCCTTCGCGCGTTGCACCGGACGAAGCCGAGGCTGCACGGCGACCGGTGATTGCCATGTGGCGAACCGTGTTCGGAGAGTAATCGACCTCGCACGACGCACCTGAGCTGCACCCCTCAATGCTGTATATGGCCCCCGTGCCTGATGACTCCCGCCCACTACACAAGCGAAGGGGCCAATTTCAATCGGCGGCGCTTGCACCGGCTGCTGCACAACAAGGCGATGCGCCATGAATCAAGAGATCGAACTGAAGCTGGCTCTGCCGCGGCGTGCGCTTGCGGCATTGCGTCGCCATCCGCTGATCGCGGGGGCGGAGAAGCTCGGCCGGGCAGTCACCCTGGACAACACCTATTACGACACGCCCGCACTTCGGCTCAAGGCGCGTCGAATCGCCGTCCGCACCCGTCGCCAGGGTCGTGCCTGGTTGCAAACGGTGAAGTGCGCCGCGGTATCGAACGCGGGCCTGTCGCAGCGACCCGAGTGGGAACAGACCTATACGGGCGCCTTCGATTTCTCTCAAGTCGACCTGCCCGAGGCTGCCAGATTGCTGGCTCGCCGCGCTGATGATCTGGTGCCGGTGTTCACCACCCGCTTCCGCCGTGAGACACGCCGCCTGTGCCCACGCGAAGGGGTGAGCATCCTGATCATGATCGACACCGGCGAGGTCAGGGTCAGCGCCGCGGATGGCAGCGAGCGCCAGGCCCCCATCTGCGAACTGGAGCTCGAACTCGAACAGGGGCTGCCTGCGGACCTGTTCGCGCTAGCCTGCCAGCTGGCCGAAACCCTGCCGTTGATGCCTTCTGATCTCTCCAAGGCTGAGCGTGGGTATCGCCTCTTCATGGGCTCGCCGCTACGGGCCACACGCGCTGAAACGTCCGCACTCAAACGGGACCAGAATGGGGTTGACGCCTTTCGCAGCCTGGCTTTTTCCTGCGTGCGCCAATGGCAGGCAAACGCGGAGGCGGCGCTGTCCATCAAAGGCTTGGATGTCACCCCTGAAGATGCACTGCAAGCAGACCTGATCCACCAGTTGCGCGTCGCCCTTCGCCGTTTGCGCGCGCTGCTGAAGCTGTTCGCACCGATCCTGCCCGTGGACTTCGCTGGCGACTGGAACCTACGCCTGCGTGACAACGCCAGGCGCCTCGGCGAGGCGCGCGACCTCGACGTGTTGAACACCGAACTGCTCGGGCCGGTGACAGCCGGAGCACTGGCCGACGCGGCCTCGATGGCCGAGCTGCTGCGGACGGCAAGCCAGGCCCGCGAGGATGGCCACCTTGCGCTGGTTCAGGCGCTTGAGCAGGCGACCCAGGGACGCCTGCTGCTGGAGTTCGGCACGGCACTGATGCAATTGCCCCCATCAGCCCCGAAGCAAACCGGGTGCGACAGCCTTGCCGCAGCCGTCGACCTGCGTAAGTTCGCACGCTTGCGCGTCGCCCGTCTGCGCAAGCGCATACGAAAGCAATTCGACGCTGCATCGGCGCTCGAGCCGGCTCGACTGCACGCGCTGCGCGTCGGTTTCAAGCAGTTGCGCTATAGCCTCGAGTTCCTCGCTCCGCTGTTTCCGCCGAAAACGCTTGCACGCTATCAGCGCGACCTGAAGAAGGCACTGCGCACACTGGGTTTCCTGCAGGATGTCGATATCGCACGCGAACGCATGCTGGCCTGGGCTGCCGACGATGCCACGCTGACACCGGCTGCGGCCTTTGTGCTGGGCTGGCATGCACCACGCTATGGCCGTTTGCGCAGCCGTGTACTGCGCGAGTGCGAGCCCCTGCTGTGGGGCAAGACGCCCTGGCAGGGCTGAAGCCAGGATCTGGAACGGTCATCGACCTTCGATGCGGACGATAAACTGAATATGGGATTTTCCTCCCTGGAGACATGAATGGATCTCCTGCTCTGGCGCCACGCCGAAGCGGCTGACGGCAGCCCCGATCTCAAGCGCGAGCTGACGCCACGCGGTCGCCAGCAGGCCAGGCAGATGGCGGCATGGCTGGCGGCCAGACAACCTGCGCAGTTGCGCGTGCTGGCAAGCCCGGCCCGGCGTACCTGTCAGACGGCGAGCGCCTTCACCGACGAATTTGAGATCGTCCCCAGCCTGGGCCCCGACGGCGGTGTCGCCGACATCCTGAGCGCAACGGGCTGGCCCGACGCCGGCGCTGCGGCATTGGTCGTCGGCCACCAGCCCACACTCGGCCGCCTCGCCGCGCTGCTGCTTTCAGGCCAGGAGGCGGAATGGTCGATCAAAAAAGGCGCGCTATGGTGGTTGTCCAGTCGCATGCGCGGGAGCGAGACGCAGGCCGTGTTGCGCGTGGTTATTCCTTCCAGTTTGACCTGAGTTCAAGTCGGCCAAGGGTTGCGCAGAGCGCTGTATCGTGCTGCGCGAGACGCACGCAAACAAGAGTGAATTCCTCACGCCGTGCGGGGTCATACTGACGCACAATGTGGGCTGCAAGCGCATGAGATCCAGGCTCAAAGGCTGTGATTCAGGCGCTCGTTCATTCCAGCGCATTACCCAAGATGCCGCCTTCAACCCGGACCGGACCATGCTCGGACGCTTTTTGCCCTCGCACGACACCATCAAGCACAGCCGCCTGTTGCGCTGGCTTGGGCCGCGCATTCACGATCCGCTACTGTGGCACGTCAATCGTCACGCGGTTGCACGTGGGGTGGCGGTCGGCGCCTTCTTTGGCCTGATGATCCCGGTGGCACAGATTCCCGCTGCCGCCATCGCTGCGCTGATCCTGCGCGGCAACCTTTGGATCGCCGCCATCTCGACCCTGATCAGCAATCCCTTCACCTACGGTCCGCTGTACTACTTTGCCTATCGTCTGGGCGGCTACCTGATCGGCGCGCCGGTGCCGGCTGCCGTCGAAGCCCAGATAGCGCCAGCGCCGATGGCCGTGATCGACTCGCTGACTCAGGCCTGGTCCTGGCTGAGCGGCATCGGCCAGCCCCTGCTGCTGGGCATGGCCGTCATGGCAACGACCGGCGCAGTGCTCGGCTATCTGGGAACACTCGGCATCTGGAGGCTGCGCGTGCTGCTCAAGCGGCGCAATGCGCTGCGCTCCCGGCTGGCACAGTCCGCCCGTCGCGGCCTTGGCAGCACCTGAAACCGCTGCCATGCTTTCATTCATCCGCCAGCAGGAAAGGTCGGAGCGCTCATGAACCCGCCCATCGAAAACGGCACCATCGACATCATCGACGGCGTACGCCGCATTTTTTGCGACGGCTACTGGATCAAGGTCTACGACCCCCCAGCAGACTCACTCAAATCCAAGAAACAGCTGATCCAGGCCCTCACCCGCCGGCTCTTCAACCATGTCGAACACGGCATCAACATCCCCGGCAAGCGGCTGGAGGATGCACGCCGTGCATACGAGACCGAGCAGGACCCGGCACGCAAGCGTGTCAAGGGCGCCATGTTTGCCGGCGCACTGTTCAATCGGGCCACCGACATCTTCACCAAACTCGTGGAGCTGCAGGAGCTGGGCATCGAGATCGACACCGAGAATGCCCTGATGTGCGAATGCGGCTTCTGCCTGCAGGAAGCGCTGAATCTGGGCAAGCTGGTTCTGCATCGCAGCGGCGACGAAGGCATCGACGAACTGTGGGGCGAACCCTTCCGTGCCTTCTCGATTCCGGTCGAGGCGTTTTATGAAAGCCGGATCATCAAGATTGCACAGACCCTGCGGGACATCGATCGCCTGAGTGCGGTGATGTCGTCCTCCATCACCGCAGTCCCCATGTACGAAGGCATTCGATCCGCAATCGCGCACTTCACGACCGCAGCGAAGGTCAAGTGCGAAACCCTGCGCACCGACCCCGACATTTTCGACGTATGGTCGGACTTCGTCGTCGCCTCCGAGGAGCTCGCAGCCTTCTCGCCGTCCCTGTCACGCAGCCTGAGTGCGGTGGACCAGCAACTGGCCAGCGACGCGCGGCGATTGCTGCTTCAAGGCCGCGACCTGATCACCAACATTACGCGCGCCCGTGTGCCAATGCCCAAGAGCAGTGCAGACTTCATTGCACGCTGCGAAACCTTCGCCGCACGGGCACACACTCACGCCCAGCCGGCGCTGGCCAGTCCCGCGCCGTTCTGAGCGCGGGCGGCGCTGCGGCGTTCAGACGCAATCAGACAATGACGCCGCCACCGAGGCAGACCTTGGATTCGTAGAGCACCACGCTTTGCCCCGGAGTCAGCGCCCACTGTGGCTGGGCAAAGGCGATCTCGGCGCGGTCACTGCTGATCGAGTCGATCTCGCACGGCATGTCGGGCGTGCGATAGCGCGGCTTGGCGGTATACACCCAGTGCGTGTGCGGATCGCGACCGGCAATCCAGTTGAGCTCGGCAGCTACCAAGCGGTCCTTGAGCAGGGCTGGATGGTCGTGCCCCTGCACGGCGTAGAGCACGTTGGCCTTGACGTCCTTTCTTGCCACATACCAGGCATCGTGCTCACCGGCCTCGTCCTGATTGCCCTTGATGCCGCCGATGTGCAGGCCCTTCCGCTGGCCTATGGTGTGATACATCAGGCCCTCATGCTCACCGAGCACACGGTCGTCATCGAGCGACCGGATCTCGCCAGGCCGGGTCGGCAGATAGCGCATGAGGAATTCGCGAAACGGCCGCTCGCCGATGAAGCAGATGCCGGTCGAGTCCTTCTTGGCCGCGACATGCAGCCCGGCCTGCTCGGCAATCCGGCGCACATCGCGCTTGTACAGCGCGCCAAGCGGAAACAGGGTCTTGGCCAGCTGCGCCTGATTGAGACGATAGAGGAAGTAGCTCTGATCCTTGGTGCCGTCCTCGGCCTTCAGCAACTGATATTCGCTGCGACCGTCATTGACCCATTCACGCACCTGGGCGTAGTGGCCAGTGGCGATACGCTCAGCACCCAGCTGCAGGGCGTGGTCAAGGAAACAGCGGAACTTGATCTCGGAATTGCACAGGATGTCCGGGTTCGGCGTGCGACCGGCCTCGTATTCGCGCAGAAAGTCAGCGAATACGCGGTCCTTGTATTCGGCACTGAAGTTCACCACCTCGAGGTCGATGCCGATCACGTCGCACACGGAGGCCACGTCCACCAGGTCCTGACGCGTCGAGCAGTAGTCCGAATCGTCATCATCTTCCCAATTCTTCATGAACAGGCCGGTCACCGCATAGCCCTGCTGCTTCAGCAACAAAGCCGTCACCGAGGAATCGACGCCGCCCGACATGCCGACGACCACCTTCATGCCATTTCCATCCTGCTTACTGGACATTGGGTCCACCTCCATTGAGCCATTCGACGAGTGGCAGCACGACCGCCGGCTCGCCATTGTCGACGAACCAGCTGTCGACCACATATCTTTTGCCTGGCCGCGCCGTTTCGGCGCCGACCGGCCCTTCATCGATCCGTTCGTCTTCAATCCCGTCGCAGCGCCCTGGCGCCGCAGCGGACGGCAGTCGTTCAAGACACGCTGCAAGCGACAGCTCTTCGAGCACCGCACTGAAGTGCTGAAAGATGAAGCGCGTGCGGCGCTCGGGCTGAAGCACGCGATGAAACCGCAACATCCCGCGCGACTCAAGCAATTGCAGCATGCGCGTGGTCGACGTCGAGTGGTCGATACAGTCCATGCGCCCTGTCACACCGCCATCGAGATAATTGCCGCCGCGGTCCGCCCCGACCGGTGTCTGCAAGGCCGCAAGGCGGTACAGACGGCCCACGGCCTCGCCCACCTGTGCCCGTTCCTGTGCTGCGGTCGTGGCCAGGTCGAGGCCTGCCGCGACGCGCCGCAGGGTACTGGCACGGAAGTGCACCTCGTCCTGACGCACGCAACCATAATTGAAGCAGATGCTGAGCTGCGCATCGCCCGCCGCGGGCATCGCCTGGACCAGGCCAGGGGCGAGCAATAGCAAGAGTAAGCGTAAGCCGATCATGGCTCGGTCGGGTCAAACGTCGCGCACCAGGGACAGTGCATGCTGCGGCCCCGCCAGCCAGTCCTCGATGCAGCGCAAAATGAGCGGGCTACGATGGCGGGCTACGGTGGCGCGCAACTCGTCGATCGTCATCCAGACGGCGCGTACGATGCCTTCGTCGAGCGCGCGTCCGGGCACCTCACCTTCTATCCGGCCGCCATAGGCGAAGCGCAGATAGGTGATGTCACCCTGCGGCCGCGTCCATTGGTAGATGCCGACCAGGTATTCGGGAACGAAGCGGTATGCAGCTTCCTCGAGCACTTCGCGCGCAGTCGCCTCAAGCAGCGACTCGCCGCGCTCGAGATGGCCGGCGGGCTGATTGAAGCGCAAGCCGTCGGGGGTGTGCTCTTCGACCATCAGGAAGCGGCCGTCGCGCTCGATCACGGCAGCGACGGTGACGTTGGGTTTCCATTCACGATCGATCAATGCGCACTCCTTCGATTCCAGCCCGGCATTCTAGCGCGCAGCCGCGCTTTTCCCACCGCGGCCAGCCTTCCACCCATGCAACTGGGCGTTCGCGGGCCCGGCCTTTGCGCTAGAATCCACGGGCTAAGCCCGCCCTGCGCGGGCCGTCGAATCAACTTCGAATCAACTTCCTGAGGTGGAGAACCAAATCATGTCC
The DNA here is from genome assembly GCA_035433105.1 of Thauera sp. Taxonomy (GTDB): domain Bacteria; phylum Pseudomonadota; class Gammaproteobacteria; order Burkholderiales; family Rhodocyclaceae; genus Thauera. The sequence continues at coordinate 50,543 of DAORUJ010000002.1, forward strand.
ATGGCTGACCGCGACGGTTTCATCTGGCAAGACGGCAAGCTCGTTCCGTGGCGCGAAGCGACCACGCACGTGCTGACCCATTCCCTGCACTATGGTCTGGCCGTCTTCGAAGGTGTCCGCGCGTACAACACGGTCAAGGGCACAGCCATTTTCCGCCTCGCCGAGCACACCCAGCGCCTGATCAACTCCGGCAAGATCTACATGATGGACATCCCGTACTCGAAGGATGAACTCATGGAAGCGCAGAAGGAGGTCGTGCGTGCGAACAAGCTCGAGTCCTGCTACCTGCGTCCGCTGGCCTTCTACGGCTCGGAAAAAATGGGTATTTCCACCTGCGGCGCCACGGTGCACGTCGCCATCGCCGCCTGGCCGTGGGGCGCCTATCTGGGCGAGGAAGGCCTGGAAAAAGGCATCCGCGTCAAGACCTCGTCCTACACCCGCCATCACGTCAACTCGACGATGCCGCGCGCCAAGCTGTCGGGTACCTACCCGAACTCCATCCTCGCCAACCTCGAAGTGACCAAGCAGGGCTACGACGAGGCGCTGCTGCTCGACAACCAGGGTTTCGTCGCCGAAGGCGCAGGCGAGAATCTTTTTGTGATCAAGGACGGCAAGGTCTACGAACCCGAAATCGCATCGGCCCTGACCGGCATCACGCGCGACTCGGTGATCACCATCGCCCGTGGCCTCGGCTACGAGGTGCATTCAAAACGCCTGACGCGCGACGACATCTATCTGGCCGACGAGGCCTTTTTCACCGGTACCGCCGCCGAAGTCACGCCGATTCGCGAGCTCGACGACCGCAGCATCGGTGAAGGCCGTCGGGGTCCGATCACAGCCAGGATCCAGGCTCGCTTCTTCGACGCCGTGAATGGCCGCGCACCGGAATACGAGCACTGGCTCGCCTACGTCTGATCTCCACGTACCGAGGATTTGAGTCATGGTTGAAAACACCGACAAAACCCAGGCGGTCGCCGTCACGGCCAAGGACCTGCCGCTGCATTGCCCCCCGCCCGGTGCCCCGCTTTGGGCGCGCCATCCGCGGGTGTTCCTGGATGTGCTGAAAACCGGCGAAGCCGTCTGCCCGTACTGCAGCGCCCATTACGTTTTTACCGGCGAGCATCCCAAAGGGCACCACTGAGCCTTTGCGCCGACCAGACTGATCTTTCGCAGTCGATGACAACAAGGGGGCCGATACCTAGGTATTTCGCCCCCGCTTTTTTCAGCCAGGGCATGAGCGCAAACAAGCCGATCTACACTTCCGCAGCCGACGCCGAGGCGGCCTTCTATGAGGCACTCGCTCGCTCCAGTCTGGATACGATGATGTCGGTATGGTCGGAAGACGAAGAGGTCGTCTGCATCCACCCCGGCGGCCCACGCATCGTCGGGCTGGAGTCGATCCGCGAAGCATGGCGTCAGATGCTGTCCGGCGGACAACGTCTGACGATCGACGTGACCCAGACCGTCGTCAGCGGCAACGCCATGGTGGCGATGCACAGCGTGTTCGAGAATATCCGCATCGAGGGCGAGTCCGTGCGCACCGCCACGATCGCGGCCACCAACGTCTACATTCGCGGTGCGCTCGGCTGGCGCATGGTCATGCATCACGCCTCACCGATACCGGATGACAGCGACTTCGGCACCTTGTCGCCGCGCGTGGTGCATTAAGGCATGAAGGATGGCGCCAACATCGGCGATTACCGCGCGCCTTGGTGGCTGCCAGGCGGACATGCACAGACGATCTGGCCGGTCACGCATAAAGGGGCGCCACCGACCTATCGGCGCGAACGCTGGGACATGCCCGATGGCGACTTCATCGACCTTGACTGATTGCCAACGGACGGCGCCGACGCTGCGCTGATGGTGCTGTTCCACGGGCTGAAGGGCTCCAGCCACTTGCACTACGCACATGCCCTGATGCGAGCCACCGCCCGACCCGGCTGGCGCGGCGTGGGGGTGGGTTTTCGTGGTTGCAGCGGCATGCCCAACCGGCTCGCACCTGTCTACCACTCGGGTGACAGCGCAGAAATCGACTGGATCCTGCACTGACTGCAGATGGCTGCAGGCAAAGCCCCCTTCGTGCCCGCCGCTTCGCTGCCCCAAGCCACGGACCTGCCCCCGGCCGTGCATTTCGCCTACCCGGCAGAGGGCGGCCACGCCGGCTTTTGCAGCGGCACCTGCCCGGCGATCAGACGTGGCTGGCGCAACGCCTCATCGCCCATTTCGACGCTCACTGCTGAACCCGCAAGCGGCGCACACCGCCCTTGACCTTGGAGCAAGCTCACCCGCTCTTTTGCCAATCGCTTGATTCCTGCGGGCGCAGGCAGCCGATGGCCATGGCGACCAGGCTGTCGAGGAAGGCGGGCGCTTCGAGTTGCTCCGGAATGTCCTGCAGCACTGAGCGGATCACGCCGCGCAGCCCCTGTCCAAGCATATACGCTGCCAATTCCGGGTGCGGTGTGCTGATCTCATGCGCACGCATTTGCAGCAAGGGCAGCCAGGTGGCCTCGATGAATTCGTTCGCGGTTTGGTATGGGCCGCGCCACATCCCCAGATGCAGGGCCGCGTGGTGGCGTAGATGAAAGCTCTGGCTCAGATTGAACAGGCGCAGTTCGACACGAATGATGTTGGCCAGAATCTCGCGCAGCGCCGTGGGAAGTGGCAAGCCGACCACACATTGGCGCACCTGCAGCAGCCTCTCAGACTCTTCATCGAGCACGCGCTCATAGAGCATGGCAACGATGGCGTCCTTGCTCGGGAAGTATTGGTAGATCGAACCCACGGCGGCGCCCGAAACCTCTGCGATGCGGGCCACGGTAAGCCCCTCCTCGCCTGCTTCGTCCAGGATCTGCAGGCAAGCCTGCGCCACCGCATCGACGAGCGCGCGCGAGCGCGTCTGATTCGGGCGCTTGCGCAGCGAGGGGAGTTGCCCGGGCCCTGGCCAGGTCTCTGCAGAGGACAAGTCGTGCTTATTGGGCATGGTAATGCGAGTGCTGGGTTCCTGACGGGTAACTGACTTCAACTTCTTCAATCAGATCATTGGCTTGCGTTCTTGATTGGTGGTCTGACAAAGCGACTATCGCAAGGAGGGCGGTCTTCATATACTTGAACTCGTCCATTGTAAAACGCCTTGGTACAGCATTGATATCCATCAAAAAGAGGCAAAATAAAGTCGGCAGCCAAGAAGAGCACCAAAGCTGACTTGCACGTGCGTGAAGGCGCACGGCGCGGCTTTTCCCGAGTCGCTTGCCCATTGATTGCAAAGATTACAACCCACCAGGAGACTGTCGTGCCCTCACCCTTTAATGTCCGTCCGCTTGGCCCCGCAATTGGCGCCGAAGTGCTTGATCTCAACCTTGCCGACGTGTTTTTGCCCGCAACCCTGCAGGCACTCGAAGCCGCGCTCGTCAAGCACGAGGCTCTCGTGCTGCATGTGCCCGAGTTGACGCTCGAGCAGCACCTGGCGATTGCAAACCACTTTGGCGAAGCGGAAGTTCATACCTTCTACCCCAACCTGGGTGCGGGCTTCGAACAGATCACGCTTATCGACTCCAAGCTCGGTGACCGGGCCGACATGTGGCACCACGACGAGAGCTTTCTGCCCAGCGCCCCCATCGTCACCATGACGCAGGCCAAAATCCTGCCTCCCTGTGGTGGCGACACCTGCTGGATCAGCATGACGACCGCCTATGACGCGTTGTCCGAGCGCATGAAGCAGTACCTCGACGGCCTGCATGCCTGGCACGACATGAACGGCCCGATGACAGCGGCCCTGCGCCAGGGCGTCGTGACTCACGACCGCTATCTCGAAGTCATCAAGATGGGCAAGCGCCACCTGCACCCGATCGTCACCACGCACCCCATCACGGGTCGCAAGGCGCTCTACATCAGCCCGACCTACACCACGCACATCGACGGCCTGGCGCCGGCCGAAAGCGATGCCATCCTGGCCTATCTGCACGCACACTCCCAGCACGTCCAGTTCGTCTACCGCCACCGCTGGACGGTCGGCGACATGGTGCTGTGGGACAACCGTAGCGTGATCCACAACGCCATTCTGGACTACAGACCGCACCAGCGCCGCATGCACCGCGCGTCGGTATTTGCTCGTGAAGCCTCACCCGCGTGAGCGCTGGCCCGCTTGAACGCTTCTGCTGCAAAAGGAAATGATATCAATGATGAATGACGTGAATCCCGAAATACTGGCCCGTTATGCTCCCCGCCCGGGCCGCCATGCGCTGCTGCCCAAGCTGACGCCCCAGCAGCAAGTTGCCCTGCTTTGCCGCGTGCTGCACCGCGAGGGCTATAACGACCACATTGCCGGCCACATCACGCTGCGCCAGGAAGATGGCACTTACCTCGCCAATCCCTGGGAGCTCACCTGGGCCGAAGTGAAAGCATCCGACATCCTGCAGTTGGACGCGCAAGGCAAAATCATCGAAGGCGAATGGAACATCACCCCCGCCATCAACCTTCACATCGACGTCCACTCTGCCCGGCACGACGTCAGCGTGGTGATTCACAACCATTCCGAGTGGGGTTCGGTATGGTCCGCGGTGGGGCGCGTCCCCCCCATCTACGATCAGACCTCCGCACTGGTCGATACCGATCCGGTGTACTACGACGAGTACCGCGGCACGGTGGAAGACAGCGAGCTGGGCCGCGCTGCGGCGGACGCGCTCGGTCAGCACAAGTGGGCCTTGCTGGCAAACCACGGCGTGCTGGTGGTGGCCAACGGCATTCGCCAGGCGCATCTGCGCGCGATCACGCTGGAGTGGCGCTGCCGCATGGCGTGGCGCGTCAATCTGCTCGGCGGCGGCGTGCCCTTGCCCGCAGCCGTTGCGCAAGCCACCGGACAGCGCACCGACGCCAGCGGCTTTCCCTTCCTGTGGGAAGCCATGGCCAGGGATGAAATCCGCCGCGACCCCAGCGTGCTGGAATGATTGAGCGATGAAACCTGCAGTGTTGCTGGTCTGCCGCCTGCCCGAAGCTCTGGGCGGGCGTCTGCGGGAGCGTTTCGATTGCCATGAACTCGCTCAACTCGACAGCGCCGGCCTGGCGGCTCTGGCGCCGCGGCTGCGCGGCATGGTCGCCAGCGGCGAATCCATCGTAGGGCGCGAGCTCATCGCGCGCCTGCCCGCGCTCGAAATCATTTCGGTGCTCGGTGTCGGCTACGACGGCATCGACATCGCAGCCGCGCGTGAGCATGGCGTGTCTGTGACTCACACCCCTGGCCTATCAACCGAGGACATTGCGGACTTCGCGCTGGCGCTTCTGCTCGCAGCCGCGCGCGAGGTGGTCAACGCCGACCGCTTCGTGCGCCGTGGGGAGTGGGCGACCGGGCGCTACCCGATGACGCGACGCGTGTCTGGCGCCCGTCTGGGCATTGTTGGGCTGGGCCGAATCGGGCGGGCGGTGGCAACGCGCGCGCTGGCCTTTGGCATGGACATTGCCTACACCGGACGCACACCCAAGACCGACGTGCCTTATCGCTGGTGCAGCGATGCGCGCAGCCTGGCGGCCGAGGTTGACTACCTGGTTGTGTGCGCCAGCGGCGGCGAGGCTACGCGCGCCCTGATCGATGCCGCCGTGCTTGACGCGCTGGGGCCGACGGGCGTGCTGGTCAATATTGCGCGCGGCGCCATCATCGATGAGGACGCGCTGGTGCAGGCGCTGCAGGAGCGCAGGATTCTGGCGGCTGGGCTCGACGTGTTTTGCCATGAGCCTCAGGTTGCGCAGGGGCTGCTGGCGCTCGACAATGTGGTGCTCACGCCGCACATGGCAAGCACCACGGACGCCACCGTGCACGCCATGCTGGATCTGACCTTCGCCAATCTGGCCGCGCATTTCGACGGCCTGCCCGTGCCGACACCGGTGAGCTAAGCATCTGCTCAGCATTCACAGGGCGTAAATCGCAGTCCAGCTCCCACCGGGCTGTGAACGGATGCGCGAACGACGAAAGCCGGCTCGGCATAGAATGCCGGCTTTCGTCCACTTCACGCCCCCTGCCTTATGCTCCCGCACGCCACGCCCGCCCCTGAAATCTTCAAGGCCTATGACATTCGCGGCATCGTCGACACGGTGCTGACGCCGCCCGCCGTGCGTGCAATCGGCCATGCGCTCGGCTCCGAAGCCGTCAAACGCGGGCAGCAGGCGATCGCCGTCGGACGCGATGGTCGCCTGTCCGGGCCCGCCCTGGCCGCAGCACTGGCCGACGGCATCCGCGCCGCTGGCATCCACGTCATCGACATTGGCTGCGTACCGACGCCAGTGACCTACTTTGCCGCCCATGAGCTCGGTTGCGCGTCCTGCGTTTCGGTCACCGGCAGCCACAACCCGCCCGACTATAACGGCCTGAAGCTGGTCCTCGGTGGCCAGACGCTACACGGCGACATGATCCAGGGGCTGCGCCGCCGCATTGCCGAGAATGATCTGATCCATGCCACCCAAGCCGGTAGCCTGCGCTCCACCGACGTCGCCGGCGCCTATATCGAGCGCATTGTCGGCGACGTGAAGCTGTCACGGCGGATGAAGATCGTCATCGACTGTGGCAACGGTGTTGCCGGTGGCATCGCCCCCGAGTTGTTCCGCCGCCTGGGCTGCGAAGTGGTCGAACTGTTCTGCGAGGTCGACGGCAACTTCCCCAACCACCACCCCGACCCCTCCAAGCCCGAGAACCTGCAGGACGTGATCCGCGCCCTGCGCGACACCGACGCCGAACTCGGCCTGGCCTTCGATGGCGACGGCGACCGCCTTGGCGTCGTCACCAAGGACGGCGAGATCATTTATCCCGACCGTCAGCTGATGCTGTTCGCTGAAGACGTTCTGGCGCGCGTGCCAGGCGGCGAGATCATCTTCGACGTCAAATGCACACGCAACCTGGCCCCCTGGATTCGCGCCCGCGGCGGCAAGCCGACGATGTGGAACACAGGCCACGCTCTGGTAAAGGCCAAGCTGAAAGAAACCGGTGCACCGCTGGCGGGCGAGATGAGCGGCCACATGTTCTTCAAGGAACGCTGGTTCGGTTTTGATGACGGTCTGTATTCAGGGGCACGTCTGCTCGAGATCCTGTCCGCACGCCCCGATGCCAACGCGGCGCTGAAGGATCTGCCCAATTCCACCAGCACGCCCGAACTGAATCTGACGATGAACGAGGGCGAGCCCTTCGAACTGGTCAGACGCCTTAAGGAGTCCGCACGCTTCGACGGGGCTGAGGAGCTGATCACGCTCGATGGCCTGCGCGTCGAATACCCCGACGGCTTCGGCCTGGCTCGGCCATCGAACACCACGCCCGTGGTCGTGCTGCGTTTCGAAGCCGACGATGAAGCGGCGCTCGCACGCATCCAGTCGGCGTTCCGGGCGGCCTTCGATGGCGTGTGGCCCGGCCTGAGCCTGCCCTTTTGAATATCGTCCATCGTCGGCGCCGGTGCTGCTGCCTCAGCGTGGCACCCACGGGCAACTTTGATGGAAGAAGTGAAATATTCACGCAGCCAATACCTACGCCAATTGTTGCGGCTTCCTGATCGGCGCATGATTTAAACTTGGTCTAAGAACAAATTCCCAGGGAAGAATTCGATGCCGTGGTCCAACACAAAGCTGAACCCGCTTGATGGTGCGATCAAGGGCATGACCATACCGTCCTGCCCGGCCATCCTCGCGCGCTTGATGGACGAACTGTGCCAGCCTCGAGTCAGCACCAAACGGATTGCCGCACTCATCGGCGAAGACGTCGGCCTCGCTGCGGCCGTGATCAAGTCGGCCAACTCCCCCCTGCTCGGCGTCCGCCGCCAGATCGCCTCGCTGGATGAGGCCATGGGACTGCTCGGCTTTGGCATGGTGGCAAACCTCGTGCAGGAAACCTTGCTGCAGCGCGCGATGAGCGGAGCGAGCGCCTCGCTCGAACGTTTCTGGGATAACTCGCGCTTCACGGCTGCCGCCTCCGCCCAGATTGCCCGCGCAACGAGGGCCCTCAAGCCGGAAACCGCCTATACCTTCGGCCTGTTTCACGACTGCGGAATTCCGCTGATGGTCCAGCGCTTCGAGGGCTACAAGCAGGTGCTCGGGCAAGCGAATCAAACGACCGACCGCTGGTTCACCACCATCGAAGACGAAGCGCTGGGCACCAACCACGCGGTTGTCGGTTACTTCCTTGCACGCTCGTGGGGACTCACCGACGCGGTATGCCAGGGCATCCTTTGCCACCACGATTACTCGGTGCTGGAAGCCGAGAGCGACCTCGACAACGAAACGCGGATGCTGATTGCCGTGAATGCCGTCGCAACCTACATCGCCGGCACCCATCTGCGTTCAGGCAGCGATGCCGAATGGGACAAGGCGCGCCTGCCTGCCGCACACTTCCTGGGCTACGCACCCGACGATCTCGACAACCTTGCCGAGGACCTTGTCTACAAGCTCGACCAGCAGACGCGGAGCGAGGCGGCCTGATCAAACATCAGCACAATCTGCCGGAACAAAAAGGCCGCGGCAGGATGCGCGGCCTTTTTGTTTGAACCATGCCGGGCAATCAGAGCCTCGAGGCAACCCAGGCCTGCACCGACGCCAGCGCTGCTGGCAGATTCTCCGGCTGACTGCCGCCCGCCTGCGCCATGTCGGGGCGGCCACCGCCCTTGCCGCCGATCTGCTGAGCGACGAAGCTCACCAAGTCACCGGCCCTGACTTTCGTGGTCTGGTCGGCGGTAACGCCCGCAATCAAGGACACCTTTCCGTCTGCCACCGACGCCAGCACGATCGCAGCGGACTTCAGCCTGTCCTTGAGCTTGTCCATCGTTTCGCGCAAGGTCGGAACATCGGCACCTTCAAGCATCGCGGCCAGCACCCGGATCCGACCACCGCCAGCCCCCTCGACCTCGGCGGCCCGACTGGCGAGCTCATCGCCCTGACTGGCTGCAAGCTTGCTCTTGAGGCGAGCCAGCTCCTTCTCCAGCGCCCGCACATTTTCGAGGATGCCGGCAACCCGTTCGGCTGCTTCGTCGGGCTGCACCTTCAGCAATGCCGATATGCCCTGGACGCGACGCTCCTGCTCCTGCGCGTACCGTAGCGCGTTGGCGCCGGTAATCGCCTCGATACGGCGGATGCCGGCCGCAACGCCGCCCTCGCTCACGATCTTGAACGAGCCGATATCACCGGTGCGCGCCACATGAGTGCCGCCGCACAGTTCCTTTGAGGTCCCGATCGTCAGCACCCGCACCTCGTCGGCGTATTTCTCGCCGAACAGCATCATCGCGCCGGACTGCTGCGCATCCTCGAGCGCCATCACGCGGGCCTCGGTGGCGGCGTTGGCGAGAATCTCAAGGTTGACCAGTTCTTCGACTTCGCGGATTTCCTCGGCTGTCATCGGCGCAGTGTGGGCAAAGTCGAAACGAGTCTTGTCAGCGTCGACCAGCGAGCCCTTCTGCAGCACGTGTGCGCCGAGCACCTCGCGCAAGGCCCTGTGCATGATGTGCGTCACCGAGTGGTTGCGCGCAGTCGCCGCGCGGGCCGCCACATCGACACGCGCCGTCACACCCTGACCAACGACCAGCTTGCCGGTACGCACCACTCCATGATGACCAAACACCGATGACTGGATCTTCTGCGTGTCCTCGACACCGAAAATGCCACCTGCGCCGCGCACCTCGCCCTGATCGCCGACCTGGCCGCCTGACTCGGCGTAGAACGGGGTGTGGTCGAGCACGATCACACCCATCTCGCCCTCGAGCAATTCGTTGACCGGAGCGCCATCGCGGTAGAGGGCGAGGATGTTGCCCTTTTCCTCCAGCACCTCATATCCATGGAAGGTGGTTGTCGGGCCGTCGTAGTCGAGGTTGGCCGCCATCCTGAACTTGCCGGCGGCGCGCGCCTGCTCCTTCTGACGCGCCATGGCCGCATCGAAGGCAGCGGCGTCCACCTTTACCTCGCGTTCGCGGCAGATGTCTGCAGTAAGGTCGAGCGGGAAGCCGTACGTATCGTGCAGCTTGAAGGCCGTGTCGCCGTTGAACACGGCGTTGCCGGCCAGCTCCATTGCGGCGAGTTCGGCTTCGACGATGGCCATGCCGTTCTCGATGGTGGCGAAGAAGCGCTCCTCTTCCTGACGCAGCACGTCCATGATGCGGCGCTCACCATCCCTGAGCTCGGGAAAGGCGCTGCCCATCTCGGCGATCAGATCAGGCACCATCTTGTGGAAAAAGGCAGTGCGCGCGCCCAGCTTGTAACCGTGGCGGATGGCGCGGCGGATGATGCGGCGCAAGACGTAGCCGCGGCCCTCGTTACCTGGAATGACGCCGTCGGCAATCAGGAAGGAGCAGGCGCGGATGTGGTCGGCCAGAACCTTCAGTGACGGCGAGTCCATGTCGGCACTGGAGGTTTCACGCGCGGCAGCCTTGATCAGCGCCTGAAACAGGTCGATCTCGTAGTTGGCATGCACGCCCTGCAGCACCGCCGAGATGCGCTCGAGGCCCATGCCGGTGTCCACCGAGGGCTTGGGCAGCGGATGCATCACGCCCTGCTCGTCGCGGTTGAACTGCATGAACACGTTGTTCCAGATTTCGATGAAGCGGTCGCCGTCCTCCTCGGGCGACCCCGGGGGGCCGCCCCAGATGTGCGGACCATGATCGTAGAAGATCTCGGTACACGGACCACAGGGGCCGGTATCGCCCATCATCCAGAAGTTGTCCGAGGCGTAACGCGCACCCTTGTTGTCGCCGATGCGGATCACGCGCTCGGCGGGCACGCCAACCTCTAAGGTCCAGATGTCGAAGGCCTCATCGTCATCTGCATACACCGTGACCCACAGCTTGTCCTTGGGCAGCTTGAAAACGCCGGTCAGCAGCTCCCAGGCATACGAAATTGCGTCACGCTTGAAATAATCACCAAAGCTGAAATTACCCAGCATTTCAAAGAAGGTGTGGTGCCGTGCGGTGTAACCAACGTTCTCAAGATCGTTGTGCTTGCCACCGGCACGCACACACTTCTGCGACGTGGTGGCGCGGGTGTAAGCCCGCTTGTCGAAGCCGAGAAACACGTCCTTGAACTGATTCATGCCGGCGTTGGTAAACAGCAGCGTCGGGTCTTCATGCGGCACCAGCGAGCTCGAGCTCACGATCTGATGTCCCTTGGATTCGAAGAACTTGAGAAAGGCGTCGCGGATTTCGGCGGATTTCATGGAGATTTGCTTGTTTTCTTGACTGAAGACCTGCGCAGCAGGCGAATGCGCAAGTTTATCATGAGCTTAAGCGTGTCAATTGGCGCTCGGCGCAGCGCTGGCCTTGGCCTGCCCTTCGCCTATAATTGACGGACACGTCAACCAACAACGGGATACGAGCACACCATGGGAAACCGCCTCTCCAAAATCTACACCCGCACCGGCGACGCCGGCACCACTGGCCTGGGCGACGGCAAGCGCGTCTCCAAGAACAGCCTGCGCATCCACGCGCTGGGCGAAGTCGACGAAACCAACGCCATCATCGGTCTGCTGTTGTGCGAGGAGCTGCCCGAGGACGTATGCAGCCTGCTGACCGACGTGCAGCACGACCTCTTCGACCTCGGTGGCGAGGTCTGCATCCCTGGCATGAGCATGATCACCGGCAAGCAGGTGACCCATCTCGAGAACGAGCTTGACCGCTTCAACGAGCCACTTGAGCCGCTCAAGGACTTCATCCTGCCCGGCGGCACGCGCGCGGCAGCTTATGCTCACCACGCCCGTACCGTCTGCCGCCGCGCCGAGCGTGCGCTGGTCGCCCTCGCGCTGGAAGAGGCCGTCAATGACAGCCCGCGCCAGTACCTGAACCGCCTGTCGGACCTGCTGTTCGTGCTTGGCCGCGTGCTCAACCGTGCCGGCGGCCGCGGCGACGTGCTGTGGCAGAAAAGCAAGAACGCCTGAACAACACGAGGGCAGGCAGCGGCAGGTTAGCCGGCAGCTTACGCGGCGCAGTTGCGGCTCTTCGCCTCATGGCAGGCCCTCCTCGGCGGGAGGGCTTGCCACCCGAATGCGGCTCACGGCAGCGGCTCACTGCCGAGCCTCGAACAAGGCAATCTGCGTCGCCACCGGCGCAAGGCACTCGTCCTCGATGAAGCGGACGCCCACGCCCAGCAGACGAACGGGCCGCGCCTTGCGCGCGTAGGCGCTGTCGAGCAGCGCGCGCCACACGGCTTCATCCGGCGCATGCGCCACACATTCGGCGGTGGTCTGGGTGAAATCAGAAAACTTGACCTTCACCACCGCCTTATGCACCGCGCGCGCTTCGCGCGCTCGTTCGAAGCGCGCACGAAACTCGGCGACCAGGGCAGGCAATGCGCCTTGGCACGCTGCCAGATCCGGCAGATCGGCAATGTAGGTGGTTTCCACCGAAAGTGACTTGCGACTTCGATCCGGGCGCACGGCCCGATCGTCCACCCCGCGGCACAAGCGGTGCAGGCTGGCACCGAAGCTACCGAAAGCCTGCGTCAGCTCGGCAAGACTCCAGGCGCGCAGGTCAGCGCAGATCTGCACACCGCAGCGCTGCAGCTTGGCTGCTGTGACCTTGCCGACGCCGAAAATCTTCTTCACCGGCAGCGCCGCAACGAAGGCATCGACCTCATCCGGTCTGACCACCAACTGTCCGTTTGGCTTGTTCCAGTCGCTGGCGACCTTGGCCACGAACTTGTTGGGCGCAATCCCGGCCGAAGCCGTGATACCAACCTCGGCATGGATGCGCGCCCGAATCTCCTGCGCCATCAAGGTCGCCGACCCCTTGCAGCGCTCCACCCCGGTGACGTCAAGGTAGGCCTCATCCAGCGACAAGGGCTCGACCAGGGGTGTGTAGTCACGATAAATGTCGAGAATCTGGCGGGATGCGTTGCGATAGCGCTCGAAGTCGGGCGGCAACAGAATCAGCTTGGGGCACAACTGAAGTGCGCGCGCCGTCGACATTGCCGAATGGACACCGAAGGCGCGTGCCTCGTAGTTGCAGGCGGCGATCACGCCGCGCGTCTCTGCGCGCCCGCCAACAGCCACCGGCCGGCCGACGAGCGATGGCTCATCACGCATCTCGACCGATGCATAAAAGCAGTCACAGTCACAGTGGATGATCTTGCGCATTTCCGCCAGAAACAGCGCGCCCGGAACAAGGCCGGGTGCTGGTCAAATTATCTGCTTTCCGACTCTCCGACGACAAGGCGTCGACTTGCTCGATAGTCGTGGCGAATCACGAGGTGCGCACACGGATCACATTCGAACTGAATCCGCACCAACGCGCCGTCAAGGACGAGAAGCCGCTGGCCGGAAAGCGGGCGCGCTCAGGTGCCAAAAAGCCGGACGACGTTGCCGCCGCCGTTGACCTTGATCACCTGCCCGCTGACCCAGCTGCTGGCGGGGGGGACACAACCAGAGCATGGCGTTTTCCAGGTCTTCAGGCTTGCCGGTGCGATCCACCAGATTGTCGGGATTGAGCAACCTCTGCTGCACGGCCGCGTCGATGCCGGCGTCGGCGTAGCCTTCGGTCAAGACCGTGCCGATCAGCAGGGAATTCACTCTTACCTTCTTCGCCAGCATGTGGGCCAGGGAGATCATCATCTGGTTGAGCGCCGCCTTCGCCGTGCCATAGGCGAGGATGTCATACGCCGGGAGCGCTGAAGAGAACGAGCCCGAATTGGTGATGGTCGGGTTCTTCGCCTTTAGCAAATGCGGCAGGCACGCCATGCTCATGCGGTAAGCGCTGATGGTGTTGAGCCGGTATGCATCGACCAGCGCTTCGTCGGAGATCGCCGTCGGATCCTCGTGGCGCGAACCCCAGCCAACGTTGTTGACCAGGGTCGAAATACCGCCGAACTCGTCCACGCACGCAGCCACCACGGCGTCGATCTCTGCAGCGCGGGTGACATCGCAGGCCATGCCGATGCAGCGTAAACCCGTTTCCGCCTCCATACGGGCTGCCGTTTCCTTCGCCTTGTCGCCCTGCAGATCGGCAATCATCACCTTTGCCCCTGCTCCCGCCAGCAGCCTGGCGATGCCGGCGCCGATATTCTGAGCGCCGCCGGTGATGAGGACATTGTGATCGGTCATGCGAAACGCTGCGAAGGCGTCGAAGTTCTGGGTCATGTGTGGAGACCTTTCAGAAAAATGCATTCAGGCAGGGGTGGAGAAAAGCGCAACGAACAAGGGCTGGCCGGGTACCAGCATAGAGGGTCAGGTCCACTTCAGAATGCCCGTCTGCGGAGCCTCCTGGGCTCGAAACGAGCAGGCAAAACGGACCAAAAAAATGGACGGGTCACTCCAGTTCCTGGACGCCACCGCCCGAAACCGTGAGCAATTGCCCACTGATCCAGCTCGCGGCAGGCGAACATAGAAACAGCGCCGCGCGTGCAATGTCCTCGGCGTCGCCCAGGCGTTTGAGTGGTGTGTGCCGGAGCATCGTCTGCTCGATTTCAGGCGTCAGTACCGACGCCAGCGCAGCGGTCTTGGTGGCACCGGGTGCGATGGCGTTGACGCGGATGCCCTTGGGGCCGAGATCGAATGCGATGTTGCGGGTGAGATGATTCACCGCAGCCTTGGACGATCCGTAAGACGCCATGTGCGCGTTCTTGTTCTCACCGGCCATCGACGAGATGTTGAGCACCGCGCCACGCCTTTCCTTCTCCATATGCGGCGCGGCCAGCTGGATCATGCGAAAGAGGCCGAACACGTTTAGCTCGAAGGCCCAATGAAAGTCGACCATGGGCATGTCAAAGGGCTTGCCCCCCCGCCGGCATTGTTTACCAGCAGCGTCAGCTTGCCAAACTCGGATACCACAGCCTCAATCGCCGCGACCCGATCCCTCTCCTCGGTCACATTGCAGCCAAGGCCGATGGCACGCCCACCAGCTGCCGTTATCTCGGCGGCCACCGCCATCGCCGACTCGGGCTCGAGGTCGCTTACCACTACCGCAGCGCCGGCTTCGGCGAAAAGAACTGCAATGGCGCGACCGATACCGGCACCCGCACCCGTGACCAGGGCCACATCGCTGTCCAGACTGAGAAGCCTAGAGAATCCCATGATGTCCTTTGCTCCGATGAGAGAGGCTGTTGAAAAGCGCCCTAGCCCTGCGCGGGAGCCGCAAGCAACCAAACGAACGCGGGGAATCCAGGGGGATCATGAGGCACAGATCCCGACGCTACCTGACAGCTCCCGCCTCCCAAGCTGCAGGGTACAAGTTGCTGAGGGCAGCTTGCGACCGTCAAACGAGGGCACGGCACAGGGCGCAAGACAGAACGATCGTCGCATGTAGGCCGACCCTGACAGTGAGAAAAGAATGTCGCTGACAGATCACGCCATGCAGCCGCCATACCATGCACCCAGAGATCAACGCAGTGTTCTACCGGCAGCCATCCACAGAACGATGTCTCGTTTAACCGGAAAGATACTGCAGGCTTATCTCGTAACCCAATCCAATCGAATGGAGGCTCACCATGAAAATGCGAACCATGACCCTGATCGCCCTGCTTGGCACCACCATTGCTCCGGTTGCTGCCTTTGCAGCAGATACCTCAAAGCCCGCCATGACTGAAAAGTCCGCCACCATGGACCGGCAGGCACGTATGGCACATCTGACGCAGACGAAGGACCAGCTCGAAAAGGCCCTGGGAACGGCAAAGGACAAGGCCCATTATCGCCAAACGCTCGAGAAGCTTGGTTATCACATTACCGCCGTCAATTCGGACGACACCGATTACCTCGAGTACGAAGTGATCAAGGATGGTGACTCGTACGAAGTCCAGGTCGACTTCAAAAACGGGGTCTCGACCGATATTGATGTCACGACCAACATCTGGAAGGCGGAGGCTACCCGTGCAGCGCTGAAGAACAAAGACTACAAGTATGTCTATCCGACTGCTATCACTCCAAACCCGAAGGACGTCAGCGATCGTGTTCGCGGCAAGGCTTGGGTCGGCGAGAAAGCTGCCGTCGAGAAGGAACTGGGGGTTGGCCATGACCGGAGCTACTACCGAGCCGCACTCGAAAAGATGGGCTACAAGGTAACCTCCATCAATGATAACGATACCGACAACCTCGAAATGGAGG
This sequence comes from Thauera sp., assembly GCA_035433105.1. Lineage (GTDB taxonomy): Bacteria > Pseudomonadota > Gammaproteobacteria > Burkholderiales > Rhodocyclaceae > Thauera. The sequence continues at coordinate 66,576 of DAORUJ010000002.1, forward strand.
TCGCGAAAGGCGACACTAGCTACGAAGTTGAAGTCGAGTTCGACGACAAGACGCGGAAATCGACGTCTGTGGATGTCTCCACCAACATTTGGGAAACCGAGTCCACTGAACGTTTCAAGGGCGACGAATAAGTAGAAGCCTGCACCGAACCGGGCCGCAGGGCGGTGCAGCTTGAAAGGTGTCCGGCCTTGATTCCACACGCTTGACGCTGCACAGAAAAGCACCCAAGTAAACGATTACTTGGGTGCTTTTCCGTTATTCCCAACGAGACTGCAAGGGCGAGAGAGGAGGTGATGGTGCGCACGCAAGCTCCCCTGCGAAATGCTCAAGACGGCCGCGCCAGTTGGATGCGGTCTTTCCTAAAAACAAGGCAACTATGGCACTAAACCGCACGAACAATAGCGAACAAAAGCCGCCATCAGCCTCGCATCCTCCCGAAAGCCTGGCTGGACACCGAAACGACTAACCACCCGCTCCACCTCAAGCCCTTGTCACGCTAATGCCTGCCCCGTGACCACCGTCATTCCTCGACGTCGCGGGCAACGTCCGTGCGGCCTGACGCGCCCCTGCTCGACGCGGACGCGGCAATGTCCTACATCGCATGGCCTAGCAGAGAGGCAAACTGCAATTGCACTAAGTAAGGCCTGCGCCCGGGGCGCAGCCATTCGACTCTTCACACGCAATCAAAGGGAGATCCATCATGGGAAAGTATTTCATTGCATGGTTGCTGGGCGTGCCCGCCTTCGTTCTGCTGCTCGTCTGGATGTTTTTCTGATGATGGACGAGCCACGCTCCGGTTCCACCACATGCGCTGATACGAGCGAGCCGTGCGAGCCCGCAACGGCCCGGGCCGCGTCTGCCCCACGACCACGAAGAATCCAGCATTAGCCAGAGTGGCTCGGACGACAAGCGCGTCGAGTAAGCAGCGGAGGATTTGGATAGCGGCCTGGTGGGTACCGGCCATGGGTCGGCACTCTAAGCTCTTGAACAGCCGCGCGCTCAAGCGGACAGTGACGGCAGAGGGGGACCGATTTCGAATGTTGCATGAAGAAACACGCGATGATATGCCGTACTCCGCATCGGGAGCACCGTACAGACAAGATGCGAGGGGATAACGCGAAAAAGCCTCTTGGCGGACTGTGCTCCAACTTTTGGAGCACGAATGGAGCAAACCCTTTCTGAGTTTGCTCCATTGGTCCGCAATTCAGACCATAACCCTTTGATCTGAAACGGGAATTATTGGTCGGGGAAAGAGGATTCGAACCTCCGGCCCCTGCGTCCCGAACGCAGTGCTCTACCAGGCTGAGCTATTCCCCGACACTTTTTACTTTTTGAGAAGCCCACTAATGTATCAGTGATTTCGCTCAACTGCAAAGTTCGATAATTCTAGCAGTGCGTCTTTGAAAATGGAAGGGGGCAATATCGAAATTGCCTCAATCGCCAACCTGGCTTCAGCTTGAGCGTAGCGACGCGTCTCTTCCAGCGCACCAGTGACCTGGATTGCTGCCAGAACGGCAGCGAAGTCTTCGCGCCCGCCGTTCTCGATCGCGCCGCGCACCAGAGATGCCTGCTCGGGGGTGCCCCGCTGCATGACGTGAATCAGCGGCAGGGTCGGCTTGCCTTCGGCAAGGTCGTCACCGAGATGCTTTCCGGTATCGGCCTCCTCAGCCGAATAATCGAGTACGTCGTCAATGAGTTGGAAGGCGGTGCCCAGGTGCATGCCAAAGACAGCCAGCCGATCCTCAAGTGCCTCGTCGGCGCCACCAAGGATACCCCCCAGGCGCGACGCGGCCTCGAACAGCTTTGCCGTTTTGTACCGAATCACGCGCAGATAATCGTCAATGACGACGTCGGCATTATGGCAGTTGAGCAATTGCAGAACTTCGCCTTCGGCAATCACATTGGTGGCATCGGCCAGCACACGCATCACGCGCATGTCGTCTACCCCAACCATCATCTGAAATGCGCGAGAATAGAGAAAGTCTCCCACCAACACCGAGGCCGCGTTGCCGAACATGGCATTCGCGGTCTTGCTCCCGCGACGCAGGTCGGATTCATCAACAACGTCGTCGTGCAGCAAGGTTGCGGTATGAATGAACTCCACCACCGCGGCCAGCTCATGATGGTGCGTACCCTTGTAACCCATTGCTCCCGCGACAAACAGCACGAGAGCGGGACGCAGGCGCTTGCCACCGCTGTGAATAATGTACTCCGCCACCTGACGGATCAGCACTACATCAGAGTAGAGGCGTTTGCGGATGACCTCATCGACCGCCTGCATGTCGGCGGCGATCGGCGCAAAGAGCTGCTTGACGGACAAGGCGGACACGCTGGCGGAAAAAGTACGGATGGTAGGCGCCAGCGTGGACTCGAGTCAAGCCACACCGTCTTCATGCACAGGTTGCTGTGGCTAGTTACCGACAGAAGAACGCGTGACTGCGTTGTCCAGAGCCTCCTTGGCAGCCTTGCGGTCAGCCCAGACGCCGGCAAGCTCCTCGTCCAGAATGCGCCGTACGCGCTCACGCTCCACCAGAGGCTGAGCGGCAGAGTCGGCCGTAACCGGTTTGTTGGTCAGTTGGTCCACCGCTACGCGCACGTTCTCAAGATCATCACCGAGCAGTTCACTTCGTGAGGCCAGCAGGCCAGCACGGTTCAAAGGCAGATAGCCGGTCTCCCGCTGCCAGGCCACCTGATTCTGTGCCTGCAACCAAAAGCTGATGAAGCGTGCGACTACCTTGTATTCAGCCGGCTTCTTGCCGGCTGATACCCAGAGCGCGGGCCCGTCAGCCACGGTATTCTGCGGTGCCCCAGGAAAGTCCTCGTGATAGGGCAGACGCGACACGGCGACATCGACCTTGCCTCGCCGGCGAAAATCGACCCAGCTCGCCGAAGGCGCAGCAATCACCGCACACTCTCCATCAGCAAAGCGCTGCTCAGCCTCGCTGCGCTGATCGAAAACGTGCAAATAGCGTGCACGTGCCCAACTCGCCATCATCGCCACGTGTTTGACCTGGAACATGCCATTGAAAGACAGCGCCATGGTCTTGCCTCGGGCCGTCGCAACCGGTTCGTTATGCCAGGCACTCAGGTTTTCAACCATTACACGGCCAGGCTCAGCAACGGTATAGGGGCAAGTGTGACCCGTATCTGCCAGACGACCGAGCGTTTCCTGCAACTCGAACCAGGTGCCAACATGCGCAGTCTCGGGATTGATGCCAACGCGACGCAGCGCTTCTCGATTCAGAAACAGCACGGGGGTGGACAAACCTACCGGCAGGGCCAGCAAACGCCCTTTGGCATCGACCGGCGTGCGTGTCATCATCGCTGGTGGGCGCAGCGTCTGCAACGGGATGCCCGCCTCTTTCATCAAGGTGAAAAGGGGTTTGTAGCGAGGCTTGCCAGCAACAAAAACCTCTTCGTCTTCGCCCTCGAGTATCAGCATGTGCGGTGTCGCATTGCGCCAGTCCCCCTCGGACAGGACCAGCTTGACCTCTTTCTCCTGCGCATTGAAGCGCTCAACGAGTTCCTTTACTGCCGCAGCCTTCGATTCCGGAAGGCGATGAAAGAGCTGTATCTGCAACTCAACACTGGCCAGCGCTGGCGTCGCTGCAAGCCCGGCGGCACAGATGGAGGCAATCAGAGCAACAGTCTTGAAACGATCGATATTCATGGAGTTAGTACAGGAAGATAAAGGGATCGCACGCTAAGATCCGACCTGCTAATTATAGGGCGGCACTCGCCATAGCAACGGAGCCAGATGTAACCGCACAGCCCTCGCCGCCTCAAGGTGCTGATGGATCTGAACTGTCGAACTCGGGGGGTCTTGTTGTTGACGTAAAAACCCCCTTGTACGCTTTTCGGCACAAGGGGGTTTTTTG
>DAORUJ010000003.1:0-65779 GCA_035433105.1 Thauera sp.
TGTAATTGCGGATCGACTGCACCATGCGGCTGCGGGCGACGAAGGTGAAGCGCGTCTGCTCGCTCATGATCATGTCGACATAGCGCTGGCGATACTTCTGCTCGACGTCGGTGAGGCCGTGGAACTTGTCTGGCAAGGGGCGCAGGCTCTTGGTCAGCAGGCGAATCTCGCTGACCTTGACCGACAGCTCGCCGGTCTTGGTCTTGAACATGGTGCCGACGCAACCGACGATATCGCCGATGTCCCAAGTCTTGAACTCGGCGTACACCTCTTCGCTTATCACCTCGCGCTGCACATAGAGCTGGATGCGGCCCGAGAGGTCCTGGATGGTGATGAAGCTCGCCTTGCCCATCACGCGTTTGAGCATGATGCGGCCCGCCACCTTGACCTCGACCGGCATCGCCTCCAGCGCTTCGCCGTCTTTCTCGCCGTAGAGCTCGTCGAGCTTGCCGGCGGTGTTCTCGCGCGAGAAGTCGTTCGGAAAGGCGCGGCCGCTGCTGCGCCAGGCGGCGAGCTTTTCGCGACGTTCGGCGATCAGGTGGTTCTCGTCCTGCGGCGGGGTGTTCGTCTGGTCGGACATGGTGTGGGTTCGATCTGGATGGAAGTTCGTGGGCGCCGGCACAGCGCCAGCGACAAAGGCGTGATTGTCGCAGGCCGAGGGGGGCAGGGCAATTGCGGGCGACAGATCGCAGGTCAATCGCACACGGGACTGAGCAGCGTCAGCCGTGACGGCTCAGTGCCATCGCCCTCAAGTGTTCGGCGCTGCGGCCGATAGCATGGAACGCCATTTGCATCGGACGGAATCACGTCAATGAGAACATTCACACAGCTTTACGAGACGGTCGAAAAGGTCTTCTGGAACAGTTTGACCAAAAAACTTGGCAGCTTTTTCTTTGTAGGTCTGTTCAACCTTGCCTATCTCGCTGCCCAGGCTTGGCAGACCGCGGAGATCGGACGAGCGCTGGCCGACGGAAAGATCACCCCGGACCTGGCCGCCCGCATCATGGGTGCCCTCGAAACCGGCCAACTCATGATGTTCGTCATCACCGCTGTGCTGCTGTTGTTCATCAGCGCCCAGGTCGCCTATCTGCGTCACCTGATCGTGCATCCGATCCGCGGCATGATCGACATCTTCAACGAGATCGGCCGCGGAGAGGGCGACTTCTCGCGCGACCTCCCGCTCGTCACCCACGACGAGTTTCGCGAGCTGGCGAGCAGCTACAACCGATTCGCCGACAAGATGCGCCAGATCATCGGCGAAGTGCGTACCACCAGTGTCGGTATCGCGCGCGAAGCCGTTCAGGTCAGGCAGCGGGTCGAGTCCGCCGCCCAGCATGCGCGCGAACAGGGATGCATGACCACGACAGTGTTCGAGGCCAGCAGCGCGTCGACCGCCGCCATCGAGCACGTGTCGCAGGGCGCTACCCAGATCACGGTATCGACTGCGGACAATCTGCACATCGCCCGCGAGTCGCTGACCGAGATGCAGGATATCGCCGGCAAGATCAATGCGGTCAGCGACAAGGTGCTGCAGTTCAACCACACCGTGGATGACCTGTCGCAGCGCTCCGGGAGCGTCAAGCAGATCGCCGTGCTGATCCGCGAGATCGCCGATCAGACCAACCTGCTCGCCCTCAATGCGGCGATCGAAGCAGCGCGGGCAGGGGAGGCAGGGCGGGGCTTTGCAGTCGTGGCCGACGAGGTTCGTCGACTCGCCGAGCGGGTCAACAGCGCTACGGCGGAGATCGTCGGCAACATCAATGGCATGCTGGAACTGGTGTCCGAGACCCGCAGCGAAAATGAGGTGATCAACGCCGATGTGCTGCACACGCGTGAGGTGGTCGATCGCTCGGCTGCCCAGTTCGAGCGCATGGTGGGTGAATTCGAGGCGAACGGTGCGCAACTGTCACAGATTGCCGTGGCCATGGGCTCGCTGTCGGACACCAACGCCAGGGTGCACGAGGAAGTCAGCGCCATCAACGCCTTGTCGCGCACGGTCGCACAGCAGATGGACGAAAGTGAACAGCGCGCCGAACAGCTCACCAAGGCGACCGAGGGTATTCAGGAGCTGGTGTCGCGCTTCAAGACCGGGCGTGGTGCTTTTGATCAGGCCGTCGGGCAGGCGCGCCGCTTTCGGGAGCGCATTCAGGAACAGCTCGAGAACATGGTGCAACAGCGGGTCGATGTGTTCGATTGCCGCTACCAGCCCATCCCGAACACCCGTCCGCAGAAGTTCCGCACTGCGTGGGGCGACGACTTTGCCCGCCGCTGCCAGGCCATCCTCGACGACAGCCTGGCATCGACGCGCGGCGCCGTTTTCGCCGTTGCGGTGAATACAGACAGCTACCTGTCGGTGCATAACCGCCAGTTCTCCAAACCGCTGACGGGCGACTACGAGCAAGACCTGGTCGGCAACCGGACCTGCCGCAAGTTTGAACGCCCGCCCGAACTGCGAGCCGCGCGGAACACCGAGTCCTTGCTGTTGCAGACCTACCTGCGCGATACCGGCGAGATTCTGTGCGACATCGCCATGCCGCTTGTGGTTGGCGGCCGCCACTGGGGCAACGTACGCGTCGGCGTGCCGGTGGACGCGTTGCTGGGCGATTAAGCTTCAGCGCACGGTGGTGCTTTTGTATGCGCGCGGTCAGCGCCAGCGTGATTCAGATTCCCTGCGTTCGAAACGCACCGTGCGCCCATCGGCCAGCAGTTCGCGGATGCGCCATGGCGCCCCTGCCTCGTCGATCTCGACCAGGCCGATGCCGCTGCCGTTCAACAACCGCCTCCCGGCTGCGGCACCCTCGGGCTTGCGCGGAATCACGCGCATGTTGCGGCGGCGCGTAAACCAGTTCAGTGGCGACCTTGGCGAATACAGCCAGCGATTGCTGCGGTCCAGCACGGACAGCAGGCGCGGCGGGAACTCGTTTCTCAAACCGCTGCTGCAGATCTGCCAGATGTCCGGCCCGCGCACGCGCCCGCGCAGTTCCACGTCATAAACAAAGGAATAATGGACGTCGCCTGACAGCACCACGAAATTGCGCGGCGTTCGCCGATGGCGAAAGATGTTGAGGATCGTGTGTGCCGCATCACGATGCGCCATCCAGTTCTCCGCATCCACCATCAGTGGATGGCCGCACCAGGTAAACATGCGCTGAATGGTCTCAATCAACTTCACGCCGAAGATCGGCGCCGCCGACACCAGCAACACGGCGTCATGGTCGCGCAGCGTATGCTGAAGGTCGGTCAGGGCTTCCCAGTCCATCAGGCCCGAGGGCTGGCGACTGACAAACTCCGCACGCCAGCGCCGCGTGCGGGTGTCGATCACCACCAGCGGCGGCGTGGTGTTCCATGCGTATTGCCATTCGTCGAAAGCACGCAGCTTTTCGAGGCATGCGTCGTGCGCAGCACTGCCTGGTGACGCAAGGGCGTCGCCGACCTGCACCATCAGGCCATCGAATGCCTCCGGACGGTTGCCCCAGCCCTGGTTGATCAGGTATGCGAGCAGTGCATTGCCAAGGATGCGACGCGAAAATGCGTGGCCGTAGGCGGTGTCTTCCCACTCCCGGCTCAGGTTCCAGTCGTCGGTGATGTCATGATCATCGAACATCATCGCCACGGGCAGATGGGCGAATACCCGCCGTACAGCGCTCAGCCCGGTGATGAAGTTCTGGATTTGCCGCATCTCACGCTCATACAAGGCGCGCTCGTCGTCCGACAGCCCGGCGGGCATGTCGAGCGCTATGCAATCCCAGGGCGCCGGTGACCACACCAGCAGATACATGGCCAGCACCTCGGCCAGGGTGATCAGGTGGTTGTGTGCGCTGGCGGTGGTGAACACCGGTTTTTCAACGCCACCAAACAGGATCTCGATCAGCGCACGGTTGCGACGATGATGTGGAAGCAGGGTTTCGCGCCGGTAATAGCACGCTGGATGAGCGTAAAGCGCAGCGGCATCGGCGAGACTGTCATCGTCCGTGCCGGCCAGGGCCTCGAGTGGCAGGCCAAGTTGGCCGACTAGGTGGTGGATGGCGCGCAGCATCGGTCCGGCGACATCGTCGGCGTAAATCTGGTCGCCCGACATGATCAGCGCGCTGGGCCAGGCCGGCAGGGCCTGGAGCGCGTCAGGGCGGCTGTCGCGACTGTCGTGACTCTCTTGGCCGGTGGCAGTGGTCGCGGGGGTGTGGTCCGTCTTCTGTTCCCAGGCCGTCTCACGCACGCAGCGCGCCAGAAGCTGGTCGGCGCTGCTCAGGCCATCTCCGCCATGGTGATGTGGTTTGCGGCAGGAGCCATGGAGCAGGGATTTCACCTGCGGCATCAGCACGAAGCCGGGGGAATTGCGCCCGGGGTAACACAGGTCGGGTGCCCAGTCCCGCCAGTCGAGCCAGGGCGCATCTGGCTGCCTCGCGTCCTGCAGGCTTAGCGTGTAGCCAATCCAGCGTTCGGTAGGCAAGGGGGTGTCGAGCGTCAGATCGATCAGCAGGTAATGCAGTCTCTGGCCGGCTGTCAGATGGCAACAGCCAGCCTCTCCGGCCGACACGACGTGGCAGCGGCTGACTCCGTCATTGGCATCGAGGGTCAGGCGCGCGTTAGCTGGCGCACTGACGGCAAGCCAGATCGCAAGCCGATCGGGCATGAGGCGACGCAGGATTGGGCCGGCGAGGACGAGCGGCAGAGGGACATCGGTGGTGTTCGCGCGAGTGACTGCGTTTGCGGGCATGGGGTGAACGGCTGGCCTTGGTCGTGCCTGGCCATTTCCGGATTCGGGTCCACATAGTATTGAGCTGGCGACGGAAGGGGCAACAACAACACCAGCAATCCCGTTCTATCCGGGTTCGTGCGCACGGATGGCGGGGAGGCTGCTGTCGCGTCAATCGGAACGGTATCGAGTCCCAGGTGCCGTCACGGGCGAACAAAACCGCCGCAGACGCGCACAGGCGCTTCGGGCCTGGTTCAGACGCCCAGCCAGGTCAGCAGCTTGCGCAGGCGCTCTTCACCATTGCTGGTGAAACCGCTGATGCCGAGACTTTGCAGAAAATCGCGCCCGGCGTCGTCCTGCTGCAGATTCAGCAGCACCTTGCGTGCCCTGGCAAGATCGTCAGCCGACAAGGTGGGCGCGCCCACCACCGGCATGTAGGGCTGGCCTGCAGACTGGTGCAGCACGCGCTGCCCCTTGTTGCGCCACTGGCGGATCGCGCCTGAGTACGAGGCCATGCCGCCGACGTCGGCAATGCCTTTTTCCAGCCCGAAGGGAATGGCACCCTGCTCGCGCACGTAGAACACGTTCTCCTTTGCCAGATCGATGCCCTTGTCGCGCAGCTCGGCGCGACAAAAACGCGCCATGTAGGCCACTTCCTCCGGCATCACGAAGGTCTTGCCACGTAGCTGGTCGACCGACTGGATCGGTGAGTCGGCCGTCACCGCCAGCATGCAGTGGCCTTCGGGCTCGGCGTTGGCGACGTACTGGTAGCGGTAGTCGCGCAGGCCGCGCGCCGGGTAGTCGGATGGGCGGGCAATGACGAAATCGTAACGGCCGTCCTTCATGCCTTGTTCGAGGGCGGCGAATTCACGCACGAACACCACCTCGACCTTGGCGCCGAGTGCAAGCCCCAGGCGTTCGGCCAGCGGAGCGTATTTCTTGCGTGCTGTCGCCGCATCGATGCCGCCCGAGGTGCCTTCACTGACGGCGAGGCTCAGGCTGGGCGTGGTTTGCGCAGAGGCTGGCAGTGCGCTCGCGGCGCACAGGCCGGCGAGCAGCGTCAACAGGGGGCGAAGCGGGGCCATCGTGTGTCCTTTGCCAAGGTCAGAATTGCGGGGATGGTGAAGGATTGACGGTGTTCGATGCATGGGCAAGCGCGATCGCGAAAGAGCCGTGGAATGGATCACAAACCCGTCGGTCGCTGCTTCAGAACAGGCCTTCCTGCTCGCCCTTTTGCCCCATTGCAGTTCACGACCTTCCGCCATGGTGTTCAGTCCAGCGCCCGCTGCAGTACCCCGATAGGGGGCGCCCAGTCGTTGCCAGGCTGCTTCTTGCGCGTCACCAGGGTGAGCTGCGATGGCGCAAACACGTTGGCGTTGTGCGTGACCGGCGTGGTGATGAGGTATTGCGCGCGGGTGGCGCGCAGGAAGGTGCCGACGCGGTCGATGTTGGCGACGTCGAGGTGGGCGAAGGGCTCGTCAATGAACACGAAGCCACCGGGACGGGCTTCGTCCATCAGCAGGGCGATGAGCAGGATCAGCGACTTCATGACCTGCTGGCCGCCGGAGGCCTCGCCATCGTTGAGTCCCACTGCACCCTTGCGGTCGAAGTCGAAGCGCACTTCCAGCCCGGCCTGGGCGAGGGACAGGTCGTCGTTCTCGAGGTGCGGGGTCGGGCAGTCGACGTGGACGTTGGCGAGCTCACCGAGCGATTTCAGGTTCTTGGCGTACTGGCGCACGGTGGCGCGCAGCTTGGCGATGTAGGCGGCGCGGGCGTTGTCACTGTGATTGCGCGCAGTGACGCAGTAGCCCTGGCGGTCGAGGTAGTCGCGGGTGCGAATCGCCAGGTCGGCCGCGAGCCGGTCGCGCACCACCAGCACGGCGGGGTCGGTGATCCAGTCGCCTTCGTCGATGTGGCGGCGCAGGCGTTCAAGTTGCAGCCTTGCACCGCGGGCGTCGCCGTACTTGTCAGCGAGCAGGCTCAGTTCCTCGGTCTGCAGCCAGTGTGCCGGCATGCCGCGGCGGCCGCGGCGCAAGGCGACGATGCGCTCTGCCTGGCTGTGGCGGCGCGGGCCGTGTTCGCGGGCAATATCGGCCAGGCGCAGGTCGATGGCCTTGAGTTCGCGCTGGCGACGGTCGACCTCGATCTGGATGCCGCTGAGTCTCTCACTCAGCGTGTCGAGGGTGCCGCGCATGTCGGCGCGCTCGGCGATGGCTGCCGTCAGCGTTCTGCGTGCCTGCGGCAGTGCGTCGTCGGCGGCAGCGTAGCGCTCGGCATTGGCGGCCAGCAGCTGTGCCGACTGCAGACCGAGCATGCGTTGGCGCAGCACGGCAATACGGCTGGTGGCTTCTTCCAGCTTGGGGCGCAGGGTCTGCAACTGTTTGTCCAGCCCGGCGATGTCCTCGAGCAGCGCGGCGATGCGTGACTGGCGTGCCAGCTCGCCGAAGTGGAACTCCTGCTGCCGGCCGAGGTGGCGGGCGCCGCGGCGTTCGCGGTGATAGCCATCGCGGGTGATCCATTCCTGTTCGCGGGGGAGGTCGCGTGCTGCTTCGGCGTCTTCGACACGGCGGATGCGGTTGAGCAGCTCGCTCAGCCAGCGCGGCACCGGGGTGCTGAACTCCACCACCTCGGCCAGGCTCATCGGCCGCGGCGGCGGGGCGGTTTCGCGCTCGGGTACGATGAAGTGGCGGAAGCGCTCGCGTTCGCCCAGCGTCCATGCGGAATGGCGGTCGGATTCGCGCTCAAGCAGGATCAGGTGGCGATAGGGCCGCAAAATGGCTTCGAGGGCGGCTTGCCAGGCCGGATCGATGACTTCGACGATCTCCGCGAGGCTGCGGTGGGCGATGCCCTCGGCGTTGAGCCTGACGCGAAAGCGCGACACTTCGCCATCAGCCGGCGGGCCGTCGCGGTTGCGCTCGTGGCGCAGGGTTTCGGTCTTGTCCTCGAAGGCGGCGACGAGCTCGCGTTCCTGTGTGCGCAAACGGGCGCGGGCAGCATCGAGCTCGTCGTGTTCCTGTTCCAGTGCGACCGCGTCGGCACCGTGTTCGCTGGCGAGCTGGGCGCGCAGGGTGTCGCGCTCCGTCAGCAGCTTTTCAAGGTCGCGTACGCGGTCGTGGGCGCTGAGGTGGCCTTGTTCGGCCACGCTGCCCGTGGCTTTCAGGCGCTTGCGTTCGGCCGTGGCTGCGTCCTGTTCGGCGCACACGGCGTCCAGGCGCAGACGCGCTTCACGCTGTTCGGCGAGTTTGTCGATGCGCTCGCGGCTGACGCGGCGCAGGCCATCGCGTTCCTCGGCAATCGTTCGCGTGAGTTCCGCGAGCTCCAGCCGCGGCACGATCTCGGTCTGCAGTGCCTGCGCTTCGTCAGCGAGCTGCTTCCATTCAAGAAAGCGGTTGGCTTCGGCCCTCTTTTCTTCCGCCTGGGTCTTCAGGCGGTCGAGATCGACGCCGAGCTCGGCCAGTTCACGTTCGGCGGAGTGCTGTTCCTCGCGCGCGGCCTGGTAGTTGTCCAGCACTTCCTTGTCGCCGAAGACGTCGAACACGAGTTCGAGTAGTGCCTTGGGTGAGTATTCGCACAGCTTGTCGGTGTCGCCCTGTTCCAGCGCCAGCACCTTGGTGATGGCCGGGGTGAGCCCGCCCCAGGCCAGACGGTGCTGGTAGTCGCGCAGGCCGATCCAGTCGTTGTTGGCTTCCAGCGCCTCGATGTCCTGATTACCGTCGACGATGGTGTAGTCGCGGATCCAGTCGCCGCCCGCCTTGCGGATGCGACAGGCCAGCGTCACCTCGTCCGACAGGCAGGGAAAGAACGGCCGTTTGCCGCTGTTGCCGGGCACGTTGGCGACGATGGCGCGAATCCACGCAAAGCTGCGCTCGGCCCGGCGCACATAGCGGCGAAAGTCGCGCTTGCCCGAGCAGCGCAGCGCAAACAGGGTGCGCAGCGCGTCGAGCAGCGTGGTCTTGCCCGAGCCGTTGGGGCCGACGATGGTGATGATCTGGGCGTCGAGCGGTAGCGAGAAGCGGCGCCAGAAGTCCCAGTGGACGAGTTCGAGGGTCTTGATATGGAACATCGTTTGCTCGGGTAGGGCGTATCAGTTCAGTGCAGGCACGGCGCCAAAGCGGGTCGGTTGCAGCCCGATCCAATTGCGGCCTAGTTGTGGCCTAGTCGTGGCCCAACTGACGGCGACCCAAATGATTCCGATCCGAAGGCCCGACTTTGGAAGTGGGATGTGAGAGGCGCGGAGTGTACCGACAGGTCTGGCCCGCAGCAAACCGGCGCATTGCGTGCGTGCGCACCCCGTATCTGGAGCGGGCGGCGTTCAGCGTGGATTCAGCCTGCGCTCGGCAGACTTGCTTCCATGCCGCGACGCCCCGCACCGAGCGGCGCCGGTGGCCCAACGAAGGAGAACATCATGAAGATGCATGTGTGCGCCGGGCTGCTGGCCAGCCTCGTTCCACTTGCCGGCCTGGCACAGTCGGCAGGTATGCCGCCACCGGGCCGTCTGCTGGCATCCAATTGCTTCCAGTGCCACGGCACCGATGGCCACGCAGTGTCCGGGTTCAAGAGTCTCGCCGGGATGTCACCGAGCAAGTTTGCGAAGGAGATGAGGGAGATCACGAGCAAGAAGGACAAGGAAGGGATCATGAAAATTCACGCCCTGGCCTATACCGATGCCCAGTTGCTTGAGATCGGCCACTACTTTGCGAGTCAGCCCAAGGGTGCAGGCCGGTGATGATTCCCGGCCCGTTACGGCTCCAGTGCCTGCATTCATCCCCGCTTCGAGGAGACAACCATGAACCGCAATCGTAGAAGGCTGCTGACCGCGCTGGGTGCTGCGCCGCTGTTGATGCACCCGTTTGCCAGAGCCTTGGCCGGCGATCATTTTCCTGCCAGTCTCCGTGGCACGAGTCCGCTGTGGATTCCGGCGAACGCGCCTGTGTCGCGTGTGCCGACCAAGCTGCCGATCCAGGCCAGGGTGGTGGTGATCGGCGGCGGCATGGCGGGCGCCACTGTTGCCAAATACCTGCGCCTGTGGGGCGGGAGCGGCCTGCAGGTGACGCTGATCGAGCGCGAGCGCAGCTACGTGTCGAACATCATGAGCAACCTGGTGCTGACTGGCGCGCTGACGATCGACAGTTTGAGTTTCGACTGGAAGCGCCTGGTGCAGCAATACGGGGTGAAGCTGGTGAGCGGTGAGGTTAGCGCGATCGATCCGGCCGGCAAGCGTGTCATGGTCGATGGCAATGCGATTGAGTATGATCGCCTGGTGGTCGCACCCGGCGTCGAATTCGACCCGGTGCCGGGGCTGGAAACCGCCGCGGCGCGCGACATCGTGACCCACGCCTGGAAAGCGGGTCCGCAAACCGCCATCCTGAGCCGGCAGATCGCTGCGATGCTGCGTGGCGGCGTGTTCCTGATGAGCATTCCGAAGGCGCCCTATCGGTGTCCGCCAGGGCCGTACGAGCGTGCCTGCCTGGTCGCCGACTACCTTAAGCGCACGAACCCGGGTTCGAAGCTCATCGTGCTCGACGAAAATCCCGGCATCATCGCCGAGAAGCAGACCTTCACCCATGCCTTCAACGTCGTCCACGCTGGCGTGATTGACTACCACCCGGGCGTCGCGGTGCAGTCGGTCGATGCGGCTGCGGGCACGGTGAAGACGGTTTCGGGCGAAACGCTGAAGGCGGACGTGCTGAATGTGATTCCCGCCCAGCGCGCCGGCGCCATTCTCGCGGCCAGCGGCATCACCAACAGCGCCGACTCCCGCTGGGCGCGGGTCGATGAACTGAGTTACGAGTCCAGCGCGGTCGCCGGCATCCATGTGATCGGTGACTCGGCGGCGACGCTGCAACCCAAGGCCGGTCACATCGCCAACCAGGAGGCCAAGGTGTGTGCCGATGCAATCGTGCGCGCCTTCCTCGGCCTTGCGCCCGATCCGGCGCCGGTGACGAGCTCGGCCTGCTATTCGCCGATCACCGCCACCGATTCATCATGGCTGACAACGCTGTTTGCCTACGACCCGGTGAGCCGGTCGATGAAGCCGATTCCCGCAGGCAACGCCGAAGCAGCACAGGCGAACGCGCGCAACACGGACGAGATGCGTCAGTGGTTCTCCAACCTGATGACTGACAGCTATGCCTGAGCGGCCGCTTGGGGGCGTCATAAGCTTGGCGCCCCTAGTCGGCACTCTCCGGCTCCTCAGCCGGTAAGTCATCGAGTGCATCGGCCGTTTCGAACGCATCGGCTGCTGGCAGCGCATGGCCGGCAGCCGCCAGCACTTCGCCCAGTGTGCCGTGGATGATGCGGTCGGCCATCACCCGGTAGTCGAGCGCGACATCGAGCAGCGGCCCCTCGCTGATCACGCCGTTGCGGCGTTCGATGAAGTCCAGGCGGGCAAGCTTGCCCAGCGCGATCATCATTTTGGTCTTGCCGCCCAGGCGCGGACCGAAGTCGGCCACCAGCGAGCTTTCGGCCAGGCTGCCCGAGACGCGGTCACCGTGCGCGACGGGCTTGTCGGCGCCGAACAGGTCGGTCTGGCCGTCATCGATCCGTTCGCGGCGACTGACCTGACGTTCGCGCTTGGGCAAGATGACCAGGGACCAGATCACGACCAGCAGCGCGATCTCGTCGCGCGTCAGGCCAAGGTTGCTGGCGGCATACTCGCGTCCGGCACCGAATACGGGTTCAGCCATCTCGGCCTGCAGCGCCACACCGACGTGCGCGGCATAGGGGTTGTCGAGCAGTTGCAGGCCGACATCGGCCAGGCGGCGGTCGAGTTCCAGGCGGAAAGTCTCGTCGACCAGCGCGCGTCGCACCATGCGGTCGCTGCGCGGTAGCCAGCGCTGCGCGAGCAGACGCGCGGTGAGCGTCTTCAGTTCGTGTTCCATGAGCACACCGTTATGGAATGGCGGGGAGGGCGGTGACGCGCGGGGCGACTTCACCGGCGCTGATGGCGGCGATTTCATCTTCGCCGACCGGCACCAGTTCGTCGCCGAAATGCACCTCGAGCGGCAGGCGCATGAAGCTGCCGATCGGGCCGTCAACTGGGCTGGCGCCCTCGCCGTCGGCCAGCAGGGCGAGCAGCGAAAGACGGTAGCTGGCCGGCGCGAAACCGCCACCGGCGATGACGTCGTGCAGCGGCCGCGCGCCGGGCAGGGCTTCGAGGCGGTGGGTGAAGTGTTGCAGCAGAGCCAGATCTTCACTGTCGGACGCCGTGCCCAGCGGCGAAATGTCGGAGGGGTCGGGGGGCGGCAAAGTCGTATCGAGCGCGCTGCGGTTGGGATCGCCTCCGAGCGCGGTTTCGGCACGGTCGAGCAGTTCATGTCCGCCCGCCAGCAGCGGCAGCCTGGGCACGGTCGCCACACTGGCGTCGGCCATGCCGGCGAGCGCGGCGATGTCGAGCCGGCGCAGCCAGGCGGCGACGTCCGATGAGGAGATACCCGATCCACCCAGCGTGATCCGCTGTGATTCGATCTTGTTCAGGGCGCGCTGAAAGGACGCGTCCACCCGTGCCAGCCGTGACTGCGCCAGGCCGATGCGTTGTGCACCGCGCGCGATGTCGAAGTCGACTTCGGGGTCGGCCAGCAGCTTGTTGAGGATGTCGGTGCCGCGTTCCAGCCAGCGGCCATTGGCCGATAGCCGACGGCGGGCGTCGAGGATGCGAAACTCCGAGCCCGATGCAATCGCCTCTTCAAAGTGCCAGCTCAGGTCGTTGAGCTTGGACAGCAGATGGCCGAGCGACTCCGCCGTGACGCCCCCCACTGCCTGCAGGCCCGCGAGCTGGGCGGTGAGAAAGCCGAGCTCGGCATCCTCCTCCTGGCCGAAGCGCAGCAGCATGGCGATCGCGGCCACGGCGTTACGGCCGATGTCGGACAGGTGGTACCGCCCATCCTCGCCAATGGTCAGCAGGGCGTTGTCGCGCAGGCGTTTCAGCACGGTTTCGAACTTGACCGGGTCCAGATAGGTAAAGCGTGCGCGCAGCGCTTCGGGCGCCCAGCGCGGCGCGTCAGCTTCACGGCCGATTTCGCGCAGCACCAGCAGGCGCATCAGTACTTCGGCCTCGGTGCCGCGGAACAGCGTGATGAAGGCGTCGAGCAGCGGGCGCGCGGCATCGAGCGCCGCCAGTTCGGGCACTTCGTCGGCATCCACGCCAGGAGCGAGGAAGTCGGACAGGAAGGGATCAGTCATCGTCGGCGCCAGCGATGGAGACCGGTGGGCCTGGGGGACCCGGGTCGATTCAAGTCAATCAGACGCCCTGCTTGAGGCTTGCGGCGATGAAGTCGTCGAGGTCGCCGTCCAGCACCCCCTGAGTGTTGCCCACTTCGTAGTTGGTGCGCAGGTCCTTGATGCGCGACTGGTCCAGGACGTAGCTGCGGATCTGGTGGCCCCAGCCGATGTCGCTCTTGCTGTCTTCCAGCTTTTGCTGGGCTGACTGGCGCTTGCGCAGTTCGGCTTCGTACAGGCGCGCCTTCATCATCGACATGGCTTCAGCTTTGTTCTTGTGCTGCGAACGATCGTTCTGGCACTGCACGACGATGCCGGTTGGCTCGTGTGTGATCCGCACCGCAGAGTCGGTCTTGTTGATGTGCTGGCCGCCGGCGCCGGAGGCGCGGTAGGTGTCGATGCGCAGGTCGGCCGGGTTGATCTCGATCTCGATCGAATCGTCGACTTCCGGATATACGAACACCGAGGTGAAGCTGGTGTGACGGCGCGCGTTCGAGTCGAAGGGCGACTTGCGTACCAGACGGTGGATGCCGGTCT
This sequence comes from Thauera sp., assembly GCA_035433105.1. Classification (GTDB taxonomy): domain Bacteria; phylum Pseudomonadota; class Gammaproteobacteria; order Burkholderiales; family Rhodocyclaceae; genus Thauera. Next base: position 13,448 of record DAORUJ010000003.1, read on the forward strand.
CGCTGCGCAGGTAGCCGTAGGCGTACTCGCCGCTGAGCTTGATCGTGCAGTTCTTGACGCCGGCGACTTCGCCTTCGGTTTCTTCCATCAGCTCGACGGTGAAGCCCTTCTTCTCGCCGTAGCGCAGGTACATGCGTTCCAGCATGCCGGCCCAGTCCTGGGCCTCGGTGCCGCCGGCACCGGCCTGGATCTCGATGAAGCAGTTGTTGGGGTCCATCGGGTTGCTGAACATGCGGCGGAACTCGAGCTTCTCGACTTCCGCTTCCAGTTCTCCAAGATCGGCCTCGACCGCCTCAAAAGTGTCGTCGTCGTCCTCGGCTTTGGCCAGATCGTAAAGATCTTTCAGGTCGCGCGACTGCGCGGCAATGCCCTGCACCGTGAGCACGATGTCCTCAAGCAGGCGCTTTTCCTTGCCCAGTTCCTGGGCGCGCTCGGCATTGTTCCAGACCGCCGGATCTTCCAGTGCGCGATTCACTTCTTCGAGCTTCGATGCTTTCACATCGTAGTCAAAGATACCTCCGTAGTTCGCGGCCCCGTGCGGCGAGGTCGGCGAGTTTTTCGGCAATGGCGTTCTGGCGTTCGGCTTCCATGGTTGAGGCTCCGGCGGATTCTGGAAAACCGCAAATTATACCGGTAGCCGGTGCAGGCGCCGCATTGCATCGCCGGCCGCTTTCAATCGGCCGATGTTGGTGGGGAACTTGGTGGCGGGATTCAGTTTCTGAGGGCGTCCAGAACGACTGCTGCAGGCGTTACACTTTTCCACTGAAACCCGTCGCCGGGCGGCGCAGCAAGCGTTGCATCGGCGCCTTTTTCGCGGGTGAACCGAAAGGATGTTCACGATGAGCCAATTGCAACATGGCCAAAAAGAAGATGGACTGTTCCCGCGCACACCGCTACTGAACGGCAACGATGTCGATGCCAAGCGGCGCGAGCTGCTGCAGTATTTCCATGCCACCTTCGACCGCTACGAGTCGCTGTTCGAGGTGCTGAGCGGCGACGAGGCCTATTACAAGAAGCCGATCAGCCTGCGCCATCCGCTGATCTTCTACTTCGGCCATACCGCGACCTTCTTCATCAACAAGTTCCTGCTCGCCGGCTTGATCGAGCAGCGCATCGACCCGCGGCTGGAGTCGATGTTTGCGGTGGGCGTGGATGAGATGAGCTGGGACGATCTCGACGATGCCCGCTACGCATGGCCGACCGTGGCCGAAGTCGCCGAATACCGCGACAAGGTGCGGGCAGTGGTCGACAGCGTGATTCGCACTACCTCCTTCAGCCTGCCGATCGGCTGGAAGGATCCGTTCTGGGCGGTGGTGATGGGCATCGAGCACGAGCGCATCCACCTCGAAACCTCGTCGGTGCTGATGCGCCAGCATGCGTTGAACTACGTGCAGCCGCATCCGGCCTGGCGGCCGTGCGAGACGCATGGCGAGCCGCCGCCCAATACGCTGGTTGATATTCCGGCCGGCAAGGTGGTGCTCGGGCGCAGCTTTGACGAGCCGATCTATGGCTGGGACAACGAGTACGGTGAACATCGGGCCGAGGTGCCTGCCTTTCGCGCAGCCCGCACCCTGGTGACGAACCGCGAGTACCTCGATTTCGTCGATGCAGGTGGCTACGCAGACGATACCGTGTGGGATGAAGAGGGTCTGGGCTGGCGGCGCTACGCCCGCGCCGAACACCCGAGCTTCTGGGTCAGCGCAGCCAACGGCTGGCGTCTGCGCCTGCTGAGCGAGGAAGTGGCGATGCGCTGGGACTGGCCGGTCGAGGTCAATTGCCTGGAGGCGCAGGCATTTTGCCGCTGGAAGGCGCGCGCGACCGGCTTGCCGGTGCGTCTGCCGACCGAGGACGAGTGGAACCGGCTCTACGATCACGCTGGCCTGGGTGACGTGCCGCCGGACGCAGTGGCCAGCGCCAACCTGCACCTCGACCACGGCGCATCAAGCTGCCCGGTGACGCAATTCGCCCATGGCGACCTGTTTGATGTGGTCGGTAACGTGTGGCAGTGGTGTGAGACGCCGACCTATCCGTTCGACGGCTTCGACGTGCATCCGATCTATGACGACTTCACCACGCCGACCTTCGATGACCGTCACAACATCATCAAGGGCGGCAGCTGGATCTCGGCCGGTAACGCGTCGCGCCATGCTTCGCGTTATGCATTCCGACGTCATTTCTTTCAGCATGCAGGCTTTCGCTACATCGTCAGCGATGTGCCGGTGACCAACCCGGCCTCCACCTACGAGACCGACGCGCTGCTTTCCCAGTACGCCGAGTTTCATTACGGCGATGAGGTTTTCGGCGTACCGAATTTTCCGCAGGCGCTTGCCGAAATCGGCATTGACGCCCATCGCCGGCTGGGCAATGGTCAATTCAGGCGCGCCCTCGATCTTGGTTGCGCCACCGGACGAGCGAGCTTCGAACTGGCGCGCGCCTTCGAACGCGTGGTGGGCATCGATTTCTCGGCACGCTTCATCCAGGCGGGCGCCAAGCTCGCGGAAACCGGCGTGTTGCGCTACACCCTGGCGGACGAGGGTGATCTGGTGAGCTATCACGAGCGCCGTCTGGATGCGCTCGGCCTCGCCGAGACCGCCGCGCGCGTCGAGTTCTGGCAGGGCGATGCCTGCAACCTCAAGGACGTGTTCGTCGGCTTCGATCTCATCCTTGCCGCCAACCTGATCGATCGCCTCTACAGTCCGCGCCGCTTCCTTGCCGACGTCGGTCGCCGGCTCAATCCGGGCGGGCTGCTGCTGCTTGCGTCGCCCTACACCTGGCTGGAAGAACACACCAAGCGTGAGGAATGGGTTGGTGGCTTCAAGAAGGACGGCGAGTCCTACACCACGCTCGACGGCCTGAAAGACCTGCTGAGCGCCGAATACGAACTGGTGCAGGGGCCGCAGGCCGTGCCCTTCGTGATCCGTGAGACTCGGCGCAAGCACCAGCACACCCTGTCCGAACTGACGATCTGGAGGCGTACATGAGTCAAGACAAGCAGTGCGCCCTTGCCGACCGCGTGCGCGGGGCACTGATGGGCGCTTTCATCGGCGACGCGCTCGCCCTCGGCCCGCACTGGTACTACGACCTCGACGAACTGCGCGCACGCTACGGCGAGTGGATTTCGGACTACACCGCACCGCGGCCCGATCACTACCACGCTGGCATGCAGGCCGGACAGTCGTCGCAGGCCGGCGTACTGCTGCGCCTGACGCTGGAGTCCCTGGCGGCATGCAATGGCTATGACGAGGCCGACTTCTGCCGTCGCATGGATGAGGACTTTTTCCCGCTGATTGATGGCAGGCCAATGCAGGGGCCGGGCGGCTACACCAGCCAGTCGATCCGCGAGGCCTGGCGCAAGCGTATCGGGCAGGGACTGGAATGGGGGCAGGTCGGCGGCAATGCCGACACCACCGAGGCGGCCGAGCGTACGCTGGCGATCGCAGTGCGCTACGCGCTTGACCCCGCAGCGCTGGCTTCCGCCGTAACCCGCAACACCACGCTGACGCAGACCGATGGCACGGTGGTGGCGATGACGGTGGCTTTTGGGGCGGCGCTCGGAATGCTGGTCGAAGGTCATGCACTGGACGCTGCGATTTCGGGCAAGCTCATGGCCCGCGTCGCATCCGGCGCGCTGCCTTTTCACCGTGTGACATCCGGTAATTTGCAGGCGCCCCGGCCAGGCGCGGAGGAGGCGCCGCGTGCCGGCAATTTCCCGTCGCCCGATGCGTTGCTGACAGCGTCGTCCATCGCCCGCGCGGCCCACGATCCGGACATCCGCATCGAGCCCGCATGGAAGGTGTCGCTGGTGTATGGCATGCCGTGCGCGGTGTATCACCAGTTTCAGCCCGCCTATTACCTTGCCGCGCGCTTCGCCGACGACTTCGAGTCGGCGGTGCTGCATGCGGTGAATGGGGGTGGACAGAACCTCGCGCGGGCGTTGCTGACCGGCGCGCTTGCCGGTGCGCAGGTCGGCCTGAAGGGCATTCCGCCGCGCTTGATCGAAGGGCTGGCCGATCACGAAGCCTTGCTTGCGCTGTGCGAGCGGGTGGCGGAGCAGGTTGCGCGCTGATCTGTGGCGAGCGTGCCGATCGTCGGCACATTCGCGTGTCCCGTCTTACTTGCCCAGTTGCTCCTGCAACTGCGCCGGCATGTTGCGCGCGCCGCTGAAGTCGCTGTCGGTCAGGTCGGCGTTGCTGAAGTCGGCGTCGGTGAGGTCGGCGTCGTGGAATACCGCTTCGGGTAGCACCGCGCCGGACAGGCGTGTCTTGCGCATCTTCGCGGCGCTGAAGTCCACCGCCTCCAGGTTTGCCCCGGTGAGATCGGCGTCCGACAGGTCGGCGCCGTTGAGGCGCGAGCCATCCAGGATGAAACGCAGCCCATAGATTTTGCGCAGACTGGCACCCCTAAGATCGGCCCCAGGCATGTGCGTGTCCTTCATGAAGGCGCCGCTGAGATCCGCGCGTGGGGCGCGGGTGTCGATCAGGATGGCGCCGAACAGGTTTGCCCCCTGCAGGTTTGCATCGCTGAGGTCGGCACGGTCAAAGGTGGCGTGAAACAGGTTGGTGCCAGCGAAGTTGGCGCCCTGCAGTTGGGCGCCCGTGAAGTTGGCCCATTTGGCCATCGCCTTGTCAAAGCGCGTGCCCTTGAGCTGCGTGTCCTTGAAACGTGCGTTTTCGAGCACGGCGCCAGAGAAATCCCGCCCCGATAGATCGCGGCCCGAAAAGTCGCAGCCGCTGAGGTCGTGGCGAGGCTCCGGGGTGGCGCAGTCGCCCTTGGGGACCCCTTGCGCAACGGCGGTGAGCGACACGAACAGGAGCACGATAGCAGGCAGGGTTTTCATGGCTTGGCCTTGGCGTGAAAGGGTGAAAGCTGAGTTACAACAGCTCACAGAACGAGATTTTACCGCGCAGCGCGCATCAATCCAGCAGCGACAGTGCCTTCAGGCGCTCGGCGTCCTCATGCAGCGGCAGTGCTAGACGGGCGCGTTTCAAAGCCAGCTGTGACTGTTTCCGCGCGGCCGCTCTGAAAGCTGGATGCCCCAGCCTGTGCATCGTTTGCAGGGTTTTCTGCAGGCGAATACCGACGGCAAGGATTGCAGCGCCCGACTCTGAAATGGGTGAGAAGGCGTCTTCAAACAGATCATCGACTGCAACGGGCGGCACGAACACGTGTGGATAGTCGATTGTGCTGTCTTCCTCGCGGGGCTCGGCCAGGATGGCGAGCACGCGCGTCAGGGCCGACAGGGTTGCGATGGCGGTGCCGGCGTCGTTGATGCCGGGGGAGAGCGCCTTGATCGCGATCTCAGCCAGCACCACCACGCCGAAGCGCGGGTCTTGGTCGAATGAGCGCTCGGCGCCGATATCGAACGCGCCACGCACACAGTGCAGGGCCTCCTCGTCCGGCGCAAAACTGAGCCATGCCAGCGCTGACGTTTTATCGACGAAATTGCCCGGCATGACTGCGACGTGCACTTCGCCCGCGGCCTCGGCAGCCAGCCGTTCCAGCGCAGCCAGGTCGATGTGCTGCACATAGCCGATGTGGTCGCTGCTCACCCTGCCGTCGTACGGGGGTGGGTCGATGCGCATGCGCGCGCCGAAACAGGGCTTTTGCCATAGCTCGCGCAGGCTCTTTGAGGCGACGTGTTCGACCCGTTCGATGGCGTCGCCGACACGTCCGAAGCCTGCCAGCAGGTCGATCCAGCGCAGCAGGGTGAGGACAATGACGACGATGACGGCAATCGTGCTCAACATCAGCACGATCCGCCCGCCCTCGCCATACACCCCCGCATTCAGCGCCAGGATGCCCACCAGGCTGAAGAGGAAGCTGCCGATGAAGGTGGCGAGGGCGTTTTGCGCACTGCTGTCGCGGATGAGGAGTTCGGTTACGCGTGGCGTGGTGGCGGTCGATGCACCGGCATAGGCCGACACCATCGTCGCGAGCGAAAACGTGGCGACCGCAAGCATGCTCGAGGCCATGATCTGCAACACGTTGCCGATCGATTCGGCACCGATGCGCACCGACCACGTCGCTGGAATCCAGCGCTCCAGCACGATGCCGGCGACTGCGCTGACGATGCCGGCCAAGGCAAACAGGGTGGATCGCACCCACAGGCGCCGAGCGAGGTCGATGATTAGCCAGCGTAGTCGAGTCATGCCGTGCTCCGGTGGGGATCGGTCGCGCTTTCGCAAAAGACAATGCCCGCAGCCTGCCGGCAGATCACTGCAAGTGGGGGCGAGCGGCGGTGAGCGGCAGGCCAGGCAACCGCACGCTGCGGGTGTGCTCGTATTGTATGCGTTCCAGCCCGGTGCTTCGCCCCGGGCAAGGTGCCGGGATGCACGCCCGACCTTGGGCGCTGGTTTTGTTAATGGCGTTAGCAGAGGCGTTGCTCGCATTAACCAAACAGGCCTCGGGGTTAACGGTGAAGGCCTATGATGCAAGTAAGGTTATTAAGGCGGCGGGGCGATCGCTCCTGACCCAGGCGCAAGGGTTGGAGCAGGATGCCGGTAATGCCAGGTGAAACTTCGCGATCCTTCGCGATCCTTCGAATGCGGAGACTCAGAAATGAAAACTCAACAAAGTGCGGCTTCGGTCATGGCAGCCGACACCAAGGGCGGAAGCAGGAACGACTGGCGCGCCTTTCTCTTGCTGGCCTTCGTTGGATTGCCGGTGGCGATGGTGGGTGCAATCGTTACCTACGGATTCGTCGTCTGGTTTTTGCAAATGGCGGTTTTCGGACCGCCGTCCTGATTCTTGCGCAGGCGAAGTCCTTAGTCATCTTGAATGCAGCGTCCGCCACGCCGGACAACACGCTGGAGCAATACCATGAGAAAGCTATTCAGATTCATCGGTGACCTTTTCCTCCGACCCTCGGTTCGGATCGGGCTTGGGGTGCTCGTCACCGGTGGCTTCATTGCCGGCGTGATCTCCTGGCAGGGTTTCAATACGGCCATGGAGGCGACGAACAAGGAAGAGTTCTGCATCAGTTGCCACACGATGCACGACAACCTGCTGCCCGAGCTGCAAAAGACCGTGCACTGGAACAACCGGACCGGTGTCCGTGCGCGGTGTCCGGACTGTCACGTGCCGCACAACTTCACCGACAAGGTTGCGCGCAAGATGCAGGCCAGCCGTGAAGTGTGGGGGCATCTGGTCGGCACCATCGGCACCCGCGAAAAGTTCAAGGAACACCGTATCGTGCTGGCGCAGCGCGAGTGGGCGCGTTTTTCAGCCAACGGCTCAAAGGAATGCCGCGCCTGCCATGACTACAAGGACATGAACTTCGACAAGATGCGGCCCACTTCTCAGGTGGCCATGCGTAACGCCGCGTCGCGCAATCAAAGCTGTGTGGACTGCCACAAGGGCGTGGCTCACCAGTTGCCCGAGATGAAGGGCGCGCGCAATCCCGCCTTCGATACGCTGGTTTCTTCAGCGGCCGGGCAGGGCGTCAGTGCAGGCAATGACTACTACCTGGTCGTGCCGCAGGATCTCTATGCCGACGAAGGGCTGACCCAGCGCATCGGTTCGGTCGAAGTGGCGACCCAGGTCAAGGTGCTCGAGACCAAGGGTGACGCGCAGCGTGTCGAACTGGCCTTGTGGCGCAAGAACAAGGGTTACGGCCGGGTCTGGTACGGTAGCTTCGGGCTCAACATCACCAGCGCGATCCTGAACAAGGAAGTGGCTCAGGACACCAGCTTCGTCAATGTGCTCGACAGCAAGGAAGACACGATGACCGGCCTCGAGTGGCAGCAGGTGAAGGCCACGGCGTGGATGCGCAAGGGCAGCCTGATCGACAGCGTCGAACCGATCTGGACGATCGCCCGCGCCAGCTACAGCACCAGCTGCAGCGTTTGCCACCGTCAGCCTGAGGAGGCGCACTTCGATACCAATACCTGGCCAGGACTGTTTGGCGGCATGGTCGGCTTCACAAGCATGGATCAGGACACGGCACGGGTGGTGCTCAAGTACCTGCAAACGCATTCTTCCGATTTCAGCACGACGCAGCATGGCGCCGGGTCTCCCGAAAGCGCGCTGCAGACGGCTCGTCCTTGATCAGGGGTGAACAACATGAACTATTCTCGGCGAGGTTTCCTGAAGGCAATGGCGGTGATGTCGGGCAGTTCGCTGCTCGCCCCCGGATTACTCACGGCCCGTTCCGCGTTCGCAGCGGATAAGGCGGCAGGCGTCTCTGACGACATCACGACCTGGAGGATTACCGGTTCGCACTTCGGTGCGATCCGCGCCAAGGTGGTTGGTGACCGGGTCGTGGATGTCCGCCCGTTCGAGCACGACAAGCACCCGACGGAGATGATCACCGGCATTGCCGGCCTGATCTACAGCTCGTCCCGCGTGCGTTATCCGATGGTGCGGCTGGACTGGTACCGCAAGCGTCATCTCAGCGACACCAGCCAGCGCGGCGACAACCGTTTCGTGCGGGTGAGCTGGGACGAAGCGCTGGACATGTTTTACGAGGAACTCGAGCGCATCCAGAAGGATCATGGGCCGTGGGCGCTGCACACCGGCGGGGTGGGCTGGCGCTCGGTGGGTCAGATGCATAGCTGCGGCAATCACATGGTGCGTGGCATCGGCATGCATGGACGCAGCGTGGGTACGGCAGGTGACTACTCGACCGGCGCCGGGCAGACCATTCTGCCCTATGTGCTGGGCTCGACCGAGGTGTATTCGCAGGGCACGTCGTGGGAGGTGATCCTGCGCGAAAGCAAACTCATCGTGTTCTGGGCCAACGACCCGATCAAGAATCTGCAAGTGGGCTGGAATACCGAAACCCATGAGTCCTATGCGTATTTTGAGCAGCTCAAGCAGAAGGTCGCCGACAAATCGGTGCAGGTGATCTGCCTTGATCCGGTCAAGAGCAAGACGCTCAATTATCTGGGCGCCGAACACCAGTACGTGAATCCGATGACCGACGTGCCGCTGATGCTGGCGATCGCGCACACCCTGGTCAAGGAAGGGCTGTACGACAAGGCCTTCCTCGACAGCTATACGCTCGGCTTCGACCGCTTCCTGCCCTACCTCGAAGGCAAGATCGAAGATCAGATCGAGAAAACACCGGAGTGGGCGGCACCGATCTGCGGTATCCCGGCCGAGCGCATTCGTGAAATCGCACGCCTGATGGCCAAGCATCGCACGCAGCTCATCTTTGGCTGGGCTGTTCAGCGCCAGCAGCACGGCGAGCAGCCGTACTGGATGGGCGCGGTGCTGGCGGCGATGCTCGGCCAGATCGGCCTGCCCGGTGGCGGCATCAGCTATGCCCACCACTACAGCTCGGTGGGCGTGTCGTCGTCGGGCGCGGCGATGCCGGGCGCGTTTCCGCTCAACGTCGATGCCGGGCGCAAGCCCAAGCACGACAACACTGACTTCAACGGCTACAGCTCGGTCATGCCGATCGCGCGGGTCATCGATGCCTTGCTCGAGCCGGGCAAGGAGATCGACTTCAACGGCGCCAAGGTCAAGCTGCCGCCTTACAAGATGGCTATTTTCAGCGGCTGCAACCAGTGGCACCGCCAGCCGCAGCGCAACCGCATGAAGGAAGCCTGGCAGAAGCTCGAGACGGTGGTGGCGATCGACTACAACTGGACGGCCACCTGCCGCTTTGCCGACATCGTGCTGCCCGCGTGCACGCCCTACGAACGCAACGACATCGATGCTTACGGTTCGTACAGCAACCGTGGCGTGATCGCGATGCAAAAGCTGATCGATCCGCTATTCCACTCGCGGCCCGACTTCGAGATCTTCCGCGCTTTGTGCCGTCGCTTCGACCGCGACGCCGAATACAGCCGCGGCATGGACGAGATGCAGTGGGTCGAAAAACTGTACGAAGACTGCCGCAAGGAAAACGGTCTCAAGGACATCGTCATGCCGCCGTTTGCCGAGTTCTGGAAGAAGGGTTACGTGCTCTTCCCGGAAGGCGCGCCCTGGGTGCGGCATGCGGATTTCCGCGACGATGCTGAACTTCATGCGCTGGGCACCCCGTCGGGCTTCATCGAGATCTTCAGCCGCAAGATCGAACGCTATGGTTACGCCGACTGCAAGGGTCACCCAGTGTGGATGGAAAAGGCCGAACGCTCGCATGGTGGTCCCGGTTCGGACCGCCACCCCCTTTGGCTGCAGTCGGTACACCCCGACAAGCGCCTGCACTCCCAACTGTGCGAGTCCGAACCGCTGCGTTCGACCTACGCCATCCAGGGCCGCGAACCCGTGTTCATCGGCCCGCAGGACGCTGCCGCACGCGGCATCAAGCATGGTGATCTGGTGCGGGTGTTCAACGATCGTGGTCAGCTCCTGGCCGGCGCCCACGTTTCGGACAACTTCCCGTCCGGCGTCGTGCGTATCCAGGAGGGCGCCTGGTACGGCCCGACCGGACCCGAGATCGGCGCGCTCGATACCTACGGCGACCCTAACACGCTGACGCTGGATATCGGCACCTCCAGCCTGGCCCAGGCGACCAGCGCCAATACCTGCCTGGTGCAGATCGAGAAGTTCGTCGGTGCGGTGCCAGCAGTCACGGCGTTCGGCGGGCCGACCGAAGTTGATCACGAAGGCCGGAAGGTAGCCTCGTCATGAGCGCTGCGGAACAAATCGGTCTCGGGGCGGTGCAATGGCGTCTGGCAAACCGGCAACGGGCACAGCTTTACGGCTGGTTTGCCACGCTGTACGCCCAGGAAGTCTCCGAGGTGACGCTTGAAGGCTACTTCGGAGAGGCCTATCTGCCGCTTTACGCAGGACTCGCCGATCTGGGGCTGGAGCGCGAAGTGGCGCGCCTGCGGAAGTCGATCGATGCGCTGCGCGCAACGCCGCTTGCTCGTCTCGAACTGGCGGCCGACTTTGCCCAGCTGTTTCTGCTTGATGCCAAAACCGGCGCCCTGCCTTACGCCTCCGCCTATGAAGGCGAGGCCACGGGCAGCGTGCTATACGGTGCGGCAGAAGAGCGAATGCGCGCCTTTCTGGCCGAGTCCGGCCTCGCCATCCAGGCGGAGTTTCGTGAGCCGGCCGACCATCTCGCGGTGTATCTTGCGCTGATGGCTAAGCTCGCCGAACAGGATGCGGAGCAGGGCGTCGATAGCACGGAGTTCGCCGCGGCTGCGCTTGGGCAGTTGAGCTTCCTGCGTGGGGGAGTGCTCGGCTGGCTGGCTGCTTTCGTCCAGCGCTGCCAGGAGCTTGAACCACAGTTCGATTTCTATCCGGCTCTGGCCAGCCTGCTGCTGGGCTTCGTGCGCGAGGACGAACTGTTTCTTGACGATGCGGCCGTGACGCCGGAGCGGTAGCAAGCGGCGTAAGTCGCGATCTCAAGCCGCCTCGAAGTGCTCGAGCATCAACTGCACGCTCGACACGCCGTTGTATTCATTCACGCTCAAGCGGTAGGCAGCGTGGATCTGTGCGGCGGCCGCGTCGGCGTGGTTGAACTGGATGGCTTCGTAGCGCGCGCTGCCGCGTGACAGTTCCAGCTTGAGGTGCTTGTCCTTGAGTATGCGCTGGCGCTCGACGCGGAATACGTCGTCGAAGAGCGGCGCGGGAAAGCCCTGGCCCCAGATCTCGTTGTCCAGCAAGCGCACCGCGTCCAGAGCGAAGTAGCCCGACTCCAGATTGCCGTCGGTCTCGATCCGATGCTCCAGTTGCGCTGGCTCCAGCAACTCGCTGACGATGCCCTCGAAAGCGTCGTCGAATCGGCGCAGTTCGGATTCGCGGATGGTGAGGCCGGCTGCCATGGCGTGGCCGCCGAAGCGCACGATCAGATCGGGGTGGCGCTTGGTGACGAGGTCGAGAGCATCACGCAGGTGTAGGCCGGGGATCGAGCGCCCTGAGCCTTTCAATTCACCGTCGTTCGCGCGTGCGAAGGCGATCGTCGGGCGGTGCAGTCTTTCCTTGATGCGGCCGGCGACGATGCCGATCACGCCCTGATGCCAGTCGGGCTCGAACAAGGCCACGGTGGCGCGGCTGCCGGCATCGAAACCGGCGAGCCGGTTCAAGGCCTCTTCCTGCATGTCGGCCTCGATGCTGCGGCGTTCGCGATTGAGCTTGTCGAGCTCCTGTGCGATCTGCATGGCACGCCCGGCATCGTCGGTGATCAGGCATTCGATGCCCAGGCTCATGTCCGATAGCCGGCCAGCAGCGTTCAGGCGTGGGCCGATCATGAAACCCAGGTCGGTCGTGCTGGCGCGCGCCGGTTCGCGGCCGGCAAGCGCGAATAACGCACGAATGCCGGGCTGTATGCGGCCGCCACGCATGCGGGCGAGGCCCTGGGCGACCAGGATGCGGTTGTTGCGATCGAGCTTGACCACGTCAGCGACGGTGCCCAAGGCGACGAGATCAAGGAGATCGGCGAGATTGGGTTCCTTGATGCTGGCGAACGCGCCACGCTCGCGCAGTTCGGTGCGCAGCGCGAGCATGGTGTAGAACATCGCGCCGACACCGGCCAGCGCCTTGCTGGGGAAATCGCAGCCGGGTTGGTTGGGGTTCACGATGACGTCCGCCTCGGGCAGCACGTCGCCGGGCATGTGGTGGTCGGTGATGATTGTTGCCATGCCGTGGGCGCGCGCCGCGGCGATGCCTTCGACGCTGGCGATACCGTTATCGACGGTGATGAGTACGTCGGGCTCGAGCCGTGCGGCGATCTCCACCATGGCTGGCGTGAGACCGTAGCCGAGGGTGATGCGGTCCGGCACCAGGTAGTGCACGTCGGCACCGAAGGCGCGCAGCGCACGCATGCCTACGGCGCAGGCGGTGGCGCCGTCGCAATCGTAGTCGGCGACGATGACCAGGCGTGCGCCGGCCTCGATGGCATCGGCCAGTAACTGCGCGGCTTCTCGCGTGCCGGTGAGCGCCTCGGGCGGTAACAGGTTCTTCAGACTGGTGTCGAGTTCGTCGGCGCGATTGATGCCGCGTGCAGCATAGAGGCGCGCGAGCAGCGGATGCAGGCCGGCATCGGACAGGCGCTTGAGTGCTTGCTGCGAGATGGCGCGGGACTGGATTCGGGTCATCAGTTGTCGGGAGAGCGGTTGTCGGGTTAGCGGTCGGTCGGCACGGGGGCGTGCGGGGGGGCTGCGGGGGGCGTCATGGGGGCGGGCGAGATGGACTTGAGCAGTGCGTCGAAAGCGTAGGGCTTGCGCCAGAATTTCCAGCGCTCGCGGCTGCGCAGTTCGACCTCAAGTGTGCCACGGTCGCTTGGGGCGCAGAGTTGCAGACTGTTCAGCTGGCCGCGCTGTACCGCGTCCGCCAGCGGGGCGAACCAGTCGTGTTCCAGTGCTTCCAGGCCACGTCGCCATGTTTCCAGGTCGAGTTGCTGGGCGGGCTTGAGCAAGATGTCGAGCACGACGAAGCTGTCCTGACGCAGGGCATGGGCGATATCGGGAGCATGGGTCGGCACGCCGGCGGCGCGTGCGAGACCGATGCTGAGCGGGTCGCGGGCCTGTACTGCCTGTGCCGGTGCCGTCGGGCGCTGGGTGAGCGCGCCAGCGCCCCACAGCCAAAGGCTATTTACCGGGCGCAGGCCGTCTGCTTCGCGAGCACGGCTGGCGGCATGATTGTGCAGCACGATCTGGGCCTCGTTCATGGTGCGCTGCCAAAGGCGCGCGTCCTCGCCTTCGGGCAGAAAGTGCTTGATCGGCCGGCCGATCACGTCGTCCAACGGATAAAGCGTGACTTGTGTGGGCTGCTTGAGCCGCAGATACCACCGCGTAGGCGTGCATGCCTCGAAGTGACCGAGATCGCTGAAGAGCTCGTTCAGCGCGGCGATCAGGGTGCCGGCTTCTTCGAGGCTGAGGTCGTCGTCGGGGAAGGGGTGCAGCAGCAAGTGCTCGCGCGCGAAGGACAGATTGACCGGGTCGGCACACAGCCAGTGACTGCCGGGGTCGGCTGGCGCGGCGTTTGATTCGCCCATGCGGCGCAGTGTTGCCAACGGCAGGTTGGCGTCGTCCAGTCCGAACAGGCGCGCAAGCTGGCGGTCGTAAGGCTCGAACTCGCGCACTTGGCGGGTGCCGCGCCCGAGCAGTGTTGCCAACCCGTCGAGAGAGAGCCCGGAGGCCGGGCCAATCAGCGTTGCGGTGGGCCATAACAGGCCCGGAATCAGGAGCTGGATCTGCATCGGTATCAAGGGTTTGGGAGCGGGCGAGTCTAGCACGCGCAAGATATGAAGCGTTTTACGGGAGTGGTGGGGGGCGAGGCGGATGGTCGAAGCGGCCGATGTGAAGTTGTCAGTGTGACCTTGACTGGGCGCTTGACAGAACACCCTTAAAGGCGTGCAATTGATTTTTAAAAAACGATCAAATGAGTGAGGATAAGGGCATGAAACCCTCCCGTGCCTTGCGCGAGCCGGGCGTCGCCTATTCACTGTCCGGAGCACACCCATCGACAGGGGGCGCCAGTGTCGAACACTATTTGCACGCCGCCTCCGCCCTCGAGCGCGACCACATGGTGCGCGAAGGCTTCGAGACGGGGTCGCTGGATGTCTTCGCCCATCGCTTTGGCCGCAGCGGCCGTAGTCTTGCAAACTTGCTCGGTGTCGCGACGGCCACTTATGACCGCCGTGTGCGCGAAGGCAAACCCTTGTCGCAGGACGACTCCGATCGTGTTGCGCGGCTCATCGATGTCGAGCGCGCGGCGACTCGCGTGTTCGGCGATGAAGACGCCGCGCGCGAATGGCTGGCGGCACCGGTCCCAGTGCTTGGCGGCGCAGTCCCGATCGAATTGCTGGCGACGACACCCGGCCATCAGGCGGTCACCAACGCGCTGCGCCGCATCGTGGCTGGCACCGCGGCCTGATGGCCAGCCTATGGCGACTGGCACAGGATTGGGTCGATCTCGACACCGGTGCGCTGTTGTGCGCAGCGGACGACTTTGCTCGCGCCGGAAGTGGGGCCGCGGTGGTGGGCGGACGCTGGAACAGCGTCGGTTCGGCGGTCATCTATCTCGCCGACAGTCTGGCGCTCGCACAACTCGAAAAGCGCGTTCACTCTCCGCACCGACCGCCGTTGGGCATGGTGGCGGTCGAAGTGACGCTGGCAGCCACGCAGCTCAGCGCCGCGGCGCCGGTGGATGTGCCTGAAGAGTGGGGCGCGGACAACATCGACTGGTCGGTCGGGCACACCGCAACGCAGGCCATCGGCGATGTCTGGCTGGCCGCAGGCGAGTCACTGCTGCTGCGGGTGCCCTCAGTCGTGGTTGCCGTGGGCTGGAACTACCTTCTGAACCCTGCGCACCCCGACGCGAAAAGGCTGCGGACGCGGCGCGTCGACTACCGGCCCGACCCGCGCTTGTGGTGAACATGGGTAAAATCGCCGGCCAAGGCTAAAAAGGCACAAACATGCAGTCAGCACGCGATGCGCGCGCGCCCACGCTCGTGGTTGTCGATGACGACCTCGTCACCCAGGCTCGGCTAAGCGCTTACTTCACGCAAGAGGGCTATCGCGTCCTGCTGGCGGGTGATGGCGAAGTGTTCTGGCAAACGCTGGCTGCCCATCCGGTCGACCTGGTTCTGCTGGATATCAACCTGCCCGGGCAGGATGGCCTTTCCCTGGCGCGTGATCTGCGGGCGCGCAATGCATCCATCGGCATCATTCTGGTCACGAGTCGAAACGACGACATCGACAAGATCGTCGGCCTCGAGGTCGGCGCCGACGACTACGTCACCAAGCCCTTCAATCCGCGCGAACTGCTCGCGCGGGTTAAAAGCCTGCTGCGTCGCAGCGGAGAGAACAGGATGGAGCGCGACGAGGCGCTGGGCTTTGCTAGCTGGACTTTGAACCTGCCCAAGCGCCGGCTGTGCGATGACAATGGGCGCGAGCTTGCGTTGACGCGTGGCGAGTTCGAGGTGCTGGCCTTGCTGGTTCGCTACCCGGGCGAGGTCATGAGCCGTGACCGCTTGTCTCGCGCTGTCAGCGGCCGGGACTGGGATCCGCAGGACCGCACCATCGATGTGCTGGTGCGCCGTTTGCGCGCCAAGATCGACACCGGCGAGAAGGCCGAGTCGCTGATCATGACCGTCCGTGGCGAGGGCTATCGCCTTGCGGTCGATGTCGCGAGCAGGGGTGACTGACCGGGCTCAGGGCTGGATGTCGGCCTGACGACCGATGGCCCGTTCAAGCTCGCTCGCGCTGCGCAGATAGGCCTGCTCGAGTACCTGTGCCCGCTGCGGCAGTGATTCACCGGGCAGGCCCGCGAGGATGTCATCCTCGAGCGCCCCGGCCACCTGTGCAAGCCGAGCCAGCCCGACATTGGACGCGGCGCCACGCAGTTTGTGCGCGTGCTTCTTGCACTCGCCCGGCTCACGGGCTTGCGCCGCAGCGCGCAGGTCCGCGACGAGTGACTGACCCTGGGCCAGGAATACGCTGGCGATTTGCGCCAGCACGGCTTCTCCCAGCGCTTCCTGTTCCGCCTGAAGGAAGCGCGCGTTGACCCATTCCGCAGCGTCGGGCTCGCCGTTGAGCAGCGGCTGATCTCCGCTCGGGCGAGCGGCATCCGGGCCGTGTCGTGCTTCTGTCGCCGCCGGCTTGTCGCTTTCCAGCTCGCGCACCAGCAAAGCTTCGAGTTGCGCGCGGGTGAAGGGTTTGGAGAGGAAGGCCGAGAAGCCGGAATCAAGCAGGAACTGTACCTCGCTTGCCGGCACATGGGCCGACATGAGCACTGCCGGAATCTGCCCGCCGTGTGGCAGGCCGCGCAGGCGTGTGAGCAGTTCGCGGCCATCCCCGTCGGGCAGGTTCATGTCGACAAGGGCCAGCTCCACGTCCTGCTCGGCCATCGTGTCGAGCGCTGACTGGATGTTGCCTGCACACACGGCATGCTGCCCCAGTGTGCTCAGGAAGCGTTCGATCACCAGGCGATTGACGTCGTCGTCCTCCACAACCAGGATGGTGTGGCTGGAAATCAGGCGTTTGGCCCTTTCGTCCGCGGATGGCAGTGCAGGCGGCTGGCCCTGCTCGAACTCAAGTTCGAAGCTCACCGTGGTGCCTTGCCCGAGCGCACTGCGGACACCAATCTCGCCCCCCATGGCCTCGACCAGGCGCTTGCACACCGCCAGTCCAAGGCCCGTGCCGGCGTGATGTCGATCGCTGTCTCGGACCTGCACGAAGGGCTCGAAGATCTCGCGCTGGCGTGCCGGAGCGATGCCGATACCGTGATCCTTGACGGCAAAACACAGCTTGCCGGGCTGCTGCCCAGGCTTGATGACGACCGTTACCGCGCCCTCATCGCTGAACTTGATCGCGTTCCCGATCAGGTTGAGCAGGATCTGGCTGAGCTTGCGCCGGTCGCCAAACAGCGAGTCCGACACTTCAGTGGCAATGTCGGCCACGAGGGCGAGCCCCCGTGTCGCGGCACGTGTGCCCTGTACCGCGAAAACGTTGTTAACCGTCTCGCGCAGGCTGAAGGCACTACGCTCGACCTGTACGCCGCCCGCCTCGATGCGCGCGAAATCCAGCATGTCTTCAAGCAACTCGAGCAGCAGGGTGGCAGCCGCGCGAATCTGCGCAACATACTGTTGCTGCGCTGGCAAGGTGCTGGTGTCCTCGAGTAATTCAAGCAGCCCCAGGATGCCTGCCATGGGCGTGCGCAGTTCGTGGCTGACCGTTCCCAGGAAGGCAGTTTTTGCCCGGTCGGCCTTCTCGGCTTCGATGCGGGCGGCAGCGTGCTCGGCCGTTTCGTGCGCCAGGGCGATGTTGCTGTCACTCAATTCCAGCGTGCGTGCCACCACCTGATGCTCGAGATCTTCGCGTTGCAGGCGCAGCGCCTCGGCCAGTCGATCACGTTCGATGGCGTCGTTGCGAAACCGCTCAAGTGCAAACGACAGCGAACTGAGTTCGTCGTCGCCGCTGGTGTCGATGCTGACGTCGCGCTTGCCCGCAGCCAGCGCCAGGGTGGCTTTCTCCAGCGCCAGCAGACGCCCGAGGGTGTGCCGGCGCAGAATCTGGATGCTGACCAGTGCGGTGATGATCAGCAGCGCTGCGCCGATCACGCCGAAGGCAATGACGCCGGTGGTGGCGCTGCGCTCGGCCGCCAGGCCAGCCGCAGCGAGAATGCGCCCGCCGCGGTGAATGAGTTCGCCCGCCAGCGCATCGAGCTCGGTCGTCAGTGTGCCCACCTCGGCCTGCAGCGCATCGCTGCGCACGCGCAATTCGAGTTCGGTGGCGCGCAGGGCGAAGGCGCCACCGGGCGCCAGCGCGGTGGCCAGCGCATGGTGCAGCGCGCTGCCCTGCACGCGGCCGCCTGGGGCAGCAATGTCGTCGACACGACGGGCGAGCAAGGACAGCTGGGCGTCGAAATCGCTGCGTGCGGCCTCTACGCGTGCCAGG
The DNA here is from genome assembly GCA_035433105.1 of Thauera sp. Taxonomy (GTDB): domain Bacteria; phylum Pseudomonadota; class Gammaproteobacteria; order Burkholderiales; family Rhodocyclaceae; genus Thauera. Next base: position 31,744 of record DAORUJ010000003.1, read on the forward strand.
GTGTCGAGCTCGTCGAGCCGGTCGACCAGTGCCCCGAGGCCGTGTGCCGTGAGGCTGAGTTCGTGCATGCGCTCGAGGCTGTCCAGATCTCGGTCGAGCAGACGGTCGCCTGTGGCACGGCGATCGACCACCGTGGGGGACAGACCCCAGGTCTCGGTCTGCAACAGGGTGGTGAGGGTCGAAACGAGCAAGGCCATCGCGTTGTCCGCTTGCATCTGGGCAAGGCCTTTGAGCGCAGCGATTTGCTCGCGTAGCGCGTGTCCGGCCTGCGCGCGCGTGTCTCGCAAGCGCAGACGGGCAGCAACCGTCTCGCCCATGGTGGCCAGGCGCAGGGACAAGGTGTCGCCGGTTGCCTGCAGGCGCGCACGCAGTTCGGGTTCAACCTGCGGCGAGTCGAGTGCAGCGAGTCGGTCGCGGATCAGCGGCAAGTCCTGGTTTACCAGCGCGCGCAATTGCTCAAGCTCGGCCATCGAATCGGCGCGTGCGAGGCGCGGAGCCTGTGCCGCCAGGCGCGCATTGCCGCGCACTGCGTCATGCAGTGCGTCGGCTGTCGGCAGGGTGTGGCGGATGATGTCTTGTTGACTATCGACGACGCGCTGAAAACTGATCCAGCCCACAACCGCCACCATCACCGTGCCCAGGGCGCCCAGCAGCAGGCCGAGCAGGAGCCGCTCGCGCAGACCAAAGCGACGCCCGCCAGGGGCTTTCGCGTAAGATGGGGCATCCATATTCAGGTCGTTTCCGCGTCGGTGTGCTGCATACGGTGAAAAGAAGGTTCAGGGGTTCATCTTACCGACGCGGTGCCGCGAGGGCATTGCGCATTCTGTTGTTCAGCGGCGTCCTTGCTGGATTGCCGGGCTTTTACCTGACGCCGGCCTGGGCCGGACCCGGGGCCGGAGCACCAGCCGAATGGCCGATCGAACGCTGGGCGGGGGACCAGCAAGCGCCAGTGCTTGCCGGGAGCCCGCCTCTGACCCTGACCCGGATCACCGCCTCGTGGCCGTGGAGACTGTGCACCGTCTACCCTCATCTGAAGGACAGCTATTGGCTGGCGGTTAACTTCGGCATGGTGGAAGAAGCGCGTGCGCTGGGGATTGGACTGCGCGTGCTCGAGGCCGCGGGATACGAGCACCTCGATGACCAGCGCGAGCGCGTTGCAAGCTGCATTGCGGATGAAGCGACCGACGCCTTGCTGGTTGGCACCGTGAGCTTTGCCGGCCTGAATGATCTGCTCGGCCCCTACGTTGCGCGCCGACCGGTGCTTGCGCTGGTCAATGACATCGATTCCGGGGTGGTCAGTGGTAAGGTCGGTGTGCCTTGGTATCAGCTTGGGTGGAAGGTCGGTCGCTGGCTTGCCGAGCGCCATCCCGCAGGCTCGGCACCAGTGGAAATTGCCTGGTTGCCCGGGCCGCAGGACGCGGGCTGGGTCAGCTTCATTGATCGCGGTTTTCGCGAGGGAATCGCGCGCAGCGCCGTGCGCATCGTGGCGGTGAGTAGTGGCGATACCGGGCGCGCCATACAGCGACGGCTGGTCGAAGAGGTGCTTGATGCACACCCTGAGATCGACTACCTCGTGGGCAATGCACCCATGGCCGAAGTTGCGATCGCCGAATTGCGCAGACGCGGTCTCGAAAACCATGTGGCGATCGTGTCGTCCTATGTCACGCCAGGCGTCTACAGCGGCCTGTTGCGCGGCCGAATTCTGGTGTCGGTCACGGACTTTCCGGTTCTGCAGGGGCGCATGGCCGTGCGCCAGGCCCTGCGCGCACTCGAAGGTTTGGCACTGGAGTCCCACATCGGCCCGGAGGTCGAGTTGGTCGATGCCGAATTGCTGAGACGATATCCGACCGAGTGGATGCTGCCGCCGGCAGGTTTTGTTCCGGTGTATGAGGTCAAACCGGGGCAGCGTTGACACTGGCAATGTGATTGGCGGTGATCGCCGCGCCTGGCCCATACACCGATACAATGGCGCCCATCATGCATTCAAACGTCTTTTCCACTGCTGAATCAGCAGCTTCCAGCATCGAGTCGGGTGTCGTCCGTGGCTGTCCTGCCGCCCCTTTTCTGCCCATGTCGCGCAAGGAGATGGCGGCGCTGGGCTGGGATGAGTGCGACGTCATCCTCGTCACCGGCGATGCCTACATCGACCACCCCAGCTTTGGCATGGCGCTGGTCGGCCGGCTGCTGGAGGCGCACGGTTTTCGCGTTGGCATCCTGAGCCAGCCCGACTGGCAGTCAGCCGAACCCTTTCGGGCGCTCGGCAAGCCGCGGCTGTACTTTGGCATCACGGCCGGCAATATGGATTCGCTGGTCAATCGCTATACGTCCGACCGCAAGATCCGCTCGGACGACGCCTACACGCCCAACGCCGAGGCTGGCAAGCGGCCGGACCGCGCGGTGACGGTGTATGCCCAGCGCGCGCGCGAGGCTTTTCCGGGCACGGCCATCGTCATCGGCAGCATCGAGGCCAGCCTGCGTCGGATAGCGCATTACGACTATTGGTCGGACAAGGTGCGGCGTTCGGTGCTGCCTGATTCCAAGGCCGATATCCTGCTCTTTGGTAACGCCGAGCGTGCGCTGGTGGCGCTGACGCATCGTCTGGCGGCCGGTGAGTCGATCGAAACCATTCGCGACCTGCGTGGCACGGCCTTCATGGTGAAGCCGGGCTGGCGACCGTCGGCGCAATGGCAAGAGACCGATTCACTGGCGCTGGACCGGCCAGGTCGCATCGACACGCATCCCGACCCGTATGCGATGGAGCCCACCGCGGCTGCGCCCAAGCCGGCTGCAGACGGTGCCCTGCCGGTGCGTATCGTTCCGGCGGCCGAGCGCCTGGCCGCGCGCCGCGCCGATCGCGCGCACAGCGTGATCCGCTTGCCGTCTTATGAACAGGTGAAGGACGACGCGGTGCTGTACGCCCATGCGTCGCGCGTGTTTCACCTCGAGTCCAATCCGGGCAATGCGCGCGCCATGGTCCAGTGCCATGGCGACGGGCCCGGTGCGCGCGACGTGTGGATCAACCCGCCGCCGATCCCGTTGACGACGCCCGAGATGGACTTCGTCTTCGACCGCGCCTTTGCCCGTGCGCCACACCCGGTCTACGGCAGTGCACGCATCCCGGCCTGGGACATGATCAAGTTTTCGATCAACATCATGCGCGGCTGTTTCGGCGGCTGCACCTTCTGCTCGATCACCGAGCACGAAGGCCGCATCATCCAGAGCCGTTCGCACGCCTCGATCGTTCACGAGATCGAGGAGATCCGTGACAAGTCGCCCGACTTCAAGGGCCATATCACCGACCTCGGCGGCCCGACCGCCAACATGTACCGCATGGCCTGCAAGAGCAAGGCGATCGAGGAGAACTGCCGGCGCCTGTCCTGCGTGTATCCGGGCATCTGCGAGAACCTGAACACCGATCATTCCTCGCTCATCGAGCTGTATCGCAAGGCGCGCGCGGTGCCGGGCATCAAGCGCATCACCATTGGTTCGGGGCTGCGCTACGACCTGGCGGTGCGTTCTCCCGAGTACGTGAAGGAGCTTGTCACGCATCACGTCAGTGGTTTGTTGAAAATCGCGCCCGAGCACACCGAGGAGAACACCCTCTCCAAGATGATGAAGCCGGGGATTGGCGCCTACGAAGAGTTTCGCCAGATGTTCGAGAAGTTCTCGGCGCAGGCGGGCAAAAAGCAGCATCTGGTGCCGTACTTTATCGCCGCGCACCCGGGCACCACCGACGAAGACATGCTGAACCTGGCGCTGTGGCTGAAGAAATACAATTTTCGTCTCGACCAGGTGCAGACTTTCCTGCCGACGCCAATGGCGCTGGCGACAACGATGTACCACTCGCGCAAGAACCCGCTCAAGAAAGTATCAGCAGACTCGGAAAGCGTGGAGACGGCGCGCGCCGGCAAGGTTCGCAAGTTGCACAAGGCCTTCCTGCGCTGGCACGACCCGGAGAACTGGCCGACGCTGCGTGAAGGCCTGATTCGCATGGGGCGTGGCGAGCTGATTGGCAACGGTCCCAACTGTCTGGTCCCGCGCCAGCAGCCGGCCACTGTGGTGGGGCAGGCGCGCCCCGCCACGGCACGCCGGGCAGCGTGCGATGCGCGCCCGGCAGGGGGGAAAACGGGCCTCAAGACCAGGGCCAAGCGCGCTCCCCAGTCGGGTCGCTGAAGGCGGCTTCGTCAATCCAGGTCTTTGGCTCATCAAGCGCGCCCAGCGAATGCCTTTCCGGCTATTTAGGGACAAGGCGCTTGTCTGCAATGGCCTGGTGACCAGGCCGGGGTCAGGCTGCGGGGGGGGCGCCAGGCTCGTGACTGGACTGATGGGTAGCATCCAGGCGGCAGACCCGATTGCGCCCGCCGGCCTTGGCCGAATACATGGCACGGTCGGCGCGTCGCAATAGTTCGTCGGCATCCGGGTCCTGACCGCGGAAGGTTGCAATGCCGATGCTTGGGGTCGTCGTCACCGCATGCTCGCCAATCTGATGAGGGAGGTTGAGCGCGTTGAGCACCTTCGTTGCAATGTGCTCGGCCTTGTTTCCGGCTTCATCGTCCGAGCCGCCCAGATCCTCGAGCATGACGATGAACTCGTCTCCGCCCAGACGGGCCACCGTGTCGCCTTCGCGGACGTTGTTCCTGAGACGACTTGCCACTTCGACCAGCAGGGCATCACCGGCATCGTGACCCAGGGTGTCATTGACGAGCTTGAAGTGGTCGAGATCGATGAACAGCAGGGCGCCAAAACGCTGATTGCGGTCGCTGTTGGCCATACCCTGGCGCAGGCGGTCCATCAGGAAGCGCCGATTCGGCAATTGCGTGAGCGAATCCATAAAGGCGAGGCTGCGAATCGCTGCTTCGGCCGCGCGGCGTTCGGTGATGTCCACGATTACCCCGTCCACCCACTTCGGCCTGCCTCTGTGGTCGAAATGGGTCTGACCGCGGGCGAAGACCCAGCGCAGGCCCACCGATTTGTTGACGATTCGGAACTCGACCTCGTAAGGGGTGTTGCGCGAGATGGCAGCCTGTGCGACATCATGCAGTCTGCTGCGGTCGTCCGGGTGTGCAAGATCTCCGATCGCGTGGCCTTCGTTGATGAAATATTCGGGTGGTTTGCCGAACATGTCCTGCACCCCCCGGCTGACGTGGATCACCGTCCACGGTGGCGTTGCTGCGGTGCGGAACACCACGCCGGGCACGTTCTCCACCAGGGTGCGAAATTCGTCGCGACTTTGCTCGAGCCTCGCCGCGGCGAGGCTGATGTGTCGACGGTGGCGCGCATTGCCATACATGAGGGCGAAGAGCATGAAGTCCGTCGCCACACCGGCAATCAGGATCAGCGGCGCTTCAGCACTCTGTGCGTCGCGCTCGAAGCGGGGGCTGCTGCTGAAGCGGGCAAGCCAGGTGCGTCCGCCGAACTGGATTTCCATCTGTGTCGTGTAGCGCGGTGAGTGACTGCTGTCGAGCGACGAAAAAAGCAGGTTTTCTGGCCGGGGGGCGCGATCGAATAGTTCGATCTCGACGTCGCGTGGCGCGTCTCCGAACAGCCCGCGCATCATGTCATGGGCACGAAATGGGCTGAATACGAAGCCGATCAGGCTGGCGCGTCGAGTTAGCGGATCGGTCGCGGGGCCGCGATAGATTGGCAGATACATCAGAAAACCTGGCTGGATGTCGTCAGCGGTTTCCTGCACCAGGACCACACGCCCGGACAGCCCTGGCTGTCCGGTGTCCCGCGCATGCTCCATGGCCTCGCGGCGCACGGGGTCGGCGTACATGTCATAGCCGAACGCACGCTGGTTTCGTTCGCTCAAGGGTTCCAGATACACGATGCTGCTGTAAGGGTCGCGTGTTCCGGGCGGATGAATCTGGTAGTTCGGGTAGCCTTCGTTGCGGATGCCGTTTTCGTGGGCATCGCGCTGCTCGGCAGGCACCATCAGCGTTATTCCCGTTCCCTGGATGCCCGGCAGGCTGTGATCGAGGTCCAGGGCGATGACATAGTCCGCCCACTCCTTGCGCGTTACCGCTTTGTTGGCGGCGTACAGGGCGCGCCCGCCCTGCAGCATCTGTTCGTAGGCCTGCAGGCGGAGCAGCAAGGCTTCCCTGCTGCTCTCGGCACGATGGATGAGTCGGTCGTTTATCCTTTCCTCAAGGTGAGCATTGAAGAGCTGCCAGACGACAAAGGTCAGCAGCAGGACTATGCCGAGCACGATCCATGCGGCGACGTTGTGTTTCAGCAGTTCTTGTGGTTGAAGCTGCGAGGTGTCCGCGGGCTGAGCCATGGTGTCCAGTTGAGTCGCAGTGCAGGGAGTGTTCCACGAAAACCCGGCGCTAACCAGTGCTTGATATCGCGGGTATGGAACCCGTGCCCTCATCAAGGCAAGCCGACTGCTTACAGTCGGATGCCAATTGCCCCCGATCGAACAGCCATCGGACTGGTCATGATCGCGCTCACACGGGCACAATGCCGGGCTTGTCGCACTGTCTTCGATCGAGCCCCTTCCGATGCGTTACGAATTCCTCGTCGGTCTGCGCTACACCCGCTCGCGCAAGCGGGCCCAGGGTCGCAACCGATTCATCTCGTTCATATCTCTTGTGTCCATGCTCGGCATTGCGCTGGGTGTAGCGGCACTCATCGTCGTGCTTTCGGTGATGAACGGTTTCCAGGACGAGCTGCGCTCGCGCATCCTTGGCGTGGCGTCGCATGTTCAGGTCCAGAGTTTCGAAGGCGGGCTGCTCAACTGGCAGCAGGTCGCAGACGAGGCGGCACGCCATCCAGACGTGCTGGCGAGTGCCCCCTATGTGCAGGAGCAGGGCATGCTGTCCTTCGACGAGGGGGTGCGCGGCACGATCGTGCGTGGCGTGATTCCGGGCGAAGAGGACAAAGTGGCGGATTTCGCCCGCTACATGAAGGCCGGCAGTCTCGACGCGCTGCAGCCCGGCCGCTTTGGCATCGTGCTCGGTCGCGATCTGGCCCAGGCCTTGCGCGTGCAACTCGGCGACAAGATCACGCTGATTGCTCCGCAAGGTCTGGTGACGCCTGCCGCGGTGCTGCCGCGGGTGAAGCAGTTCGAGCTGGTGGGGGTGTTCGAGGCCGGCATGTTCGAATACGACTCCGGCCTGGCGCTGGTGCACATGATTGATGCGCAAACCTTGTACCGCCTGGGGGATGCGGTGAGCGGCGTGCGGCTGAAGCTCGACGACCTCTTCGCCGCGCCGCGCGTGGCACGTGAATTGGCGGGCCAGATCACCGAACCTGGCCTGATGGTCAGCGACTGGACCCGCAGCCATGCAAATTTCTTCCGTGCCGTGGCGCTGGAGAAAACCATGATGACGTTGATCCTGTTCCTGATCGTCGCGGTGGCGGCCTTCAACATCGTGTCCACGCTGGTGATGGCGGTGCAGGAGAAATACGCTGACATCGCCATCCTGCGCACCCTGGGCGCGAGCCCGGCATCGATCATGACCATTTTCGTGTTGCAGGGCTCGATCATCGGGCTGGTCGGCTTGCTCGCTGGCGTGATCGGGGGGCTGACGATCGCCGGCAATCTCGATGTCGTGATTCCAGCGCTGGAGGCGGTCACGGGTGCCACGCTGTGGAACAAGGAGATCTATTACATCAACGAATTGCCGTCCAAGGTGCTGCCTGCGGACGTGATTGGCATTGTCTCGGTGTCCTTCGTGCTGACGCTGTTGGCGGCGCTGTACCCGAGCTGGCGGGCATCGCGGGTGAATCCGGCGGAGGCGCTGCGCTATGAGTGAAAACGGAGTGGGTTCGAATCAACCCGTGCTGGCCTGCGACGGCTTGTCAAAGCACTTTCGCGAGGGTGCGGAGGCGGTGGCGGTGCTGGAGGACGTGAGCCTGCGAATCGAACGCGGCGAACGTGTGGCCATTGTGGGCGTCTCCGGTTCGGGCAAAAGTACGCTGCTGCACTTGCTGGGCGGGCTTGATGTACCGAGCGCGGGCTCGGTGCGGCTCATGGGGCGCGATTTCTCCACCTTGTCGGAAGGTGAGCGCGGGCGCTTGCGTAATACTGCGTTGGGCTTCGTCTACCAGTTCCACCATCTGTTGCCCGAGTTCTCGGCCCTCGAGAACGTCGCCATGCCGCTCTACATTCGCCGCGTCGACAAGGCGCAGGCTGATGAACAGGCGGCATCCATGCTGCGCGAAGTGGGGCTGGGCCATCGCCTGAGCCACGCACCGGGCGAGCTTTCGGGGGGCGAACGCCAGCGCGCCGCCATTGCCCGCGCCCTGGTCACGCAACCTGCCTGCGTGCTGGCCGATGAGCCCACCGGCAATCTCGATCGGCGCACGGCCGAAGCCGTGTTTGATCTGATGCTGTCGCTTAACGAGCGCCTGGCCACCAGCTTCGTCATCGTCACCCATGATGAGGTTCTTGCATCGCGTGCCCAGCGCGTGCTGCGCCTGACCGATGGCCGCTTGCAGTGAGCGCGGTGTAAAGGCAGGCGATCCGCCCGATCCCGACGCCGCTGATCGGCCTCAATGGTGGTTGATTCCTGTGCTGTATTCGCGCTCAGCGGCGCCGGCTTGACGCCTGGCGCTTGCGCCACTGGCGGATCAGCCAGATTCGCCAGGACCACCTGACGGCGAGGTAAGCCGTGACTGATAGCGTGAAGGCGAGCATCACGAGCCCGAGTGCCAGCGGCTTGCCGAGTCCAGCCATCCAGTCGGTCAGCGCCGCAATCCAGCCCGCGAGGTCCATGCCGACGAGTTCGGGCGGCGCGCTGAAATCTGTCGTTCCTCGACCCAGCACTAGCTCACCGAATCCGAAGGCCAGAACATACAAGGGCACAATGGTCAGCGGATTGGTGTACAGCGTGGTGATCAGCGCCAGGGGCAGATTCACCCGGAACAGCACGCACAGGACGGCTGCGCCGAGCATCTGTAGCGGGCCGGGAATCAGGCCGCAGAAAAACCCCACGGCCACCGCGCCCGCTGCCGAGTGACGATTGAGATGCCATAGCCGCGGGTGCAGCAGCGTCGACGCAAAAGGCCTCAACCAGCGATTTTCGCGGATGGCGTCGTGATCGGGCAGGAAGGCTTTGAGGCGTTTGCGCATGGTGTCGGGCCGCGAAAGTGTAGCAGTGGCCCTCGTGTGTGGCGATGCGTTTCAGCCTGAAGATGTGACGCCGGGCAAGGTGAACAGCTGTGCCCGATTCCCATTCGATAATGACAATGGCAACATAGGGCGCAATGCGAATTTACGTCCTGTCCTTTGCTGCAGGCGTCGTCCTGCTGCAGATGCAGGCGCGTCTACCCGACTTCGTGATGATCTGCCTGAGCGGGGCGGGGCTCGCGCTGGCGCTGTTCTTCGTCGGTCCCGGTCGGGCGGGCGGAACGCGCGTCCGATCGTTCGCCCGGCGCCTGGTTGTGATCGCGCTTGCCGTTTTGCTCGGCTTCGCCTGGGCCTCACTGCGGGCGGAGTGGCGGCTTGACGACGCACTGCGTGGCGATCTGGAAGGCATCGATATCGAGGTGGCCGGGCGGGTGGCCGATTTGCCGCAGCCCGTCGGCGAGGGGCTGCGTTTTCGTTTCGATCTCGACACCGCCACCGCAGGCGTGCCGCAGCACCTGCTGCTGTCGTGGTACCCACCTCGCGGCTCGGAGGCGGCCCTGCCGCTGATCCGGCCCGGCGAGCGCTGGCGCTTCGTCGTGCGCCTCAAGCGGCCCCATGGTTTCTACAACCCGCAAGGTTTCGACTACGAGGCCTGGCTGCTCCAGCGTGGCGTGCGTGCGACGGGGCATGTCAGCGCTTCGGCCCGACGGCTGGATGCAGGGTTGAGCCGACCGATGGATGCCGCTCATCGAGTCCGCGATGCGCTGCGCGAGCGCTTTGACGCCGTGCTGGGTGATGCGCCCTATGCGGGTATCCTGGTGGCGCTTGCGATCGGCGAGCAGCGCGGCATTCCAGTCGAGCAGTGGGAGCTGTTCCGCCGCACTGGCGTCGCCCATCTGGTTGCCATCTCGGGAATGCATATCACCCTGGTGGCCGCAGTTGCTGGCGGCCTGCTCGGCTGGGCCTGGCGCAGGGCTCCATGGCTGGTGCTGCGCTTCCCGGTGCGCAAGGCGCAGGCCCTGGCCGCGATGCTGGCGGCGACGAGCTATGCCTTGCTGGCCGGTCTGGGCATACCGGTGCAGCGGGCGCTGATCATGTTGCTGGTAGTTGCCTTCGCCCTATACCGCGGGCGGACGATCGTGCCTTCGCGGGTGATGGCGCTGGCGCTGGCGGCGGTGCTGATCGCTGATCCCTGGGCGTGCCTGTCCGCCGGCTTCTGGCTGTCTTTCGGTGCCGTGGCAGCAATCGGCTTCGTGCTCGGTGGGCGGCGTGTGGCACAGACCGGTTTGCGGGCCGCAGTCCGCATCCAGCTGGCGGTTACCGTGGCGTTGATGCCGCTGCTGGTGCTGATGTTCCAGTCGCTGCCGCTGTTGTCACCGCTGGCGAATGCGGTGGCGATTCCGGTGGTGAGTTTTGTCGTGACGCCGCTGGTCCTGGCGGCCGCCATGGCGCAAGTAGAATTTCCCTTGCTCTGGGCACACCAGGTGACGGCATGGATGATGGACTGGATCGAATGGCTCGCCGCCTTCGAGCCGGGCTACTGGCGCCAGCCAGCCCCGCCTCGATGGCTTGCGCTGCTTGCGTTGCTGGCAGTCACGGGTGCGATGCTGCCGCGCGGCACGCCCGGCAGGGTGGCCGCGCTGGCCGTGCTCGTCAGCCTGCTCGCCTGGCCGGCCCCGCGCCCGCAGCCGGGCAGCTTCGTCGCCCGTGTGCTGGACGTGGGGCAGGGCCTGGCCGTGCATGTGCAGACCGAGAGCCATGACTTGCTGTTCGATACCGGGCCACCGTTTGGCGCACAGGCCGACGCTGGCACGAGGGTGCTGCTGCCCTATCTGAATGCGCTGGGGGTAAGCCGGCTCGATGGGCTGGTGTTGTCGCATGATGACAGCGACCACGTCGGCGGTGCCGACAGCATCGCGGCGGCGCTGGTCGTGGACCGCGGCTGGGCGTCCGGTACGGCCTACGAGGCAACGCGCGTCGTCTCCGCTGTGGCGGCGCCGGTGCGGCGCTGCATCTCCGGCGAGCGATGGGATTGGGATGGTGTGTCGTTCACCTTCCTGCATCCCGCCGCATCGGGCGTGGCCGTGACCGCCCGGCGGCACGACAACGACCAGTCCTGCGTACTGCGGATCGCCAATGCTGCGGGCACGCTGTTGTTGCTGGGCGACGTCGAGCGTGCGGGTGAAAACGCAATGCGCTTGAACCACGGCGAGGAAGGGCTTGCGGCGGACGTGGTGGTCAGTGCCCACCATGGCAGCCGCTCCTCGTCTTCAATGGCCTTCATCGAGGCGAGCCTTCCGGAGGCGGTGATCCACTCCGTGGGCCATCGCAACCCCTTTGGTCACCCCCATCCCGAAGTGTGGGCACGCTGGGCAGAGATGGGGGTACGCAACTGGCGCACCGATAGCCAGGGGGCGGTCGAGGCGGTGTTCGGCATCGATGCCGAAGCCGGGCTGCGGCTATCTGCGCAACGCCTCCGCGAACCGCGCTACTGGCACGGGCGCTGAGCCGTGACCAAAGCCCGCCGCCAAGAAGGATGCTGTTTTTTTGGCCTGCGCCACGATGCTAGACTGGGGTCGTCCCTAACAATAGAGCCCCGATGGTCATGTCATTCCTATCCGATCTCAGCAGTGCATTCGAGCCGCCGACTCCACCACGACGCCCGGTACATGGGGTGCGCGAGCGCGACGTGCAGTGCATCGGTCCGCACGGCCTGCACCGAATGGCCTACACGGAGTGGGGCGACCCGGATAATCCGCGCGTGGTGCTGTGCGCTCACGGGTTGACGCGCAATGGGCGTGATTTCGACGATCTCGCGCAGACGCTGGCGGACGACTTCCGTGTTGTGTGCCCCGACGTGGTCGGGCGCGGCCGCAGCGACTGGCTTGGCGTGAAAAGCGATTACGGCTTTCCGCTTTACGTGTCGGACATGATCACGCTGATCGCCCGTCTCGATGTCCAGCAGCTGAGCTGGGTGGGCACCTCGATGGGCGGCATCATCGGCATGCTGGTTGCCAGCCAGCCGCATACGCCTATCGGCCGCCTAGTGTTGAACGACGTCGGGCCAGTGATCACGGCGGTGTCCCTGCAACGGATCGGACCCTATGTGGGCACTGCGCCGCGTTTTGCGACGATGGACGAGGCCGAGGCCTACATCCGTCTGGTCAGCGCCCCCTTCGGGCCGCTGACGGACGCGCAGTGGCGCCACCTGACCAACTATTCGGTGCGGCCGATGGGCGGAGCCGAGGGTGGTTTTGCCATGATCTATGATCCGGCGCTGGGCGACATCTTTCGTCAGACGCCCGCCACCGAAGACATCGACCTGTGGCCGGTCTACGAACGCATTGCCTGTCCGGCGCTGGCCCTGCGTGGCGCGGACTCCGATCTGCTCGAGCGCTCGACCTTCGAGGCCATGGCCGCGCGCGGCCCGCGTGCGACAACCGTCGAATTCGAAGGCGTCGGGCATGCGCCGATGTTGATGGATCCGGCGCAAATCGAGGTCGTCAGGGCGTTCCTGCTGGCAGGTTGAGGGCTTCGCCCCACTTTCAGTCCGGAATTGCTTCCTTCCGAAACGGCAAGCGCATCGTGGGCTGTCGATCACCAGCCCGGGTTGAGCCGCTTTGCCTCGGCGATCTCGCTGCGAATGCTGCGATAGTGTTCGAAACGCCGCGGGTGGATACGGCCGTCGGCAAGCGCTTGGAGCAACGCACAACCGGGCTCCGCCTCGTGCCGACAGTCGCGAAAGCGGCATTGGCCGAGCAAGGGCCTAAGCTCAATGAAGCACTCGGCCAGCTCGTTGGGTCCCAGGTGGGCAAGGCCGAAAACCTGCAGGCCAGGGCTGTCGATGAGCCAGCCGCGCGAGTCGTCCGGCGGCTTGCCGTCGAGGGCGTAAAGGCGGGCGAAGGTGGTCGTGTGCTTGCCCGAGTCCAGTGCCGCGGAAATCTCGCGGGTGGCCGCGTTGGCCTCCGGGATCAGGGCGTTGGTCAGCGTCGATTTGCCCATGCCGGACTGGCCGACCAGAATGGCATGCAGCGACGACAGGCGTTCGAGCAGTCCGGCCGCACCCTGCAGGGCCGATGCCTCGATCACCTCATAGCCGAGGGCACGAAAGGGCGCGAGCTGCGCACGCGATGCGTCCAGCCTTTCGCCCAGATCGGCCTTGTTGAGGATGATGATCGGCGTGATGTCCTGGCTTTCGGCCGCGGCAATGCAGCGCGACACCAGCAGGTCGGAAAACCCGGGTTCGGTCGCCACCACGATCAGGATGTGGCTCAGGTTTGCGGCGATCAGCTTTTCTCGGAATGCATCCGAGCGCCGCAGCAGGTTTCTGCGTGGTTGCAGCGTATCGATCACGCCCTGGCCGTCGCCTCCCGGCAGCACCTTCACATGATCGCCGCAGGCGAAGCTGCTTTTCTTGCCTCGCGTGTAGCATTGCAGGCGGCCCGCCGCAGTGGCGACCTCGTAGTGTCGGCCGAAGGCTGCGACGATCAGGCCGTCGATGGTATCGCCGCCCGTTTTGCTGCGCTGATTTTTAGGGGTCACTGAAACTTGTAGTAGTGCTTGTTGAGATAAGCGGCAATGTTCTCTTCATCTTCCGGGAAGAGATCGAGCTTGAGCATGCTGGTACAGCGGCTTAGTTGCTGCGCGAGTTCGCCGAGCGTTGTTACCCGATGATCCGGGCGGGTGTAGATGGCCGTGCCGTCTTCACCGCCAAAGCGCTTGGCGTGGCATGCGACGCATTGCTCTGCATGCATGCGCTCGCCGGCGGCAAGGTCGGCATTGGGGAACGGGTCCGCAGCGACCGGCAAGGCCGTGGCCACGAACAGGGCCGTGGCAAACAGCTTGACGAGGCCGTGTCGATGGAGTGGCGTGGTCTTCATTTTCGTGTCTCCTCCAGTGGGATCAGGGCTGCAGGGCTAGCAGCCGGGCGATGCGCAGCGCCGCAGGCGGGTGAGAATCGAAGAAGCGCGAATACAGCGGATCCGGCGTCAGCGTGGCGGCATTGTCGCGGTACAGCTTGACCAGTGCGGCGACGAGGTCGGTCGCACGCGTCTGCTTTGCAGCATAAGCGTCGGCCTCGAATTCGTGCACCCGCGACCAGTAGCTCAGCAATGGTGCCAGCGGAAAGGTGAAGGCGGGCAGGGCCAGGAAGAACAGCGCCAGCGCCGTTGCCGTATCGCTTGCCGTGCTGCCCAGCCCGGCGAAGAACCAGGGCTGTTCGATCAGCCAGCCCAGCAATGCCAGCAGGGCAAGGCTGACGGGCGCGAGAACGGCAAGACGCTTGAGGATGTGGCGGTGGCGGAAGTGGCCCAGTTCGTGTGCCAGTACGGCCTCGACCTCGTCGGCATTGAGCTTGTCGAGCAGGGTGTCGAAGAACACGATGCGCTTGGAGGCGCCGAAACCGGTGAAATAGGCGTTGCCGTGGGCCGAGCGGCGCGAACCATCCATCACGAACAAGCCCTTGGACTGAAAGCCGCAGCGCGCTAGCAGGGCTTCCACGCGGGTTTTCAGCGCATCGTCAGCCAGCGGGGTGAAGCGGTTGAACAGCGGTGCGATGAAGGTTGGCCAGATCAGCATCACCAGCAGGTTGAAGAACAGCCAGAAGGCCCATACCCACAGCCACCACAGACTGCCCATGGCGGTCGTCAGCCACAGCAGTGCGCCCAGCAAAGGAAGACCGATAACTGTGGCCAGCACGATCTCGCGCATCGTGTCGGTAAGGAACAGCCCCGCCGTCATCCGGTTGAAGCCAAAACGCTTCTCGATGACAAAGGTACGCAGCAGTACGAAAGGCAGGTCGATCAGCCAGCCGAGTGCGCCAAGCGAGGCGAGCAGGGCGACGCCGTGGGTGATGCTCCCCGGCGACAGGACCGTGGCCCAGGCGTCGTGAATGGCCTGCAGCCCGCCACCCAGCGTCAGCAACAGCACCAACAGCGCGCTGACGGCGATCTCCGACATGGTCAGCCGCATGCGTGAAGCCGTGTAATCGGCGGCGCGCTGGTGCGAGCTGAGCGCGATCGATTCGGCGAAGGCTGCGGGTACGGTGTCGCGGCACGCCCGGACATGGCGAATCTGACGCCGCATCAGCGCCGTCCTGACGAACAGGCTGAGCAGCAACAGAGCCACAAAAAAGGCTGCGAAGGGGGCGGCGAAGGCGGTGTCTGCAGGCATGGTGCGGTCGTGGGAGGCGGACGTTTCAGGCATGACCAAACCGGCTGCCGATGGGCGACTGGTGGTGGGTCGCGAGGGTGTTGTCTTCAGCTTCAGTGCTGCGTTGGGCTGGCTGACAACACCTTATATGACACAATCGCGACCTGGATTGTTTCGCATGAATACGTCAAAAAGGCGCAATGATTATGGCACAGGACCCGAATACCCTGATATGGCTGGACATGGAGATGAGCGGCCTCGACCCCGATCGTGATCGCATCATCGAGATTGCCATCGTCCTCACCAATGAAAAACTCGAAACCATCGCCGAGGCGCCGGTGATTGTCGTGCATCAGCCCGAGGCGGTGCTGGATGCGATGGACGACTGGAACAAGAATACGCATGGCAAGTCCGGCCTGATCGAACGCGTCCGCGCCTCGCAGGTGTCCGAGGCACAGGCCGAGGCGCGCATGATCGAATTTCTGCAGGAGTGGGTGCCCGCGCGTACTTCGCCGATGTGCGGCAACTCGGTATGCCAGGACCGTCGTTTCCTTGCGCGCTGGATGCCGCAGTTCGAGGCTTGGTTCCACTACCGCAATCTGGACGTGTCGACCCTCAAGGAGCTGGCGAAGCGCTGGCGACCCGAGGTGTACGCGGGGGTCAAGAAGGCGGGTGCGCATACGGCGCTGGCCGACATCCAGGAGTCGATCGCCGAGATGCGCCACTATCGCGATACCTTCCTGCGTCTGGACTGAGGTTTGGTGCGTGAACAGCAGGCTGGATCGCGCGTTGCGCGCGTTAAGTAGGTTCTGGCAGCGACATCGCCGGCTGATCCTTATTCTGATCGCGGTGAGCCTGTTCTTCTATGTGCTGGGCTATTTTTCTCATCCGGTCGCGATACCGGGAATGTGCAAAATCTACGGCTGAGGCACCCGGGTCAGGGCAGTTCGCGCCGCAGCAGCGTGAAGGTCTCTGTGCGGCGGCCTGCTCCGCGGCGGAACTCCCACACCGGTTTCCACTCCGGTGCGAGCTGATCCTTTGAGCGACGCTCGTTCATGACCAGCAGCAGCGGGCAGGGTGTGCTGTCACCGACGATGCGCACGGTGCGAATGCCCGCGAAGTAGTCGAGCGAGCTTTTCACGTGTTCGGGTAGCCCAGTGCTTGCGATGCAGGCGCCTGGCGTGCTGCTGCGCTCGCCCGCCAGCGCAATTTCCAGCGAGCGAGCTGCACCCCGGTAACTGCGACCATGGTCGAACCAGGGCATTAGCAGCACGACTGCCAGGCACCACAGCATGGTCAGACCGATTGCCCAGTTGGCCGGGGCGCGCGAACTCGAACGCGGCAGTTTCCAAAGCAGGGCAATCCAGACCGCGCTGATCGCGGCGCCGAACAGGGCCTGGAAGAAGGGGTCGGGCAGGACGAAGTCCGGCGCATTGCGGGCGACGTGGCGTGCCAGTCCCGGGGGCCAGCCGGCGGACTGAGCTGACCACGCCAGCCAAACCAGGATGCCGAACACCGCGAGGCTCATCAGCGAGAACCAGTCCAGGGCGTTGGCCGCGCCACGGCGCAGGCTCGGTACGCCGCCGGCGGCGAGCAAGGCCATTGCCGGCAGGATGGGCAGGGCGGAGGCCTGTGACAGCTGACCCTGGATGACGAGCACCGAGATGATCAGTACCGCACTCAGCAGTGGCAGGAGCCAGCGCAGATCGCCCAGCCTGCGACGCGCGCGCCACACGCTCCACAACACGATCGGCCACAATGGCCAGGTGAACCAGCCAAGCAGCTCAAGCCCGTGCACCATCTCGGTGGTCGAAAGCAGCGGACCGCTGAGACGCGACCACTCTTCGCGCAACCACAAGCTGAACAACTCTGGTTGCAGCAGGTGCACCGCCAGTGGCCACAGGGCCGACAGTGTCAGCGCCAGGCACAGGCCGAGAAGCAGTGCGCCGCTGGCACGCGGGCTGCGGCAGTCGCGGCTGAGCAGCATCAGCAGCGGGAACAGGGTGGCCGTTAGCAGCAGGCCACCCAGCCCCGCCGCGAGGAAAGCCAGTGCGCTGCCCAAACCGGCAAGCAGGCTGCCGGCCAGCGGTTGTTGCGGCACCTGCGCCAGGCCACGCAGCGTCAGTGCGATCATCGCCATCAGGGCAAGCAGTGGCTGGATCTCGTGCGCATGCAACACCAGGCCGAGTCCGCCCATCATCAGCAGCGCCGCGGGCGTGCGTGCCGGGCGGCCGTAGAGTGCCTCCGCGGTGCGGGCGGCAAAGTACACGCCCAGTGCGACGAAGACCGCACTCGCAAGACGGGCACCTTCGTGCAGCGCCAGAAAGCCACTGCTGGCCCAGGCCAGCAGTGTGCCGGTCCAGTAGTAAAGCGGTGGGTAGTCGACGAGGGGTTCGCCGGCGAGCATCGGAAATAGCCAGCCTTCGCCCTTCAGCATGCTCAGGACCGGGCCGAAGTGGACGGCGTCGTCACCCCGCCAGGGGTCGTGTCCGATCAGGCCGACGAGGAGGTAGAGTCCCACCAGCGCGGTGATGCCGGCCGTGCCGTAGACCCGGCGCTGCAGCAGGTTGGGTGTTTCGAATTCTCGAATCATGCGCGCATTGTGGGGCGGAGCGTCCGGACTGGCAAAGGTGACGGGAGAGGGGCGCCAAAGAAAGCAAAAAAGCAGGCAGGCAACGCGAGGGCTGGCGTGAAGCGGGCGGCTTGTCATGCCGCTTCAGGCGATAAAAAAGGCAGCCGTGGCTGCCTTTTTAAGATGTGCCCTCGGTAGCGGGGCAGGTGTCCGGCCTCGCGGCTGGAATCAGCTGGCGCGCTGGACGTTGCCGTATTTCTGGCGGAAGCGCTCGACGCGGCCGGCGGTATCGACGATCTTCTGCTTGCCGGTGTAGAACGGGTGGCAGGCGGAGCACACTTCGACGTGGTACTGGGGCTTGCCAATGGTGGAACGGGTGACGAAAGTGTTGCCGCAGGAGCAGGTCACACTCAGGTCGTTGTACTTGGGATGGAGATCCGCTTTCATGATGGTTTCCTGATGCGCGCGGGCGGCGGATGTGACCGCCCTGAGTGGTAAATGTAAAGAGCAAGGATTATCCGTTAGCACGCCATGGCTGGCAAGTGAAAAACGGGTTTTGCCTTCGTCTGCATTAGAATCGCGAGTCCCGGCGCGCAAGCGTGACCTGCAGCGGTGACCTGCAGCGCCTGGTGCGGACTGCCTTTCGCGCCTCAGGGCGCCCCTGCGACACCCAACACCCCCTACGCACCGCTCGCTGCGGACGTCTTGAAACCCGGCCGATTGAAACCCTTAAAGGAAGTCCTGGCTTGCGCCTCCTGCTCGCTCCAATGGAAGGTCTGCTCGACGACGTGTTGCGCGCGGCGCTGACGGCTTCGGGTGGCTACGATTACGCGGTAACCGAATTTGCCCGGGTTTCGGGTACCGTGCTTCCAGCCCGTTTCTTCCGTCGTGTCGCGCCGGAACTGACGCGAGGCAGCCTCACCGAGGGCGGCACGCCGGTGCGGGTGCAACTGCTCGGTTCCGATCCGGCATGTATGGCTGACAACGCGGCCTGTCTGGCCGGTCTGGCGCCGGCGGGAGTCGATCTCAATTTCGGCTGTCCGGCGCAGACGGTCAATCGTCACCGCGGAGGTGCGGCCCTGCTCGACGAGCCCGAACTGCTCAGCCGGATTGCACGGGCGGTGAGTCGCGCGCTGCCGCCGGCAATTCCACTCAGCGCCAAGATGCGCCTGGGCATCGCTGACACTGGGCGTGCCATCGAGTGCGCGCAGGCCTTGAGTGAGGGCGGCGCCCAGAGCCTGATCGTGCATGCGCGGACGAAGGCCGATGCTTATCGGCCGCCAGCACACTGGGAGTGGGTGGCGCGCATCGATGAAGCGGTGGCGGTGCCAGTGGTCGCCAACGGCGAGGTGTGGTGTGCGGCCGACTGGCAGCGCTGTCGCGCGGTGTCCGGCGTGGACGATGTGATGCTGGGCCGTGGCGCGGTGGCGGACCCCTATCTTGCCGCCCGGATTCGGGCAGGCCGGCTGGACCCACCGGATGCCGGCGAGCGTGCGCGCGAGTGGGCGGCCCTGCTGCCGGTGTTCGCGGCGTTTCGCGATCGCTTACAGCTCAAGGTCGAAGCGCGTCATGCGCCGGGTCGAATCAAGCAGTGGCTGCATCTGCTGGCGCGCAATTACCCGCAGGCGCAGCAATTATTTGCAGCCATCCGCAGTCTGCGTACCGTGGCCGAGGTCGAGCGTGTGCTGGTGCTGCATGGCGTGCCCGCCACCCGGCTCGCGGCCGTTCAGAGCGCGATACCCACCATCGAGCCGCTGTGCGAAGCGGCCTGAGCATGGCGCAGCTTCCTTCAAACCATCGAAAATTGCATGAGTTACGCTAATTCCAGCATCCCGCAAAGCGCGCAGTCCGGCGTTCATGAGCGGCTCGACGCGCTGGTGCGCAAGCATCTTGCCGAGCCTTTTCGCAAGCCGATCGCGCCTTACAATCGTGCGGCCTTCGAACTCAGCCTTGCCGGCTGGGATCGCAAGGCGCCCCTGATCCTGGATGCCGGTTGCGGCGTGGGCCACAGCACGATCCAGATCGCACGTACTTACCCCGAGCACTGGGTGATCGGGGTTGACCAATCCCAGGACCGTCTCGAGCGCAAGAAACCTTATCCGGCTGCGCTGATGCCGCGCAATCTGGTGTTCGTGCGCGCTGACCTGGTCGACTACTGGCGGCTGCTCGAAGAAGCAGGGCTGCGGCTGGCGCGTCACTACATCCTGTATCCAAATCCATGGCCCAAGATCGGGCACCTCGCGCGACGCTGGCCGGCGCACCCGGTCTTCCCCTTCATTTCGCGTCTGGGTGGCGTGCTGGAATGTCGCAGCAACTGGGATGTCTACATTCGAGAGATGGCAGCGGCGCTGTCGGTCGTGCTCGGCAGGGATGTTTCGTGGGCGGAATTTACCGCCGAGGTGCCGATCAGCCCCTTCGAACGCAAGTATCGTGATTCCGGTCAGATGCTGTATCGGCTCGAGATCGACCTTCAGCCGGCGGCAGCACGTCCTCGCGCAGCGACGCAGTTATAGCTTGCCGATCTACCGGGCTTCGGCCACCCTTCGACCCATTTCCAGAGAACTGCCATGACTGAACCCAATCCTGAGACCACCCCCGAGATCACCCCCGAGATCACCCCCGAGCCCGCCGCAACGCAGGACAACCCCCACCTGATGAGCGACGACGATTTCGAGGCCCTCGAAGAGGTGCTGACCTCCGACGTCGTACCCGAGGACTGCATGGACCTCGAGATGCTGGACGGTTTTCTGGCCGGTGTGCTGATTTCACCGCGACTGATTCCTGCCGAGCGCTGGCTGCCCGAGGTCTGGTCTGCGCATGGCGAAGAGGCAAGCTTTGGAGGCGGCAGCGGTCTGCAGCGGGCGATTCGCCTGGTGAAGGCCTATCACAACGAAATGGTGACAACGCTCGGCCTCGATGAAGAAGAGGCCGTGTGCTGGGAGCCGTTCTGCTTTGCCATCGCCGAGGGTGACACGCTGAAGATCGGCGAAGAATGGCTGGACGGCTTTGCCCAAGGCCTGGATCTGTGGCCCCGCGGCTGGGAAGAGGGGCTGGACCAGGATGCGGTCGTTGCCGTCAAGGAAACGCTCGACGAGGTGTTGACACCGTGGGCGGAGGAGTCGGCTGCGCAGGCCGACGAGGAGACGCGTCTGGGCTGGCTGGGCACGCTGGGAGAAGCGGTCAACGACATCTATGCCCATTGGCGTGACCTGGAGCTGCCCGCACCGCAGCCGTTAGAGGCCGCGGCACCGCGCCTGCCGGCCGCGTCCGGTCCCGGCCGCAACGATCCGTGTCCCTGTGGCAGCGGTAAGAAATTCAAGAAGTGCTGCGGAGCGCTCAGCGATGGCGGCACCACCTGACGATCACTGCACCCGCTGCGGCGCATGTTGCGCCGCCTTTCGGGTCGATTTCCACCCTTCCGAACTGGCCAGTGCAACGCTGGGTGGTGTTGCCGATGAACTGACGGTCCCGGTCACCACGACGCTGGCGCGCATGTGCGGTACCGATGCGTCGCCGCCGCGCTGCGTCGCCTTGGTGGGTGAAATCGGCGTGGTGGCGCGGTGCTCGATTTACGCGAACCGTCCTTCACCGTGTCGGGATTTTGCCCCCTATGCGGCGCTGGGCATCGGTGAGGACGCGTGCGACCGTGCGCGCCGACGTCACGGTCTGCCAGCGCTCGGAGGGTGATTTTGTTTTTGCAAACATTTCGTCCAACGCACTGATAAAAAAGGGCTTTGGGGTCGTTCGGAGGGCTCGCAGTGGCGCTAGAATGCGCGCTCTCTAGCGCTGAAAGCCCACGATGGAAGACCCGAACCCCTGTATCAGCTGCGGCATCTGCTGTACGCACTTCCGTATCTCGTTTTACTGGGCTGAGGCCGATGATGCGCCGGAGGGTTTCGTGCCCGCCGCGATGACCGAAAAGCTCAACCACACGATGCGCTGCATGAAAGGCAGCAACGAGGTGCCGCGACGTTGCTCGGCCCTGTCGGGCACGGTGGGTGAGCAGGTGGCGTGCACGATCTACGACAAGCGGCCCACGCCCTGCCGTGAGTTTCCGGTCTATTTCGATGACGGCACCCCCAATCCGAAGTGCGACGAGTTGCGCGCAACCATCGGTCTGCCCCCGCTGCCGCACTCGCCTTTGCCCCAGTCACCGCTGCCGAATGCGGCCTGAGCCCGGTGGGGTGCGCGCCTAGCGCGGAAAACCGACGGCAGTCAGCACCGCAAGCGGTCCTTCGGCGCGCAGGCGCTCGATCTGGTTCTTGTCGCGCACGAACAGCGAGCCGGCGTAGCCCAGCGAATTCACCGAAATGTCCTGCCATCTCTCGCATCGGCGGGGAACGACCAGCAGCCAGTCGCGGCTTGCGAGCAGATTGTAGGGCGGCATTGGATCGGCGTCGGGCGGAAGCGACACGGCCGCGCAGGCAGTGGCAAAGCTTGCCTGCAGCGCATCGGCCGCAGCGTCGAGATCGTGCCAGTCGACCCGGGCGAGGCTGACAAAGGCGTGCCGCCATGGCAATTCGGTGTTGACCCGGACCGGGCTGGCTTTGCCACCCTGGGCAGGACGAAGTGCGCGACTGAAGGCGGCAAAGCCTGCGCCACCTGGCAAGCCGGCCGCAGGTACCCATTGCAGATGCTTGTGCACCTGACTGGCGCCTGCAATCGGGCCGCCATTGTAGAACCCGAGTCCGCCATGTGCCGCCAGCACGGTTGCCAGCGCGCGGAAGTCAGCCCGGGTCAGGGCGGCGGTCTGCGCTTCGAACGCACGCGTCACGATCAGCAGGTGATGATCGATCACCGGAAATTTGTTCAGGACGACGAGGTGGGTTTCGCCGAGACGGGCGACGGTCAGTGCCGGCTCGGGGGGCAGGAAGGGATTGAACTCGGGGCGGCGCTGAGTGACCTGAAGCACGCGTGCACGATCCTTGAGCGCCAGCGAGGACACCCAGCGCACCGAGAAGCTCAGTTCGCCTTCAATCAGCAGGGTGCTGTCGGTTGCAATCGGCTGCAGCGCACCGGTCGCCATGGCGTTGCGAATGGTCTGGTCGGACAGGTCGAGCAGGGTGCTGCTGCGGTAGTTGAGGGGCGCGGTGGCGGAGAAACTGGTCATGGCGAGGTCGGGCGGGCGACAATGAATGCATTCTGACATGAGCCAGCGTTCAGGCGATCCCGCAGGGACATGCACTGGCCGTATTTCCGGAGCGTTTCATGAGTGTTTCCTTTGCCGTTCGCGGTGATCACATCCAGCTTGATCAACTGCTGAAGGCCGTCGGCCTCGTCGGTTCGGGGGGGGCGGCGCATGCCATGGTCGAGGCGGGTGAGGTACAGGTCGATGGCAAGGTTGAGACACGCAAGCGCGCCAAGTTGCGCCCTGGACAGCGTGTTCGCTTTGGCAGCGAGGAGATCGTGCTGCTTGCCGATGATCGGTCCGGTGCGGGCTGAGGCCCACTTCAGGGCAGCTGAGGCTTGAGTGTTTGCGGTTTTCGGCGGGACAGACGGCGCCAGATCCAGCCGCCGGGAAGGTCTTCGCCCGTCACCAGGTATTCGAGCGTGTGCTCGTTGGCAATGCCCAGCGCGAAGGCATTGCGCGCATGGCGCGTGCCGGCAAGCAGGATTTCATCACCTGGCCTCAGGGCGGTGTCGTGCGGTGGCATCAGCAGGTGATCGTCGTCGTCACGTTCAACGATCAGTACTTCACACTCAAGGTACTCGCCGGGATCGATCGTTGACCGCAACACCATGTCCAGGGTGATTGTTTCGCCACCCATCAGGCGCCGGTAGAGCGCGGGTGCGCGGCTCAGGTTGACGCGCTCGCTCCATATCTCGGGCACGGTCCAGCCCAGTCGAGCGGTGAGGCGTTCGAGTTGTTCGGCGCACCATGCTTCGTCCTGGCGACGTATTTCGTCCAGGAAGGGGGCCAGCAGGGGGGTGCCAAGAATCGCGAGACACTCGTGGGCGACAATTTCGCTCGGCAGCACGGTGATGTCTGACTCGAATGCCTGGAACAGGGCCTGATTGGCGTACTGGTTCTGACGCAGGATCACGAACAGGTCGGGATTGAGTTCGCGCGCGGTGACTGCGATCGACAGGTTGTCGACGTCCGAGTTGGTGCCGGCGACGATGCCTGTGGCCTGCGCCACGCCGGCTTCGGTCAGGGCCTCGGCGCCGGTGCCGTCGCCATGCACCCAGCGGTGTACGCCGTCGGTCTGCATGCCGCGATCGATGATGGTCACTGGCAGTGCCTCGGCATCCATGGCATTGACCATCCAACGCCCGAAACGACCGTGCCCACATACGATCCAGTGTCCGCGAGGCGGACTGCGATCGCGGTCGACGGCGGACCCAGGCAACCCGGTCAGCCAGTTCAGCAGTTGCGAGGCGATCGGCGCATGCAGGGCTAGCGCGAGTGTTTCGCCGAAGCGTTCGAAAGGGTTGATGATGTGTCGCGTGCCAAACGAGGCCATGTTGGCCGAGGTTTCGCGGTGCTCGGCGCGGCACAGCGCTGGCAGCCTGGGAGCAAGCAGGCGTGCCGAAATGGCGATGGCGAGGTTGGTGGCGTCGTTGTTGGTCAGTGCGATGACGCCGGCACAACTGGGATGGGTGAGGCCTGCATAGCCGAGGAGTTCGGGATTGGAGGCGTCGGCACAGAGGGCCGGCACGTCGGCCGCGAAGCTGTGCAGATCGATCTCGCCGACCTTGGCTTCGTCGACCTCGAGTACGACCGAGCGCAGTCCCATGCGATCGAGCGCATGGCAGATCAGACGTCCAGTCTCACCATAGCCACATACCAGATAGAAGGGCTCGCGCAGGCGGCGCACCGCGCGTACGAAGCGCTGTGTGGCGATGGCCTGGCGCAGGTTGCGGTCGGAGAGCAGCGCGAACACCGTGCCCAGCGTGTAGGTCCAGCCAAATACCGACATGAAGATGCACATGGCCACCCACATGCGCTGTTGGTCGGAGAAAGCGTAGGGCACCTCGCCGAAGCCGATCGTCGTTGCGGTGTAACTCATGAAGTACACCGCGTGGAAGAAGCTCATGTACTGGACCTCACCATCTACGATGGGTCCAGGCATGAACGTCAAGCCCAGCACCGCGATCGCCATGATGGTGATGAGCAGGATCAGCGGTGCGCGCAGACGCCGCAGGATCAGGAAGAAGACGCTGTGATGCCGCGCCAGCGGCTGCATCGGATCCATTGCGGTGTGATCAACGGCGCTGCATGATCGTTTCGGCAATCAGGATGATGACCGAGACGAGGTTGGCGAGCAGAGCGCCGCCCGATAGTGAAACGACACTGGCAGTCGCTGCGGGGGTAAGCCCGGCGCCCGAGATGTGGGCGGCGTAGCCCCACATCATTGCCGCGGCGATTAGTTGCAGGTCGGCAACCAGGCTGGTGGACAGGTGGACTGCACCGATCTGCGTCCGGTCGCCGAATTTCAGCACGGTCGCGATCAGGCTGACGACGAGGGCAGCAAACAGTTCGTAGATGTCGTGATGGGCCGGGTTGTCGAGCTCACCGACGAAGAAACCGAAGTTCAGCGTCGCCGCCAGCAAGATGAAGAAGCCGAAGATAACTTTTTCGAGATTCATGATTTCCCTTCGGCAGCCCTTGATCCGCGGTGGTTTCGAACGTGGAATTATGCCCGCATGGCAGTGTGGTGTCTTGCGCGCCGTAGCGTCTTCGAGGTGCTGTAGCTCAGTCGTGAATATCGCCGTCCACATAGAACCAGTATTCGCCCTCGCGGACGAAGCGGCTGGTTTCGTGCAGGCGCTGGGCGCGGCCGCCGATGCGGTAGCGGGCGAGGAATTCGACCGTGGCGTGGTCTGCATCGAGCACCTGGTGCGAGCGAATCTGCAGCCCGATCCACTTTTGCGCGGGCGTGTCGTCGAGCAACAGCGTGGCAGGGCGCGTGCTGGCATGCCAGCTGGCCAGCAGGTAGGTGGTGTCGCGCAGCGCGAACGCGGTGTAGCGCGAGCGCATCAGTGCCTCGGCCGTGGGTGCAGGATGCTGGCCGGACAGGATGGGGCCGCAGCACTGCGCGAATCCGCTTCCCGAGCCGCAGGGACAGATGTCGGGAAGTTTCATGCCGCCAGTGTAGGTGCTGGCCCGACCCCGGTGGAAGTGGGATCGGGCCACGGGCAAGCGCGAACGGTTACAGCGGAGGCCGCAGACAAGGCGGCCCCGCGATCAGGGGGCCGCCGATGCTCAGCCGGCGAGGATCTCGCGCAACACGTAGGGCAGGATGCCGCCGTGGCGGTAGTACTCGATCTCGATCGGGGTGTCGATGCGGCACAGCAGCGGTACGCGCTGCGACGTGCCATCGATGCGCTCGATCTGCAGACTGAGCTGCTGCTGAGGCACTAGCCCCCCGGCGATGCCCTCGAGGGTGAAGCGTTCGCTGCCGTCGAGGCCGAGCCGCTCCCAGCCATCCTCGCCGATGAACTGCAGCGGCAGTACGCCCATGCCGACCAGGTTGGAGCGGTGAATGCGCTCGAAGCTGCGCGCCACGACCGCCTTCACCCCCAGCAACGCCGTGCCTTTGGCCGCCCAGTCGCGCGATGAACCGGTGCCGTACTCCTCGCCCGCGAAAACGAGGGTGGGTTCCCCCTTGGCCATGTAGGCGGTGGCGGCCTCGAACACCGTGGTCTGCTTGCCGTCGAGCAGGGTATAGCCCCCTTCGACACGGCTGCCGTCCGGGTTGAGGGGCAGCATCAGGTTCTTGATGCGCACGTTGGCGAAAGTGCCGCGCACCATGACGTCGTCGTTGCCGCGGCGCGAGCCATAGGAGTTGAAATCCTTCCGTGCCACGCCTTGTTCGACGAGCCAGCGCCCGGCTGGGCTGGTTTCGCGGAAGGATCCGGCCGGCGAGATGTGATCGGTGGTCACCGAATCGCCGAGTAGCAGCAGGGCGCGCGCGTCGTGGATGTCCTGCAGCGGCGGCGGCTGCATGTCAAAGCCATCGAAGAAGGGCGGGCAGGCAATGTAGGTGGACGGGGGCCAGTCGTACACCTGGCCAGCCGGCGCCGTGATCGCATTCCACAGGTCGTGGTCACGGGTGAAGTCGGCGTACAGCCGCCGATAGGTTGTCGGTTCGTTTGCGAAGGGCAGGGCTGCGGCGATTTCATCCGCGCTTGGCCAGATATCGCGCAGGAATACCGGCTGCCCATCACTGGCGGTGCCCAATGGCTCGGTGCTGAGATCGATATTGACCCGCCCAGCCAGCGCGAAGGCCACCACCAGCGGGGGTGATGCGAGGTAGTTGGCGCGGATGTTGGGGTGGATGCGAGCCTCGAAGTTGCGGTTGCCCGACAGTACGGCCGCCACCACCAGGTCATGCTCGGCAATCGCCTCGTTGAATTCGGGCGCGAGATCGCCCGAGTTGCCGATGCAGGTGGTGCAGCCGTAGCCCGCCAGCGCGAAACCGAGCGCGGCGAGGGGCTCGAGCAGGCCGGCCTTGCCGAGATAGTCGGTGACCACGCGTGAGCCGGGTGCGAGCGAAGTCTTGATGTGGTGCTGTACGCGCAGGCCGCGTTCGACCGCCTTCTTTGCCAGCAGGCCGGCCGCGAGCATCACGGTCGGGTTGCTGGTGTTGGTGCACGAGGTGATCGCCGCGATCAGTATGTCGCCATGACCGAGTTCGACGCCCTCGCCTGCGGTGGAGAAACGATCCCCGAGCTGTCCCGCTTCGCGGCCGAAGCCGTTTTCAGTGACCGGGGCGGAAAAGAGCGCGTCGAAGGCCTTGCCCATCGCCGGCAGGGCAATGCGGTCTTGCGGCCGCTTGGGGCCGGCAAGCGAGGGTTCGATGGTGGCGAGGTCGAGGCTGAGCGTGCGGCTGTAATCGATGTCGCCTGCGCGCGGCACGCCAAAAAGGCCTTGAGCGCGGAAGTAGTCTTCCAGCAACTTGCATTCGGCTTCGTCGCGGCCGGTGGCACGCATGTAGGCGATGGTTTTGTCATCCACCGGGAAGAAGCCCATGGTGGCGCCGTATTCGGGAGCCATGTTGCCGATCGTTGCCCGGTCGGTGACCGACAGGGCGGCCGTGCCCTCGCCAAAAAACTCGACAAAGGTGCCGACCACCTTCTCGCGGCGCAGCATCTCGGTGACCGACAGCACCAGATCGGTGGCGGTGGTGCCGGGTGGCAGGCTGTTTTTCAGCTCCACGCCGATCACGTCCGGCGTCAGGAGATAAACAGGCTGGCCGAGCATTGCCGCCTCGGCCTCGATGCCGCCCACACCCCAGCCCACCACGCCGATGCCGTTGATCATGGTGGTGTGCGAATCGGTACCGACCAGCGTGTCCGGGAAGCACAGGCCATCCTGCGTGCGTGCACCGCGGAACAGGTATTCGAGGTTCACCTGGTGCACGATGCCGATGCCCGGCGGCACGACGCGGAAGGTGTCGAAAGCCTGCATGCCCCACTTCATGAACTGGTAACGCTCGTGGTTGCGCTGGAACTCGATCTCCATGTTCAGGCGCAGTGCGTCGGGCGTGCCGTAGTGATCGACCTGCACCGAGTGGTCCACGACGAGATCGACCGGGACCATCGGCTCGATCAATTTGGCACTGTGGCCCTGTTCAACGGCAACGTTGCGCATCGCCGCGAGATCGACGAGCAGTGGCACGCCGGTGAAATCCTGCAGCACCACGCGGGCGACGACGAAGGGGATTTCTGTCGTGCGCGCTGCCTTGGGCTGCCAGTTGGCGAGTTCGCGCACATGGTCTTCGGTCACCTTGCTGCCGTCGCAATGGCGCAGCACCGACTCGAGCACGATGCGGATCGACACCGGCAGGCGCGAGATGCGGCCAATGCCGGCGGCTTCGAGCGCGGGTAGCGCGTAATACTGAAGGCCTGAGCCTTCCGTGGTGGGCATTGATTTCAGCGTATCGAAGAGATTGTGCGGCATGAGCAGCCTCCGTTCTTTAAACGACTTCATCGGTTTGATGGGTCCCGGCCCCGGTCAGGCGCTTGTGTGAGCGTCATACGATTCAAACCTAGTCTAGGCGGGACCAGGCGAGACTGCCCGAGTTCCGCTCCAACCCTTGATTCGCAATCGAAGCATCGGCTGGGGCGTAGCTTCCACAGCCTTTTCATTCGCACTCACAACAATCCGAAACGCTTCCGCGTGGCCGCGCAGCGCGGCGGTCAGGAGTAGAATTCGCGATTCGTTTGCGGCGCTGCATCCAGGTGTTGCAGTGCACCGCTAGTCTTATAAAAGACATATAATTCCTTCGATTCGCACGGGGCGAACCCGTGTGGAGCCTTGATCACCGCCACGAAAAGTGAGGAAGTCGCCGTGCTTGAAGCCTACCGTGCCCATGTCGCCGAACGTGCCGCCCTCGGCATCCCGCCGCTGCCCCTGAGCCAGCAGCAGGTTACCGAACTGGTTGCCCTGCTGCAGAATCCCCCCGCTGGCGAGGAAGCCTTCCTCGTCGAGCTCCTGACCGATCGCGTGCCGGCTGGCGTGGATGATGCAGCCAAGGTAAAGGCGGGATTTCTCGCCAGTGTTGCCAAGGGTGAGCAAAGCTGCGCCCTGGTGTCGCGTGCCAAGGCCGTCGAGCTGCTCGGCACCATGCTGGGCGGCTTCAACATCAAGCCGATGATCGACCTGCTCGGCGATGCCGAAGTCGGAACGGTTGCCGCCGAGGGGCTGAAGAAAACCCTGCTGATGTTCGACTTCTTCCACGACGTCAAGGATCTGGCTGCTGCCGGCAACGCCAATGCGAAAGCCGTCATGCAGTCGTGGGCCGACGCCGAGTGGTTCACCAGCCGCCCGGAAGTGCCTGCCTCGCAGAAACTGACCGTGCTGAAGGTCACTGGCGAAACCAATACCGATGACCTGTCGCCGGCACCGGACGCCTGGTCGCGTCCTGACATTCCGCTGCACGCGCTGGCAATGCTGAAGAACCCGCGTGAAGGCATCGAGCCCGAAGAAGCTGGCGTGCGTGGTCCGGTCAAGTTCCTCGAAGACCTGCGCGCCAAGGGCAACCTCGTCGCTTACGTCGGTGACGTGGTCGGTACCGGTTCCTCGCGCAAGTCCGCCACCAACTCGGTGCTGTGGTTCACCGGCGAAGACATCCCCTTCGTGCCGAACAAGCGTTTCGGCGGTGTGTGCCTGGGCTCCAAGATCGCGCCGATTTTCTTCAACACCATGGAAGACGCAGGCGCGCTGCCGATCGAGATCGACGCCGGTCAGATGGACATGGGCGATGAGATCGAGCTCAAGGTCGACCACGCCAGTGGCAAGGTTACCGCGCTCAAGAACGGTGCCGTGATCGCCGAATCGCAGCTCAAGACGATGGTCATCCTTGACGAAGTGCGCGCCGGTGGCCGTATCCCGCTCATCATTGGCCGTGGTCTGACGACTAAAGCACGAGACGCGCTGGGCCTGCCGGCCTCCACTCTGTTCCGTCTGCCGCAAGACCCTGCCGAAACCGGCAAGGGTTTCTCGCTCGCACAGAAGATGGTTGGCCGTGCCTGTGGCCTGCCGGAAGGCCAGGGCGTCCGTCCGGGCACCTACTGCGAACCGAAGATGACCACCGTCGGCTCGCAGGACACCACCGGCCCGATGACCCGCGACGAACTGAAAGACCTCGCCTGCCTCGGCTTCTCTGCCGACCTGGTAATGCAGTCCTTCTGCCACACCGCGGCCTATCCGAAGCTGATCGACGTCAAGATGCACCACGAACTGCCGAGCTTTATCAGCACCCGTGGCGGCGTGTCGCTGCGTCCGGCTGACGGCGTCATCCACTCCTGGCTCAACCGTCTGCTGCTGCCCGATACCGTCGGCACCGGTGGCGACTCGCATACCCGCTTCCCGATCGGCATCTCCTTCCCGGCTGGTTCCGGTCTGGTTGCCTTCGCCGCGGCCACTGGCGTGATGCCGCTCGACATGCCGGAATCGGTGCTGGTGCGCTTCAAGGGCACGATGCAGCCGGGTGTCACCCTGCGTGACATGGTCAATGCCATTCCGCTCTACGCCATCAAGCAGGGCTTGCTGACCGTCGAGAAGAAGGGCAAGAAGAACGTCTTCTCGGGTCGCATCCTCGAGATCGAAGGCTTGCCCGATCTGAAGGTCGAACAGGCTTTCGAACTCACCGATGCCTCGGCCGAGCGTTCCGCCGCTGGGTGCACGGTGCACCTCAACAAGGCGCCGATTGTCGAGTACATGAACTCGAACATCACGCTGATGAAGTGGATGATCGCCAACGGCTACGAAGACAAGCGCACACTGGGCCGTCGTATCAAGGCCATGCAGGAATGGATTGCCAACGGCGAACTGCTGGCGGGTGATGCCGATGTCGATTACGCAGCCGTGATCGAGATCGACATGACCGACATCAAGGAGCCGATCGTTGCCTGCCCGAACGACCCGGACGACGTCAAAATGCTGTCCGAAGTCGCCGGCGAACATATCGACGAAGTTTTCATCGGTTCGTGCATGACCAACATCGGCCACTTCCGTGCTGCCGGCAAGGTGCTCGAGGGCAAGAGCGACATCCCAGTCCGACTGTGGGTTGCGCCGCCGACCAAGATGGACGCGATGATCCTCAACGAGGAAGGCTACTACGGCATCCTTGGCAAGTCCGGCGCTCGCATGGAGATGCCGGGTTGCTCGCTGTGCATGGGCAACCAGGCACAGATCCGCAAGGGCAGCACCGCAATGTCGACCTCGACGCGTAACTTCCCCAACCGCCTCGGTATCGACACCCGCGTCTATCTGGGTTCGGCCGAGCTGGCCGCGGTGTGCGCGCTGATGGGCAAGATCCCGACCGTGGCCGAGTACATGTCGCAGGTGGAAGTGGTGAACAAGAAGGCCGCCGACATCTACCGCTACATGAACTTCGACCAGATCGAGGAATTCCGCGCGGTCGCGGACACGGTGGAAGTCTGAGTCGGTAAGACGCCGCAAGGCTGGGACGGCTGAGAGGCCGTCTTTCAGGAAAAACCCCTCGTCAGAGATGGCGGGGGGTTTTCTTTTTGGGGCGCAATCCGGGCAGACGTCGCTCCAGCACATGCGCATGTTCGATCACCACGCAAATCTTCCGCGATTGCCTTGTCACCTGTTCGGTGCAGGGGATGCCGGTGCTTCGGCAATCGATTCGTTGTCGTTGTCGTTGTCGCGGCGATTGGGCCGTCCGCCACTGCAAATCGGACCATAAAATCCTCACAATTAGAAGGATTCTGGCAGGGCGGAGTCGTTTCATCTGAAAATCCACATGATCAACTGGATTTTTTGCCAAACCTGCTGGCTTGGCGCAAAATCCTCATAAACGTGAGGATTTTCCATGAAGATACCCATCGACAATGCAGCGGCCATCGGTAAGGTCGTGCGGGCCAGCCGCAAGGCCCAGAAGATCCGCCAGGATGATGCCGCAGGCAGCATCGGCGTCAGCGAGAACTTCCTTGGCAAGGTCGAGCGCGGCAGCGATTCCGTGCAATGGGGGAAGCTCTTTCTCGTTCTCGAGGGACTCGGCGTGCGGGTCATGGTCGATGTGCCAGAGCATGTGGCCGCCTACCTGAACGACCACGCTAGCGGCCCGGATAAACCATGAACGGCCGGTCGTTGCGCGCTTCCATCAATCAGGCCGAGGTCGGCACCTTGCAGGAAGTCGCCGGGCTCTGGAGTTTCCAATACGCCGAAGGCTGGCTGGACGACCCTCTGGGCTTCGCGCTCAGTCCTCATCTGCCGCTGGCGACTGCGTCCTTGCTCGACGGCGCAAGCCAGCGTCCTGTGCAATGGTATTTCGACAACCTTCTACCGGAAGAAGGGCAACGTGCGCTGCTGGCCGGAGACGCCAGGCTCGATGCGGCAGACGCCTTCGGGTTGCTGGCCTGGTACGGCGCGGAATCAGCAGGGTCGCTCACCTTGCTGCCGCCAGATGCGGCGCCGCAAGCAGTCGAACCATTGCGCCCCTTGCCGGACCACGCTCTGGATGCACGTATCTGCCAGTTGCCCAAGGCACCGCTGACGCGTGCAGCCATAAAGCGCATGTCGCTGGCGGGCGCGCAACACAAGCTGGCGGTCGTCCTGCAAGATGGCGCGCTGTTTGAACCCGCGGGCGCCACACCCTCCACCCACATTCTGAAGCCGGATCACCCGGACGACGACTACCCTCATTCCGTGATCAATGAATGGTTCGTGATGCGCCTGGCCAAGCGCCTCGGCCTGGACGTGCCGGATGTTCATCGTCGCTACGTCCCGTCGCCGGTGTACCTGGTTGATCGCTTCGACCGGGTGATTGACGCTCGGTGCTGGCAACGCAGACATGTCATTGACGCCTGCCAGCTACTGGGAATGGACCGCAGCTTCAAATACAGCCAAGGCAGCATGGAAAGCCTGGCGGCACTGGCCAAGGCTTGTCGCAGCCCGGCGGTGGCGCGCGCCCGGCTCTTTGGCTGGCTGGTGTTCAACGTGCTCGTCGGCAATACCGATGCCCACCTGAAGAACCTGAGCTTCATGGTTTCCCATGAAGGCATCCAGCTGGCACCGTTCTATGATCTGCTCAGCGTAGCCAGCTATGACACGCCGGCCTTCGGAAAAAAGGGTTGGCCCACGCAAACACAGCTGGCCTGGCCGATCCTGGGCGTGCGCCACTTCTCGGACATCAGCCGCGACCTGCTGCTGCAGGCCGGCGCGGCACTGAATCTGGCAAAAGGAACGGCCGAACGCCTGCTGGAAAATCTGCGCAGCCGGATTACACGAGAGGCTGAAGTTCTATACGCGGAGATTGAATCTGAAAATGCATCCATCTCCACTGAGCGCCCGGTTCTGTCCGCAACCATGGCGGGGGAATCTCGTTGCCTCAAGACCATTCTGCACACCGTCGTCAAGGACATGGCACGACAGACCGCCTGAGATGAAATCGGCCGTGGGTTTGAATCCGCATCCGGGTGGCGCAGCGGAATCAACCCAGATCGGCAACCCCCACGCTAATCCAGGTCGCGCCTGGGCGTTTCTCCACCACAATCCGATCCCCCTCCAGCCGATAGCTAAGCTGGCAGTGATGCCTGGGATTGGAAAGCACGCCCGGGTTGAAGATCGCCACGTTCTCGCCCGCGCGCCGGCGAACCGATTGAATGAGAAGGCCAGGGTGACCTTCCCGATTAATCCGCGCACCCACCGACTGCGTGAACGCGTAATCAGATGGATGCAGCAGATCGGTGTGCTCGACAGCAGCCCTGCGGAAGTCCAGCAACGCGGCGCCGCATGCCACCAGATAGACCTTGCGTTCGGC
>DAORUJ010000004.1:0-62886 GCA_035433105.1 Thauera sp.
CGGCACGCTTGGCGATCGAGCGCGGGTCGCGGTCGTAGCCCTTGCCGTCGGAAGGCTCGACGACATCGCAGGTGATGACCAGCGTGGTCTCGTCGAAGAAGGGGTCCAGATAGGCGGAAGACGGTTCCGGCATCAGCAGCATGTCCGATGCCTGGATGCCCTTCCAGCCGGCCAGCGAGGAGCCGTCGAAGGGGTGGCCGTGCTCGAAGTGGTCTTCTTCGAACGCTGAAACCGGCAGGCCGACGTGATGCTCCTTGCCGCGGGTATCGGTAAAACGCAGGTCCACAAAGCGCACTTCGTTTTCCTGGATCATCTTCATGACGTCTTGGGCGTTCATTTTCACTCCTGGTGAGGTGAGACGTTGTTTGCGTTGAACAGTTTGCGCAGTGGTCCCTGACCAGTGCGTGAGATTTCGTGAGCTACTTCAAGCACTAAGCGTGCCAGGCTGTGCTCTGCTTGCAGGGCATTGTGCCACATGGGTTGATGAGCGATGTTGGCGCCAGGTGGCTCTGGCGGCGCACTGCAGCGGTGCGCTTCATATTTCCAATGCACCATCATGGTGCAAGGGGTGCATAAAGACTGATCGAACGGTAGTGGGCATGCCCGGACAGCCAGTTGCGGGTGCGCTGGCGAAGTGCCTCCTGTTCGGCCATGGGTGGTGTGGCGTTGAGCAAAACCTCGACATCGACGCGGTTGCCGAGGTAGTGGATCTGCACCCGCCTGGGTTCGGGCATGTCGGGACCGAGCAAAACGCCGATGGTGGCGAGCACTTCCTTGCGTTCGGGAAGCGGGCCTGGCGGCACAGTCTGCAGCTCACCATCGTCTTCGGGGTCGATATGCACCAGCACGTCCTGCACTTCAGGGTGTGCGGCCCGCACGCGGAGGTAGACGCCGTCCGACACGCGATGACCTTCGGAAACCGTCAGCCTGGGCGACACCTGCACGTGGGCATCGCACAGCACCCGGCCCGCCATGCGGCGCGTGCGCATGTCATGCAGCCCGATGACACCCGGAGTCTGTTCGATGGTCTCGCGTAGGTCTGCGAGTTCCTCTTCGGACAGACCGGTGTCGATCAGTTCGCGGATCGCTCGCCAGGCCAGGCGCACCCCCATGTGCAGGATCAGGAAGCCCACAACTGCCGCGGCCAGTGGCTCGAGGAAGGGGTAGCCCGCCAGGCTGCCACCAATGCCGACGGCCACCACCAGCGACGAGGCCGCATCCGAGCGCGCATGCCAGGCGTTGGCTTCCAGTATCGGCGCGTTCAGCCGTCTTGCCGCGGCCAGCGTGAAGCGGAACAGACCCTCTTTGGCGGCTAGTGTCAGCAGCGCCATCACCAGCGCGGCCGGGTGCACGTCGGGCAGGGCGTTCATGTTCTGCAGGCGCAGGCCAGAGCTCCACAGAAAACCGATGCCTACGCCCGCCAGCACGGTGCCGAGCAGCAGCGTCGTGGCCGTCTCGATACGGCCATGGCCATAGGGATGATCGGTGTCGGCGGGGTCGGCGCCGTGGCGGCTGGCGAGCAGCACCAGCAAATCGGTGACCAGGTCCGACAAGGTGTGCGCGGCATCGGCGACCAGACTGAATGCATTGGCGAACAGGCCGATGACGAGCTGTGCGACGGTCAAGAAGGTGTTGGTGGTGATGGCCACCAGGGTCGTGCGCTGGATGTCCCGGCTGCGCGTGGCTTCGTCGTCATGCCGTACGCGGCGCGGGGGGGGGTGAGGAGCGTTCATGCAGGGGGCCGGAAAGGACGCGCTATACTTCGCGCAAAACATGATTCTAGACGGATGATCGCATGGGAACCTTGTCCGATCTGCTGATGCTTGCCCGACAGCGGGCCGCCACGCTCGAACTGCCCTATCAAGGTGCGCTGACACCGGCCGAAACCTGGCAGGTGCTGCAACTGGCACCGGGCGCCAGACTGGTCGATGTGCGCTCGCGCGCCGAACTCGACTGGGTGGGACGCGTGCCTGATGCGGTCGAGATCGAATGGTCGTCCTGGCCGGGCATGCAGCGCAACCCCAACTTTGTTAGCCAGCTCAGGCACCAGGTCGATGCCGAGGCGCTGGTGCTGTTCATCTGCCGCTCAGGCGTGCGCTCGGATGGCGCTGCCCGCGTTGCGCTCGAAGCCGGCTACAGCAACTGCTACAACGTCCTCGAAGGTTTCGAGGGCGACAAGGACGCCAACGGCCAGCGCAACCGCATCGGCGGCTGGCGCCATGCCGGCCTGCCCTGGAACCAGGGCTGACGCTTTTTTACAAACCGGGCCGCGGCACTGCCGGAACCCCATCCGGCGCCGGCCGGTCCGAGAATTGAATAGGTAAACTCCCGACAGGAGCCGGATTCACATCATGCAAGTCGCCACCATCAGTTTCGACCGCTTCAACGTGCTCGCCGACGACGAGGCGCAGGTGCGCATCCGTGCCGCCCGCGCCCGCCTTGGCGACCGCGCGGTGCTGCTGTGCCACCACTACCAGCGTGCCGATGTGTACCAGCACGCCGACCTGACCGGCGATTCGCTCAAGCTCGCCCGTCTGGCCTCGCAGACCGAAGCCGAGTTCATCGTGTTCTGTGGCGTTCACTTCATGGCCGAGGTCGCCGACATCCTGTCCAAGCCCAACCAGACCGCCATCCTGCCCGATCTGGCCGCCGGCTGTTCGATGGCCGACATGGCCAGCCTGGCCAAGGTTGAGCGCTGCTGGCGCGAACTGGCTGAAGTGCTGGACAAGCCCGACGAGCTGATCACGCCCGTCACCTACATCAATTCCGCGGCCGACCTGAAGGCATTTTGTGGCGAGCATGGCGGCATCGTGTGCACCTCCACCAATGCTCCGACCATCCTTGACTGGGCCTTCGCCAGGCGTGAGAAGGTGTTGTTCTTCCCCGATCAGCATCTCGGGCGCTGGAGTGGTTACAAGAAGGGTATTCCGCTTGAGCAGATGGTAGTGTGGGATCCTGACCTCGAATACGGTGGCCTCACTCCCGAGCAGATCCGCAATGCCAGGATCCTGCTGTGGAAGGGGCATTGTTCGGTGCACCAGATGTTCCAGCCGGTGCACATCGATCGCTGGCGCGAGAAGAACCCGCAGGGCTTCGTGATCTCGCACCCGGAAAGCAGCCTCGAGGTGTGTCAGAAGTCGGATTACGTGGGCTCGACCGAGTTCATCATCAACACCATCACGGCGGCGCCGGCCGACACTCACTGGCTGGTCGGCACCGAGCTGAATCTGGTCAGCCGCCTGGCCGAGGAGATGAAGCCGCAGGGCAAGGTCGTGCAGTTCATGGCGCCAACGGTGTGCATGTGCTCGACCATGCAGCGCATCGATCCGCAACACCTCGCATGGACGCTCGAAAACCTTGCCGATGGCAAGGTCGTTAATCCGATCAAGGTGCCGCCGCACGAAGCCGAACTCGCGCGCATTGCCCTCGATCGCATGCTGGCAGTGTCCTGAGTACTCCATTCAGGACGAGGTGGCCATGACGCTGCGGATTTGCTCATACAACATCCACAAGGGGTTTTCGCAGTTCAATCGCCGCATGGTGGTACATGAATTGCGGGATCGCTTGCGCACGCTGGATTCAGACCTCGTGTTTCTGCAGGAGGTGCAGGGGCTGCACCTTGGACATTCGCAGCGCCATTCGGGCTGGCCGACGCAGCCGCAGCACGAGTTTCTGGCCGAGGAGGGCTGGCAGCAGACCGCCTACGGCGGCAATGCGATCTATGATCACGGCCACCACGGCAATGCCATCCTGAGCCGTCATGCCATCCTCAGCCAGACCAATCAGGACGTCTCCGACCACCGTTTCGAGCGCCGCGGCCTGCTGCATTGCGAGATTCAGTTGCCCGGAATCGACCTTGCCGCGCATTGTGTTTGCGTTCACCTCGGCCTGGGCGGTGGTGGTCGTCGGCGGCAGATGGAGGCGCTGGCCGAGCGCATGGAGGGCCTGGTACCTGAGGGTGCGCCGCTGATCATCGCCGGTGACTTCAACGACTGGCGCAACCACGCCGACAAGCTCCTCGCCGATCGCCTCGGGCTGGTCGAAGCCTTCGGCAGCGGTCGCGGCAGCCCGGCCCGTAGTTATCCAAGTGCATTGCCGTTCTTTCGCCTCGATCGCATCTACGTGCGCGGTTTTCGCGTGCGCCGCGCCGAGGTGCATTTTGGCGCACCGTGGGCGCAGATTTCCGACCACGCGGCCCTCACGGCTGAACTGGAGCCGCTGGCTTGATACTCTGCCAGCCCGGCAATGCCGTGAGCCTGCTGGAGAACGGCGAGCAGTTTTTTCCGGCCTTGCATGCGGCGATCGACCGCGCAGAGCGCGAGATCTTCCTGCAGACCTACATTTTCGATGACGATCAAACCGGGCGCAGCATTGCTGCCGCACTGGCGCGTGCGGCCGTGCGCGGCGTGGCGGTGCGGGTGATGGTCGATGGTTTCGGCGGGCGCAGCTTCGTCACCAGCCTGATGCCGTATTTGCGTGAGCAGGGCGTGCAGGTGCTGATCTACCGTCGCGAACTGCGCAAACTGTCGCTGCGCCGTCATCGCCTGCGTCGTCTGCATCGTAAGGTCGCGGTCATCGACGGTCGCGAAGCCTTCGTCGGCGGCATCAACATCGTCGATGACTACGATGCCAGTGGCCCGTCACATCCCCGTTACGACTACGCCGTGCATGTGCAGGGGCCGCTGCTGGAACCGATCGTCGACTCGGTGCATCGCCTTTGGCGGCTGGTGGCGTGGGCCAGTTTTCGTCGTCGCCAGCACCATCCGCTGGTCGCGCGGGCGCAGGCCGAACCGGTAGGGGATGTTCGGGCCGCCTTCGTCGTGCGCGACAACCTGCGCTTTCGGCGTGCGATCGAGGACGCCTATCTCACCGCAATTGCCCGCGCCGAGCGCGAGATCGTCATTGCCAACGCGTACTTCTTTCCCGGGCGGCGCTTCCGCCAGGCCCTGACCGACGCCGCCGAGCGGGGTGTGCGCATCACGCTGTTGTTGCAGGGCATCGCCGACCATCCCTTGCAGCGCTTTGCGACGCGGGCGCTGTACCCCTACTTCCTGTCGCGCGGCATCCGGCTGTTCGAATACCACCGCAGCCACCTGCACGCCAAGGTGGCGGTGGTCGATGGCCGCTGGGCGACGGTGGGCTCGAGCAACATCGATGCCTTCAGCCTGCTAATGGCGCGCGAAGCGAATGTTGTCATCGAGGACAGCCGCTTCGCCACCCATCTGCGTGCCCGGCTGGAGCACGCGATCTGCAGCGGCGCAAACGAGCTGCGCCCTTCGGACTGGCGCCGACTATCGGTATTGCAGCGTGCCCTGAACTGGGTTTCCTACCAGCTCGTCCGCCTTGCGATTGGCATTGCAGGCTATCGCGGCAAGCACTGAAGCGGTCACGGGGCAGGCTGCTCAGCGGCCGATCAGCACTGCATGCTCGACCTTGGTGCAGCGGTCCATCACCACTTTCAGCCCAGCCGCGGCCGCCCGCTCCGCCGCTTCGGGTGCGATCACGCCCAGCTGCAGCCACAGGCTGCGCGCGCCAACGGCAATCGCGTCTGCGGCCACGATCATCACCTCCTCGGGCCGGCGAAACACGTCCACCATGTCGATCGGTCCCGGTACTTCACGCAGGCTGGCATAACACTTTTCGCCCAGTACCTCGTCGCAGGCCGGATTGATCGGGATGATCGTGTACCCCGCCGCACGCAGGTAGCGCGCGACTTCGTTGCTCGCCCGCGCGGGGTTTGGCGAAAGGCCGACGATGGCAATGCTGCGGGTGTCTTCGAGCAGCGCACGGGTGGCGCTGCGGTCAGCGGAAATATCGTTGGCGTGCATGGGTGGGGTCCTCAGTCGATATCGAGTGCCGGCGCCTGACGGCAACGGGGAACGGCGGCGAGCCGCCAGTGCGCAAAGGCCCACTGCCAGACTTCGGCCAGGGGCGCGCGGGTCAGTTGAGCAGGCGGAGCCTGACCGAGAAACTGCAGTGCGGCAAGCAGTGCGGCGGCGGGCGGATGCGCGTCGATAGCGCACGCCAGCGTCTGCTTCGACAGCTTTTCGCCCGCGGCATTGGTTGCCACCGGCAAATGCGCGTAGGCCGGTTGCGGCACGCCAAGCAGGCCTTGCAGGTGGATCTGGCGCGCGCTGGAGTCAAGCAGGTCGGCGCCGCGCACGACGTGGCTGATGCCGGCGTCGGCGTCGTCGACGACGACGGCAAGCTGGTAGGCGAACAGACCGTCGGCGCGCAGCACCACATAATCGCCGGAGTCTGCGGCGAGGTCTTCCTGCTGCCAGCCCTGAACCGCATCCTCAAAACCGATCACGCCTTCCGCCCGTACTCGCCAGGCGCGTGCCTCGCGTCCAGGCGGCAGGCCCTTTCGGCAGGTGCCGGGGTAGCGGCGCGAACCGTCACGCGTCAGCGCCGAATCAGCCATTTCACGCCGGGTGCACGCGCAGGGAAAGGCATGGCCTGCCGTCTTCAGGCGCTCCAGAGCGGCATCGTAGGCTGCGGTGCGCTGGCTCTGCCACACGATGTCGCCATCCCATTCGAAACCAAAGCGTGCGAGCGTGGTGATGATGCCGTCTGCCGCGCCGCGCACCGTACGTGGCGTGTCGACGTCCTCGATGCGCAGCAACCAGCGACCGCCATGAGCGCGTGCTTCAAGGTAGCTGCCCGCGGCGGCAACCAGCGAGCCGAAATGCAGCGGGCCGCTGGGCGATGGAGCGAAGCGGCCGACGTAAGGTCGCGCGTCGGTGATGTCGAAGTCAGTGATGTCGAGTGCCGTCATGAAGAAGCGAAACGGAGAACGAAGCCTGGGTAGTGTCGTCATCCTAAATCCAGCACGCGCCTGGCGCCATTGGCGGCGCCGACAATTGCGTGGCAGCGTCGCGCCCGGGTGCGCTGTATTCCGTACATGTGGCGATCATGCCTCAGGGCAGTCGTCGCAATTTCCGTTCGCGGGCAAGAACTGTCACCATTGCGCCCTTTCATAGCGCGAGCTTTGAGCATTCGATGTCCGAAGTGCGTCATCCGCTGAAGGCAGACCTGCTTCTCGTCTGCGCCACGCTGGTTGCGGCAGCCGGCTGGGTTTTTTCCAAGGAGTCGCTCGCCGGGCTGCCACCGCTGCTCTTCGTGGGCGTGCGCTTTCTTCTTGCCGGCGTGGTGCTGATGGCTTTCAGCTGGCCGCAACTGCGCCTCCTTGACCGTGTCGGCTGGCGCGGTGCGCTCGTTGTCGGTGCGCTGTTCAGCTTGGCGATGGTGCTCTGGATCAAGGGGCTGGAGCACGCCAGGCATCTCGGTGAGGGTGCCTTCATCTCCAGCCTGGGTGCGGTGTTGGTGCCGGTCGTGGCGCGCCTGTTCTTCGGCGAGCATCCGCCGCGCATTGCCTGGGTCGCCATGCCGGTGGCAATGGTGGGCTTCGCTTTCCTGTCACTCGAGCATGGTTTTCGTTTCGAACCCGGGCAGTGGCTGTTCCTCGCGGCCGCGCTGGTGTTCGCCGTGCTGATCAACCTCAACAGCCGCGTCGTGCGCAAGGTGCCGCCGCTCGCACTCAGCACGGTGCAGGTGATGATGGTCGGTGTGGTCGTGCTGCCGCTGTCCGCGGTTTACGAGACCTGGCCCGCGGCGGTGGCAACGCCGGTGCTGGGTTGGGTGCTGGCGAGCGCGCTGATCGCAACCACGCTGCGCTTCTTCACCCAGCTTTACGGCCAGAGCCTGACCACGCCGAGCCACGCATCGATGATTCTGATGCTGGAGCCGATGTGGACCGCGATGCTGGCCGCCTGGTGGTTCGGCGAGCGCATGAGCGGGCTGCAATTTGTCGGCTGTGCGCTGATCTTCTCGGCCCTGGTGCTCAGCCGCTGGCGCGTGATGCGTGATCTGCTCAGAACGGTGGTGGCCCGCTGAGTGCGTGCGCGGCTTCACCCTTGATGAGCTGCCGTGGCTCCGGATTATCAAGGATGGCAGGGATCTAAAATGGCAGGGCGTTGCCATAGGCTTGTCCGCGCCACAGCGCCTGAATTATCAAACCATGCACAAGAAACCCCGCTTGCCCGAGAAGCCTTGTCAGCACTGCGGCTTGCCTTTTGCTTGGCGCAAAAAATGGGAGCGGGTGTGGGCAGAAGTAAAGTATTGCTCCGAGCGCTGCCGCCACGAACACAAGCGCACCCGCGGTGCCGGGGGTGAGCGATGAGTTCAGTGCTGTTCTGGTTTCGCAATGACCTGCGCCTGCACGATCAGCCCGCGTTGCACGCCGCGTGTTCAGGCGACACGCACACCTGCCAAACCCTGCGCCTGGTCCTCGGCGACCAGCTCAACCCCGGGCATTCATGGTTTCAAAGCGTGGATCCTGAGGTGGTCCATGTGCTGATGGAGGTGCGCCAGGAAACCGACTATGTGCTGCACCATGCGCAGAAAATTCTCGCCATTTTTGCCGCCATGCGCGACTTTGCACGCCATCTGCGTACGGCAGGCCACCGTGTGCGCTATGTAACCCTGGACGACCCGAGTAACAGACAGTCCATCACCGAAAATCTGACAGCACTGACACAACACTACGGCGCCCAACGTCTGGAGTGGCAATCGCCGGATGAGTGGCGACTGGACAGCCAGCTATGCGCCTGGGCTGGGGGTCAGGCTTTCGTCAGTGCTGCGGTCGACAGCGAGCATTTCCTCACGGCTCGACACGAGATGGCCGAGTTCTTTGCTGACCGCAAACAGTGGCTGATGGAGCACTTCTATCGTCACATGCGCCGTCGCTTTACCTTGCTGGTGGACGCGCAGGGGAAGCCTGAAGGCGGCAAGTGGAACTTCGATCATGACAATCGCAAGCCCTGGTCGGGCACGCCCTCCGAGCCAGTGGATGCGCGCCCCGTGCACGACCATCGTGCTTTGTGGGACGTGGTGCAGCGCTGCGGTGTGAGCAGCTTTGGCGATGCGCAGGCAGACAACCTGCGCTGGCCTTTGAACCGCAGCGAGGCCCTGGCTTGCCTGGATGCCTTTATCCAGACCACGCTGCCGCACTTTGGCGACTTTGAAGACGCCATGAGCAGCAAAAGCCAGCGCTTGTTTCACTCCTTGCTGTCGTTTGCGCTGAACGTGAAAATGCTCCATCCGCTCGAGGTGGTCCAGTGTGCCGAGGCGGCCTATCGCAGCGGCGATGCGCCTTTGGCGGCGGTGGAGGGCTTTGTCCGGCAGATCGTCGGCTGGCGTGAATATGTGCGTGGTATTTACTGGGCGCACATGCCGGGGTACGAGGAGCGCAACGCCCTCGATCACCGCCAGCCACTGCCTCACTGGTTCTGGAGCGGCGATACAGGCATGCGCTGCATGAAGCATGCGATCGGCCAGTCACTGCAAACGGCCCATGCCCACCACATCCAGCGTCTGATGGTCATTGGCAACTTTGCGCTG
Organism: Thauera sp.; assembly: GCA_035433105.1. Classification (GTDB taxonomy): domain Bacteria; phylum Pseudomonadota; class Gammaproteobacteria; order Burkholderiales; family Rhodocyclaceae; genus Thauera. The sequence goes on from DAORUJ010000004.1 coordinate 9,403, forward strand.
CTCGCCGGGCTGGATCCGCAAGCGCTGCACCGCTGGTATCTGGGCGTGTACATCGACGCCTTCGAGTGGGTGGAGTTGCCCAATACCCTGGGCATGAGCCAATGGGCCGATGGCGGCCTGATCGCCACCAAACCCTATGTCAGCAGCGCTGCCTACATCCATCGCATGAGCGACTATTGTCAGGGTTGCCGCTACGACCATAAGCAGAAGCTGGGCGAACGCGCGTGTCCCTTCAATGCCTTGTACTGGGATTTTTTTGCACGTCACGAGCCGGTTCTGGGCGGCAATCATCGCCTGGGCATGGTGTATCGGCAATTGCAAAAGCTGCGGGGGCCTCAGCTAGAGGCCTTGCGGGCGCAGGCTGCTGAAACAGGCGCCAGGCTTGATTCGCTTTGAGCATTGGGTGGCGTTTTGTGCAAAACGCCGCCGCTCCAGGCGAACTTTCGCCTTGCTGTCATGCGAATTCTGGCGCTCCGGAAAAGCCGGAGCGCTCTGCAGAAAAGCCTTTAACGATTACACGTTGAACAAGAAATTCAACACGTCCCCATCCTTGACCACGTACTCCTTACCTTCGGCGCGCATCTTGCCTGCTTCCTTGGCGCCGGCCTCGCCCTTGTACTGGATGAAGTCGTCGAAGGCGATGGTCTGGGCGCGGATGAAGCCGCGCTCGAAGTCGGTGTGAATCACGCCTGCCGCCTGCGGCGCGGTGTCGCCGGCGTGGATGGTCCACGCGCGTACTTCCTTCACACCGGCAGTGAAGTAGGTCTGCAGACCGAGCAGGGAGTAGCCAGCGCGGATCAGGCGGTCGAGGCCGGGTTCGTGAAGGCCCATGGACTCGAGGAATTCGGTCTTGTCGGCGTCGTCGAGATCGGCGATCTCGGCCTCGATTGCGGCGCACAGGGCGACGACCTGGGCACCCTCGGCGGCGGCGTGGGTGCGGACGAGCTCAAGATACGGGTTGTTGTCGAAGCCATCCTCGGCGACGTTGGCGGCATACAGCACCGGCTTGGCGGTGATCAGGCAGAAGGGCTTGAGGCTTGCCCATTCATCCTTGGCCAGATCCAGTGCGCGCACCGCTTTGGCCTGGTCCAGTTGCGCAAAGCATTTTTCCAGCACCGCCACCAGGATCTTTGCTTCCTTGTCGCCGGAGGATGCTGGGCGCCGGTAGCGCGCGAGTGCCTTCTCCACGGTGGCCATGTCGGCCAGGGCCAGCTCGGTGTCGATGATTTCGATGTCGCGCAGCGGGTCGACGCTGCCTGAGACGTGGATCACGTTGTCGTCGGTGAAGCAGCGCACGACGTGCACGATGGCGTCGGTTTCGCGGATGTTGGCCAGGAACTGGTTACCCAGACCTTCGCCCTTGGAGGCACCGGCAACCAGGCCGGCAATGTCGACGAATTCGACGATCGCTGGCTGCACCTTCTGCGGCTTGACGATCGCGGACAGCGCGACCAGACGCGCGTCCGGCACCTCGACGATGCCCACGTTTGGCTCGATGGTGCAGAAGGGATAGTTCTCGGCCTGAATGCCGGCCTTGGTGAGGGCGTTGAACAGGGTCGACTTGCCGACGTTGGGCAGGCCGACGATTCCGCATTTCAGGCTCATGTGAATCCTTGGTCGTTACCGGGAAGGTGGGCGCAGGCGGCCTACTTCCTTGATCCGGTGTGGAAAACCGTGAATTGTACCGTGTCGGGCTGGGTGCTTCCAAAGGTGGTGGCAGGCGTTGGCTACAAAACCGTGGTGCTGCGCCTACAATCTCCGCTCTGCATGGCCAAAGCGCCAATCAAGCAAGGAGAGGACATGACGAACAACTGGATGAAACAGGTCGATGCGCGCAGTGCAAGTGCGCTCGCCTCTGGTGCGCTGCAGCCGGTGCGGGTCGAGCAGACCGAGATGGAAGAGGGCGGATTGCGCTTCATCGTGCGCTGGGTGGCTTCGCTGGCGGTGAAGGATGCGGCCAAGGTGGCGATCCCGGGCGGTCCGCGCGATCCGGACTTCAACCCTTTTCTCAAGCCTGATCCGGAATTGACCGTCGGCCCGATTGGCGACCAACATGTTGTGATTCTGAACAAGTTTCCGCTGTGCGAGCGCCATCTGGTGCTGGCCAGGCGCGAGTTCGAAGAGCAATTGCTGCCGCTGGCACGCAGCGACTTTGCCGCTCTGGCGACGATCATGAGCGAAGCCGGCGGTCTGGGCCTGTACAACGGCGGCACGGCGGCGGGTGCGAGCCAGCGCCACAAGCACGTGCAGTGGATGTCCGAGGCAGAAGGCGGTGCCGGTCTGCGTGTCTACGCGGGCGGGCTGTCAGCCGAACTGCCCGAACAGGGCGTGGCGACCCACCCGGCGTTGGCGATGAAGCACTGCTTCGTGCGCGTACGCTGCGGCAGGGATGTGCCGGCGGAGCTGGCTGCGGACAGTCTGTATGCAGGTTTCAGGCGAGCCTGCGACGCGCTGGAGCTCACGCCGGGTGCCGATGGCCTGCTGCCGCCGTGCAATGTGCTGGTGGGTGATGGCTGGCTGCTGCTGCTGCCGCGTAGCCAGGAACACTTCGAGGGGATTTCGATGAGCGCGGTGTGCTTCGCCGGAACGCTGTATACGCGCACGCCTGAGCAGATCGAGGCCGTTCGCCGGGTTGGGCCGCTGCGTGCGCTGGCGGCCGTGGGCTATCCTGCCGGCGACTAAAAGACGCCAGGCTCCCCGCCCTCAGCTGCTGGTGTCGGCGGGCGGTGGGGTCAGCTTCGCGGGTTTGGGCGGCTTGGGCTGTGCGGGGCGGGCATTGAGCCTGGTTGCAGCGGCGTTGAGTTCGCCGCGCGCCAGCTGCGGCCAGGCGGCTAGCGCCTTGTCGATGGCTTCGTCGATGTCCTGTTGCTCTTCGCGTCGCGCGGACTTGAGCACGAAGTTCACCACCTCGTTGCGGTCGCCCGGGTGGCCGATGCCGATGCGCAGACGCCAGTAATCGTTGGTGTTGAGGTGGGCGGAGGTATCCTTCAGCCCATTGTGGCCGCCGAGCCCGCCGCCGAACTTGAGCCGCAACTGGCCGGGCGGTATGTCGAGTTCGTCGTGCACGACGAGAATCTCGGACGGTTCGATGCGGTAGAAGCGCGCCAGGGAACCGACCGCCTGGCCCGAGCGGTTCATGAAGGTCTGTGGCATCAGCAGCCACACGCCAGCTTCACGTGCGTTGGCGACCAGACCGTGAAAACGGGATTCGTGCGAGAAGCGCAGGCCGAGCTTGTCGGCGAGCCGCTCACAAAACCAAAACCCGGCGTTGTGCCGGGTTTCGGAGTACTCGGCCCCAGGATTGCCGAGACCGACGACCAGACGAAGGGGGCGCGAAGGCGCAGCGCTCATTGGTTCCTGGTCTCGGTAATCCGGACGGGCATGGGCAAAGTGGCTTAAGCCGCTTCGCCTTCGCCTTCTTCCTCTGCGTCGGCTGCGCCTCTGACCTTCAGCGCAGTGGCGACGACCGCGTCGCCCTCACCGTGCTGAACCAGCTCGACGCCGGCGGGCAGGGTGATCTGGGAGACGTGAACCGACTGGGCGACGTCGAGCGCCGACAGGTCGACTTCGACGAACTCGGGCAGGTCCTTGGGCAGACACTGGACGTCGATTTCAGTGACGACGTGCGAAATGATGCAGCCACCCAGCTTGACGGCGGGGCTGTTCTCGTCGCCCACGAAGTGCAGCGGCACCTTCAGGTGCATTTTCTCGTTGGCGGCCACGCGCTGGAAGTCGATGTGCAGGACTTGCTGCTTGAAGGCATGCCACTGGGTATCGCGCAGAATGGCGGTTTCCTTCTGGCCGTCGACGTCGATGCTGAGCACGGATGAGTGGAACACTTCCTTCTTCAGCAGGTGATACAGCTCGTTGTGATCGAGCGTGATCGACAGGGCTTCGCCCGCGCCGCCGTAGATGATGCCCGGCAACTGGCCGGCACGACGCTGGCGGCGGCTCGCACCCGTACCCTGAGCGTCACGCTTGGTGGCCTTGAATTGAATCTGCATGGTGTTACTCCTGAGTGGTGTGTTTTCGCCCGCGACCAGGCGAGAACGGTAAAAACCCGCGCTACGCATGACGCGTGGCGCGGGCGAGAAAATCATTCCATGAACAGCGAGGAAACGGACTCTTCGTTGCTGATCCGCAGAATGGTGTCGGCCAGCAAGGAGGCTACCGAAATCTGGCGGATTCGCGAGCTGGCCTTGGCATCATCACGCAGCGGAATGGTGTCGGTGACGACCAGCTCGTCCAGCGCGGAGTCGTCGATACGCGACACTGCGGCACCCGACAGCACCGCGTGCGTGCAGTAGGACAGTACGCGCTTGGCGCCATGTTCCTTGAGGGCGGCGGCAGCCTTGCACAAGGTGCCGGCGGTATCGACGATGTCGTCCATGATCACGCAGGTGCGGCCTTCGACCTCACCGATGATGTTCATGACTTCGGAAACGTTGGCCTTCGGGCGGCGCTTGTCGATGATCGCCAGGTCGCACTCCATGCGCTTGGCGAAGGCGCGGGCGCGCACCACACCGCCGACGTCGGGCGATACGACCAGGAGGTCGTCATATCTTTGCTTGTCGAGATCGTTCAGCAGCACCGGAGCGGCATAAACGTTGTCGACTGCGATATCGAAGAAGCCCTGGATCTGGTCGGCATGCAGGTCCATCGTCAGCAGGCGCTGGACGCCAACGGCCTGCAGCATGTTGGCAATGACCTTGGCTGTGATCGGGACGCGTGCCGAGCGCGGGCGCCGATCCTGGCGGGCATAGCCGAAGTAGGGGACTGCAGCGGTGATGCGGCCGGCGGAGGCCCGCTTCAACGCGTCGACCAGCACCAGCAGTTCCATCAGGTTGTCGTTGGTCGGCGAACAGGTGGGCTGCAGGACGAAGACATCCTTGCCGCGCACGTTTTCAAGCAGTTCAACGTTGATTTCGCCGTCTGAAAAGCGGCCGACGGTGGCCGAGCCGAGGGAGATACCCAGGCGCCGCGCAACGTCGGCGCCAAGCTTGGGGTTGGCGTTGCCGGTGAAAACCATCAGGCTGCCGTGGGGCATGACCGCTACTCCGATGCCATAAGAATGTATGCGTAAAACTGTGCGCGTAAAAACGACTCGGGCAGGCTCCCGGAAAACCTGGGCCTGCCCGTCGTTGTATGGCTGGGGAGGAAGGATTCGAACCCTCGAATGCCGGAATCAAAATCCGGTGCCTTAACCGACTTGGCGACTCCCCAATAAACCTGTCTCGTCCGCGTTGCGTATCGACTGACGAAGCGGCCGCTATTCTAGCCATTCGGACAGTGGATGGCGAGCGCTGCTTCGCACTTTCCAGGCTGTCCAGGCCTGCGGGCAACTTGCTGCAACCCGCTTGGCGTCCTGTTCGGAGGCGAACTCGGCAAAAACACAGCTACCCGAACCCGTCATCCGCGCTGGTGCGTATTGCGCCAGCCAGTCGATCACACACTGCACTTCCGGGTAACGGCTGCAAGCCACAGGCTGCAAATCGTTTCGCGTAGTGCTCGCTGCGAAGTCCGCTATTTTCAACAGCGGCGTGTTTCTCGTCAAGTCCTTCGCGCCAAAAATTTCTGCGGTGGGGATCGAAACGCCCGGCGACACGAGCACGTACCAGGCGGGCGCCAGTGCCAGCGGCTGGAGCGCCTCACCCACACCTTCGGCAAAAGCGTCGCGCCCGTAGATGAAAACCGGCACGTCAGCGCCGAGTTGCAAACCCAGTGCCTGCAGCTCACCACGGCGCAGGCCGGTGCCCCACAGCTGGTTGAGTGCGATCAACGTCGTCGCTGCATCCGAGCTGCCGCCGCCGATGCCGCCGCCCATCGGCAGTACCTTGTGCAGTGCGATGTCGGCGCCAAGCCGGCAGTGGGTGTGCGTTTGCAACAGGCGTGCTGCGCGCACCACCAGATCATGCTCGGGGGCAATGCCGGCGATATCGGTGGTGCGCCGGATCCCGCCATCCTCGCGCAGCGTGAAGTCCAGCGTATCGCCCCAGTCGAGCAGGCGAAAGGCAGTCTGCAGCAGGTGGTAGCCGTCGGCGCGGCGGCCGACTACGTGCAGGAATAGGTTGAGCTTGGCGGGGGCCGGGCAGCCTTGCAGGCGGCGGGTGCCCGGGCTGGGTAGCGAAGTCAGGGCAGCGTGGTCCATGCGTCGATGAGAAGGCGGATGCGGGCGTCGCCGCGGGAGATGTCGAGGCGTGCGGGAGGCGCGTCGGCGGCATCGCTGCTGTAGTCGAGATAGTCGATGCGCCATCCCTGGTCGATGACGAGGGCTGGCCGTCCGGCCGCGTCGCGCGTGCGCACCTCCGCCGCGCTGTCCGGCGCTGCCTGAACCCAGCCGCCAAGGCGCTCGACCGGCACGTCGACGCCCAGGACACGTGGCAGCAGGGCCGCGGCGCTATCGGCGGTCTGCAACTGGCCATCCGCGGTCTCAAGCCGGGCGCCCAGGGCGTTGGCATCAAGCCGGGCCGCAACCTGGCCGAGCGGGGTGAGCAGCGTGATGCGCTCGCTGGCGGGGTCATGCTGCCATTCGATGCGCCCGCTGGCGGCCTGCTGGCCGTCACTGGCAGAGATTCGGCCGCCCAGCTCGAAGGCGGGCGCGCGGGTGCGTGCCGCGATCGTGGCCGGTGCGACCGCGGCAAGCGGCGTGCAGGCAGGCAGGCAGAGCACGGCCGCAAGGGCGCCTGCCGTGGCGCAGACGAATCGACGCACCTTCACTGTCCGCGCAGGCGCCGAACGGTGTCAGTCAGCAGGGTGTTGGAGGGGTGGGCCTTGAGGCCTTCGTCGAAAATGCGGTTTGCATCTTCACGTCGCTCCATCGACCACAGCACTTCGCCGAGGTGGGCGGCGATTTCGGCGTCGGGGCGAATGCCGTAGGCACGCTCGAGGTGCGTCAGTGCCGTCGCCGCGTCACCGCGCCGGAAGCGCACCCAGCCCATGCTGTCGAGGATGAAGGGGTCGTCGGGCGACAGTTCGAGCGCGCGCGCGATCAATGCTTCCGCTTCGTCCAGTCGCAGGCCGCGGTCGGCCAGCGAATAGCCCAGCGCATTGTGCGCATGGGCATGCTCGGGTTTGAGCTCGATGACGCGGCGCAGACGGCTTTCCATCAGCTCGACGCGGTTCAGTCGCTCGGCCAGCATTGCCGATTCGTACAGCAGGTCGCTGTCGTCCGGGGTGGCGCGCAGCGCCTCGTCGAGCACGTCGAGCGCTGCGGCGGAGCGGTCGGCCTCGCGCAGGACCTGGGCTTCGGCGAGCAGGTAGCTGCGCCGCGCTTCGGCACTGCCGCCCTGTGCCTTCAGCAGCGCGCATGCCTCATCCACCTGTCCTTCGCGTGCCATGCTCTGTGCGGTGAGGATCATCGCCTCGGGACGGTGGGCTGCGTCGCTGACTTCGCCGAACCACTTGCGCGCCAGCGTGCCTTCGCCGCGACGTTCGGCCATCTGACCAAGCTGCAGGCGGATCAGGTCGGGTTGAGGGTAGCCGGCTTCAAGTGCCCTGAGGTAGTGGGATTCTGCGGTTTTCTCGTCCTTGAGCTGCATCGACAGCAGGCCGACGGCGTAGAGCAGCTCGGCGTCGTCCGGCTTGGCGGCGAGCAACTGGTTGAACTGGTCGCGCGCTTGTTCGAAGCGCTGTGCGCTGACCAGGGCGCGAGCCAGGGCCAGACGCAGGGGGGCGCTGTCCGGGTTGCGCTCAAGCTCGACCTCGAGCTGGCGGACCGCCTCGGCTGACGCCCCGGAGTGCACCAGGATCTGCGCCTTCAACTGGACAGCGGGCTCCCAGCTTGGTTTGAGTCGCAGCGCGGCATCCACCGCCCCCAGGCCCTGCATCGGGTCTTCCGCGACCATGGCTGCGTGAGCGCGGGCGAGGTGGGCTTCGGGTACATCCAGATAGGGTTCGGTCAGGCGCTGGACGATTCGCAGCACGGCATCCTTGTCGGGGATGCCTGCCAGCGCCCGGTTCAAACCCAGCAGGTTCTGTCCAATGCGGCCATTCGATTGCGCCAGCGCACGCGCAAGCTGCAGCTGGACCTGTTCAAGGTTGCTTGTGCCGCCCCCTCCGCCCACGCCGGCAAACACGCGGCGTGCTTCCTCGGATTGAGGGGCGGTTTCCATCCACAGCCGCGCCGCCTCGCCTGCCATCTGCGGGTTGCGCGAGAACATCGCGATCTCGGTGGCACGGCGCGCGATGCGCGGATCCCGCGTTGCGCGCGCGAGCTCAAGATAGATCTGCGCCGACAGGCTGATCTGGCCGCGTGCGCCGGCGATCTCGGCGAGCAGGAACTGATAGATCGTCTGCGGCGCAAGTTCCTGCGCCGGCAGCGGGCCGCCCACGCTGTCCTGCTCGGCTGCACCTGCAACGCAGGCAGTGGCGCCGAGACCGATGGCCAGGCAGAGGGTGCGAACGGTGCGGGAGGGGCGAATTTTCATGTACGTGGTCCGGCAGTGTGGAGCGGTTCGCGCAGGCTGTATCGGACGCCGCGCAACAAGGGGCCGCAAGAGCAGTTGCCCATGTGGCGGGAGTCCGAAGGCTTTTTACAGTGTCAGGCTGCGGAGCACCGACGCGGATTGGAGCGCTGCTCTAGAATTCGGTTCGCACCATGGTATGCAGATCGATGCCTTGCCCGCAAGACGGACGGGTCCAGGTCTCTTCGACAAGCTTCCGTCACCCACGTCATCAATGCCCGAGTTGCCTGAAGTCGAGACCACCTGCCGCGGCCTGCGGCCCCATGTTGAAGGTCGTGTGCTGAGTGCGCTGGTCGTGCGTAACGGCCGGCTGCGCCAGCCGGTGCCGTCCGACCTGGCCGACGAGATTAGCGGACGCGCGCTGTGTGCGGTTTCGCGACGGGCGAAATACCTGCTATTGAGCTTCGCTCACGGCACCCTGATCGTGCATCTCGGCATGTCCGGCAGCCTGCGCATCGTCGATGCTGTCCTGCCGCCCGGGGCGCATGATCATGTCGACCTGGTCTTTGGCGCGCAGGCGCTGCGGCTGCGTGACCCACGGCGTTTCGGCCTGATGCTGTGGCAGCCCGGCGACGTCATGCAGCATCCGCTGCTGGCGCGGCTGGGCCCCGAGCCGCTCGAAGACGCATTCGACGCAGGCTGGCTGTATAAGGTCACGCGCGGGCTTCGCGCACCGATCAAGCACGTGTTGATGGACAGCCGCCGCGTCGTCGGGGTCGGCAACATCTATGCGTCCGAAAGTCTCTTTCGCGCCCGCATCCATCCGCTGGAGCCAGCCGGGGCGCTGGGCCCGCGCCATTGTGCGCGCCTGGTGCAGGCGGTGCGCGAGACGCTCGTGGCTGCCATCGCGGCGGGCGGCAGCACCTTGCGCGATTTCGTCGGCGGTGACGGTCAGCCGGGCTACTTTCAGCAGCAGTACTTTGTATATGGGCGGGACGGTGAGGCCTGCCGTCAGTGCAGCACGACGGTGCAGCGCGTCGTCAGTGCGCAGCGCGCAACGTATTTCTGCCCGCGCTGCCAGCGCCGTCGCTGACGTGGTTGCGCTCGTCGGACGGAGTGGACCGCTGGTCCTTCCCGCGAAATCGGTCATGGCCGCGTGCTGCGTTCGCAGCTATGCTATCTGCACCTGAAGCATCCTCGCGCACCTGCGCTCCAGTCATCTCGATGAGCGAGCCGATGACCCAACTGATTGACCAGTTTTCCGCCTACGCCAAGTGGCGTGCCTCCGCTGCCGAGTCAGTCACACGCTTGCGTACGTGGTTGTCGCGCAACGAAGTCGGTGATGCCCAGTGCGACCTGCGCCTGCAGTATCTGCTCGAGCGCCTGCGCGACGACAAGCTGACGGTCGCCTTCGTCGCCGAGTTCTCGCGCGGCAAGTCGGAACTGATCAACGCCATTTTCTTCTCCGACTACGGCGACCGCATCCTGCCCTCCAGTGCCGGGCGCACCACGATGTGCCCGACCGAACTGCAGTGGAATCCGGGCGACCAACCCGCGCTGCGCCTGTTGCCGATTCGTACGCGTGAGCGTCAGGCCGCGGTGAGCGAACTCAAGCGCTACCCGGAAGAGTGGCGGGTCGTGCCGCTGCAGGCACTGGATGTCGTCGGGCTGCAGACGGCTCTTTCGCGCGTGGGCGAGATCGAGCGCGTGGCCCAGGACGAGGCGCAGCGGCTGGGCTTTGCCATCGACCCGAACGGCGAGCAAGGGCTCAAGCCTGGCGCCGATGGCCTGGTCGAGATTCCGAGCTGGCGCCATGCGGTAGTCCACTTTCCGCACCCCCTGCTCGAGCAAGGGCTGGTCATTCTCGATACGCCGGGCCTGAATGCGATCGGTGCCGAGCCTGAACTGACGCTGTCGATGTTGCCGAGCGCCCACGCGGTGCTGTTCATCCTGGCCGCTGATACGGGTGTGACGCAAAGCGACCTTGCCGTGTGGCGTCAATACGTGCAGGGCGGCGGCCCACGCCAGCGCGGCCGCTTGGTGGTGCTGAACAAGATCGACAGTTTGTGGGACGGTCTGCGCGACGAGGCGCGGATCACGGCCGAAATCGCCAAGCAGGTCGACTCGGTGGCGGAATCGCTCGCGGTGGACGTCGGCGCGGTGTTTCCGGTGTCGGCGCAGAAGGGGCTGGTAGCGCGGGTGACCGGGGATGCGGCGCTGCTCGAGCGCAGTCGCATGCGGTCACTGGAGGCGGCGCTGGCAGGCGACATGCTGCTGGCCAAGCAGGATATCGTGCGTGACGACACGCTGGCTGAAACCGGCGACGTGGTGGCACAGACGCGTGGGCTGCTCGAGGCGCGCCTGACCGGGCTGCGCGAGCAGCTGCAGGAACTAACCGACCTGCGCGGCAAGAACCAGAGCGTCATCGAGTACATGATGCGCAAGATACGCAGCGAAAAGGATGACTTCGAGCAAGGCCTGCAAAAGTACTACGCAGTGCGCTCGGTGTTTTCCAGTCTGACCAACAACCTGCTCGCCAACATTGGCATGGATGCGCTGCGCGACGAGACTCGCCGCACGCGTGAGGCGATGCTGGAATCGACGTTCACCAAGGGGTTGCGCGATGCGATGGAGGGCTTCTTCCAGCACCTGCGCGCGAACCTGCAGCGCTCGACCAGCGAGATCGGCGAAATCACCAAAATGCTCGACGCGATGCACAAACGCTTCAGCGTCGAGCATGGACTCAAACTGTCCCAGCCCGAAACCTTTTCAACGCTGCGCTACGAGAAGGAGCTCGACCGTCTGGAGGCTGCCTTTAATCGCCAGCTCAACACCACGCTGACCCTGGTGACGACCGAGAAGCATGCGCTGACGCAAAAATTCTTCGAAACCATCGCCGTGCAGGCGCGGCGTACCTTCGAAGTCGCCAACCGTGACGTCGAGCAGTGGCTGCGCGCCGTGCTGTCGCCGCTGGAAACCCAGGTCCGGGAATACCAGATCCATCTGAAGCGCCGGCTCGAGAGCGTCAAGCGCATCCACCAGGCAACCGATACGCTCGAAGACCGTGTCGAAGAACTGAAGCAGAGCGAAGACAGTGTGTTGGCGATGCTGGCGCAACTCGATGCGCTGCGCTCCGAACTCACCACGACCCTTGGAGACGCGGGCCCCGAACTTGCCGAACTTTGCAACGCGGCCTGAGGCGCCGCCGCCTGACACCTGAATGCAAGGAGGCCACCGCCAGCTGGGCGCTGGGGGGGCCTCCTTGCATTGGTGGGTGAGGCTCGACTGGTGGGTGAGACTCAGGCCTTGCCGGTCAGCTTGACGAATTTCTCCATCAGCTGGTCCTTGGTCTCGGCATGGTCCGGGTCAAGCGGGATACAGTCGACCGGGCAGACCTGCTGGCACTGGGGTTCGTCGAAGTGGCCGACGCATTCGGTGCACTTGTCCGGATCGATGACGTAGATCTCATCGCCCTGGGAGATGGCGCCGTTGGGGCATTCAGGTTCGCAGACGTCGCAGTTGATGCACTCGTCGGTAATGATCAGAGCCATGGTGTTCGCTTCCTTGCTATCACTTTGAATTCAGTTTGTCCTGCAGTCGTGCCAGCACCGATGGCTGGACGAACTTGCTCACATCGCCGCCGAGGCGTGCGATTTCCCGCACCATCGTGGCTGAGATGAACATGTACTCTTCTGCCGGCGTCAGGAATACCGTTTCGACATCCGGATAGAGTTTGCGGTTCATTCCCGCCATCTGGAATTCGTACTCGAAGTCCGATACCGCGCGCAGGCCACGCAGGATTACGCGTGCATTCTGCTGTTTGAGGAACTCCATCAGCAGGCAGTCAAAGCCGACCACCTTCACGTTCGGGTAGGAGGCTACGGCATTGCGTGCAATGTCTACCCGCTCGTCGAGGCTGAAGATCGGGTTTTTGCTGTTGCTGCGTGCGACAGCGACGACCACGCCTTCGAACAGCACTGCCGCCCGGCGCACGAGGTCTTCGTGCCCACGGGTGAAGGGGTCGAATGTCCCCGGATAGACCGCTACCGCATCCTTCATTCCTGGCTCCTGCGCATCAGATGGAAATGGACCTGTCCGGCACGGCTCTGCTTTACCGTGCGCCAGTCGCCCAGACCCGTCATTGCGGCTTCGGACTCGACATAGATCCATCCCTCCGGCTTCAACAGACCGTCCATCCAGGGCTGCATACGCTCGATCCAGCCTTGCCTGTAGGGCGGGTCGAGAAACACGCCGTCAAACTTTCGCCGCGTGTTCTGAGCGAATCTTACCGCATCGCCGCGTACGATCTCTACTTGCAATGCTTGTAGGGTCTTTGCGCTCTTGTGCAGCGCATCGAGCGCTTCGGCATCACGTTCGACCAGCACCACCGCGGCGGCGCCGCGCGAAGCGGCTTCGAAGCCGAGAATGCCGCTGCCTGCGAAAAGGTCGGCACAGTGCTGGCCGTCGAGGTCCTGCCCAAGCCAGTTGAACACCGTCTCGCGCACCCGGTCGGGTGTGGGGCGCAGGCCCGGGAGGTCGGCGACCTCCAGTAGGCGCGAGCGCCACGCCCCGCCAACGATGCGCACACGGTTCATTGCTCGGTTTGCGCCGCCGCCGGCGCTGATGCAGAGGCAGCTGTGTCTCCGTCGCCACCCGCGATCACGGTGACGAGTTGCTCGCTGCGGATGCGCCGCGTGAAGGCGTCGCGCACCTGTTCGACGCTGACCGCGGCGACCTTCTGCGGGTAGGTGTCAAGCCAGTCGAGGGGTAGGCGGTAGAAACCGATCATGGCCACGTAATCGAGGATTTTCGCGTTAGAGTCCAGGCGAAGGCCGAACCCATTGATCAGATTGTCCTTCGCCGCCTGCAGCTCGGCAGTGCCTGGCCCCTCGGCGATGAAGCCCGTCAGCGTGTCGCGCACCACACCCAGCGCTTCCTCGGTCTGGCTGCCACGGGTCTGCAGACCAATCTGGAAGGGGCCGGCGACTTGTTGCGGGGCGAAGTAGCTATACACGCTGTAGGCGAAGCCGCGCTTCTCGCGCACTTCCTTGGTCAGCCGCGACACGAAGCCGCCGCCACCGAGCACATAGTTGCCGACCAGCAGCGGGAAGTAGTCCGCGTCCTCCCGCGCCATGCCGGGCTGGCCAATGAGAATGTGGGCTTGTGCCGAAGGGTTTGTGATGTGCACCGTTGTGGGCTGCGTAGGGGCGGGGGTTGGCAGGGGGGGCGCGGGTTTGACCGGCGGCAGGCGCTCGGTCAGGCGGGTGGCGATTTGCTCGGCGGTGGCACGATCGACATCGCCGACGATGGCGAGCGAGGCGCGCTGCGGGCCGAAATGCTGGCGATGGAAGTCGATCAGGTCGTCGCGCGTGATGGCTTCGAGTGACTCGGGTGTGACGCTGGTGCCGTAGGGGTGGCCGGGGTAGAGCGCCTCGTTGAAGCGGCGTGCGGCGAGAGTCGCGGGTTTGGTCAGCGCCTCGCGCAGACCTGCGATGGCGCGCGTGCGCTCACGTTCGAGGATATCGGCGGGAAAACTGGGCTGCGCAAGCAAGCTGGCGGCGAGCTCGACCGCAGCGTCGCGTTCGGCGGGCGAGGACAGGCTGCGGATGGAGAGCCCGGAGCGGTCGTTGTCCGTGCTGCCGCCAACCTGTGCGCCGATGTCGGCGATGCGGTCGGCAATCTGTTGTTCGTCGAGTTCGCCGGCGCCGGCCTCCAGCAGGCTGCGTGTCAGACCGGCGAGGCCGGCCTTGTCCGCTGGTTCGTAGGCCGAGCCGGCGCTGAAGTCGACCTGGATGTCGACCAGTGGCAGGGCGTGGCTCTCGACGTAGAGCACGTGCGCGCCATTTGGCGCCGTCCATTGCTCAATCTTCGGGCCGGCGAGTGCAGGCGTGGCGGCGACTTGGGCGAGCAGGGCGAAACCGGCCAGCGCCGGGGTGATGGAGCGGAAAGTGATCATTTCGGTGAGGGTTCCGTCGGTTCGCGAGGGCGCTCAGTGGCGTGTATTGGCGAAGGGTGAGCGCGGGCGCGCATCGCCTGGCGGCAGCGGGTCAAGGCGGGCGACATTCAGGCTGTCGTCGGCGAAGTAGCGTTGCGCGACGCCTTGCACCTCTGCCGCGGTGACGCTGCGCAGGCCTTCGAGCAGGCGCTCCTCATCGCGCCAGGACAGGCCGGCGGCCTCGAGGTAGCCGATTTCCATCGCCTGACCCATCAAGGAGTCGCGCTTGTACACCCGGCTGGCGACGGCCTGGGTCTTGACGCGGTCGAGCTCAGCCGCGCTCACACCTTCGTCACGAACGCGCTGCAATTCGGCACGCAGCGCGGCTTCGAGTTCGTCGACCGAATGCCCGGGAGCAGGCACGCCGTCGAGGTAGAACAGCGAGGGCCCACGGCCGCTGCCGTCGAAGCTGGCGCCAGCGGACAGCGCCAGGCCGCTGTCGCGCACCAAGTGGCGGGTGAGACGGGCGCCGTCGTAGCCGTCGAGCACCGCCGACAGCACCTGCAGCGCATAGGCATCGCGGTCCGTGGCCGGGTCGCGCAGCGCCGGCACGTGCCAGGCCATGCTCAAGTAAGGGAGTTCGGCGGGGGCCTTGACCACCGCCTGACGCGGCCCTTGCTGCGCCGGCTCGGCGCTGATGCGGCGGGCCGGCAGGGTACGCGGGACAATCGGCCCATAATGGCGCTCGGCGTCGCGGAACACGCGCCGATGGTCGACGTCGCCCACCACCACCAGATAGGCGTTGGCGGGGGTGTACCAGCGGCGGTACCAATCGCGTGCATCGTCGGGCCGCATGGCCTCCAGATCCGGCATCCAGCCGATCACCGGGCGGCGGTAAGGGTGGGCCTTGAAGGCGGTCGCCATCAACTGCTCGTAGACCAAAGCGCGTGGCTGGTCATCAGTGCGCAGACGGCGCTCTTCCTTGACCACCTCGAGTTCGCGGTGGAAGGAGTCGTCATCCAGCACCAGATGCTGCATGCGGTCGGCTTCGAGCGCCATCATCTCACCCAGCCGGTCGGGTGGAATCTGCTGAAAGTAGGCGGTGTAGTCCTTGCCGGTGAAGGCGTTGTCGCGCCCGCCCACGGCGGCCACGCGCTTGTTGAATTCGCCGGGGCCGACATTCTTCGTGCCCTTGAACATCATGTGCTCAAGCACATGGGCCACGCCGGACACGCCCTCCTGTTCGTCCATGGAGCCGCTGCGATACCACACCATATGAACGGCAGAGGGTGCGCGGCGGTCCTCCTTGACGATCACCTTCATGCCGTTGGTGAGCGTGGTTTCGAAGGGATTGGCGAGCGCAGTCAGCGGCACCACGAGGGCGCCGCTGACGAGGAGGGTGCTGGCAAACGTCTGGAGAAACATGGGCATGTCCTGCATCTGTTAGAATTCTCGGCGCTCCGCGGGGGTCGGTGCACCGTGCACCGGTCGGACGGGGAGTCGCATCTTAACGTGATCGGTGACGGGTGCCCACGGCTGGCGTGGGGGCGTTGCCGTCGCGAAATGTTCCCTCTGACCCGAGCGTTTCATGTTTGGTTTCCTGAAGAAGAAGTTCGGCAAGGCCGAGCAGGCCGAATCCGGCCAGCCGGCTGGCGAGGATGTCGCCGAGGATCGTGTCGATCCGGTCGTGCCCGATGCACCCCTTCCGCTGGAGGAGGCGCCCCTTGCCGACGAGCCGATGGCCGAGGTGCGCGCCCTTGCAGACGAACCGGCAGTGCCTGCCCTGGTGCCGCAGGCGCCGGAGGTGCATGAGCCTGGGGCACCCGTCGCGGAATTGCCTGCGCTGGAGCGCACGTCGCGGGATGACGTGTCGACCAGCGCGGCGCCCGCTTTCACCCTGCCTGCAGCACGTGTGGCGCCCGTTTCAACGGAGCTGCCTGAGCCTTCCGAGTCGCCGGTCAAGCGTTCCTGGGGCGATCGTCTCAAGGCCGGCCTGGCGCGTACCCGTCAGCAACTGGGCGGTGGCCTGGCGAGCCTGTTCGGGCTGCGCAAGATTGACGAGGATCTGCTCGAGGAGCTCGAATCCACCCTGTTGATGGCTGACTGCGGGGTCGATGCCACGCAGCATCTGATCGACGATCTTCGCCGGCGCTGGAAGCGCGACCGGCTGGAGACCGCCGACCAGTTACAGAAATCGCTCGCCGATGGCCTGCATGCGATCATCGCACCGCTCGAACAGCCGCTGGACATCAGTGACCATCGGCCCTTCATCATCATGATTGCGGGCGTCAATGGCTCGGGCAAGACGACCTCGATCGGCAAGCTCGCGAAGTACTTTCAGGCGCAGGGCAAGAGCGTGCTGCTGGCCGCAGGCGATACCTTTCGGGCGGCAGCGCGCGAGCAGCTGATGGCCTGGGGTGAGCGCAACAAGGTCACCGTGGTGGCGCAGGACGGCGGTGATGCTGCGGCGGTGATCTTCGACGCGATCAACGCCGCGCGAGCGCGCAACATCGACATCGTGCTGGCCGACACGGCCGGCCGCCTGCCGACCCAGCTCCATCTGATGGAGGAGATCGCCAAGGTGAGGCGCGTGATTGCCAAGGCCGATCCGACGGGCCCGCACGAGGTCTTGCTGGTGCTCGATGCCAACATCGGCCAGAACGCGCTGGCGCAGGTCAAGGCCTTCGATAAGACGATCGGGGTGACCGGCCTGGTCGTGACCAAGCTCGATGGCACGGCCAAGGGCGGGGTGCTGGCGGCGATCGCGCGCCAGTGTCCGAAACCCCTGCGTTTCATCGGCGTCGGCGAGGGCATCGATGACCTGCAGCCGTTCAAGGCGCGCGAGTTCGTCGATGCGCTGTTCGAGCCGGTTCCCGGTGCGCCCAGAAACGGTGCGGGCGACCGCGCATGATCGTCTTCGAGGACGTGGCGAAACGCTACGCGGGCGGTTACACAGCGCTGGCGGGCGTCAGTTTTGAGATTCGCCATGGCGAGCTGGTCGTGCTGTCCGGCCACTCGGGGGCCGGCAAGAGCACGTTGCTGAAACTGATTCCGGTCATCGAGCGCCCGAGTGCGGGGCGCGTGCTGATCAACGGCCAGGACGTGTCGCATCTGCCGCGGACGGCGATTCCCTATCTGCGCCGCAACCTTGGACTGGTGTTGCAGGAAAATCGGCTGCTGTTCGACCGCAGTGTGTTCGACAACGTCATGCTGCCGCTGGTGATCACCGGCCATCCGCCGGGCGATGCCGCGAAGCGCGTGGCTGCGGCGCTCGAACGGGTCGGCCTGGATGGACGTGGCAAGGGAAGGCCGGCAGGTCTGTCGGGGGGCGAGCAGCAGCGGGTGGCGATCGCGCGTGCGATCGTCAATCGACCTTCCATCCTGATTGCCGACGAACCGACCGCCCATCTCGATCCGGCCTACGCGGCCGACATTGCCGAGCTGTTTCGTTCCTTTAACGAGGCGGGCGTCACCGTGTTGGTCACGACCCACGACGCTGCGCTGTTCGCTGCCAGCCGTCCGCGCCGCCTGGTGCTCGCAAAGGGGCTGTTGGCCGAGGATACGCGGCCCACTGGGCGTCCGGCGCAGGAGGCGGCGGCATGAGCAACTGGTTGTATCTGCACGCGCGAGCCATCGCTCACGCCCTGCATCGCCTGCTTGGCCAGCCGGTCGGTACCGTGCTTTCGGCACTGGTGGTGGGAATCGCGCTGTCACTGCCCGGCGGCGGCTATCTATTGTTGGACAACGTCGCTTCGCTGGCGCGCGGCGTCTCGGGAACACCCGAGATCAGCGTTTTCCTCGACACCAAAGCGCGCAAAGCCGATGCCGATGCGATCGAGATCCGGCTCAGGGCACTGCCAGAGCTTGCCAGTTACCGTTTCGTGGCGCGCGACGAGGCCCTGGAGCAGCTTGCCGCCAGCGGGCTGGGCGACGTGCTGGGCGGGCTGGACGGCAATCCCTTGCCCGATGCCTTCGTCCTGACGCCGCGCGGTGAGGACCCGGCGGCGTTTGAGCGCCTCGCCGCCGATATCGGAAGCTGGCCCAGGGTGGTCCACGTGCAGCTCGATTCGGCCTGGGTCAAGCGCCTGCAAGCGCTGCTGGTGCTGGGGCGTTCGGCGGTGCTGATGCTGGCTGGCTTGCTCGGTTTTGCCCTGGTCATCGTTACTTTCAACACCATCCGCCTGCAGATCCTCACCCAACGCCAGGAGATTGAGGTGAGTCGCCTGCTGGGGGCTACCGACCCCTTCATTCGGCGGCCGTTTTACTGGTTTGGTGGACTGCAGGGCGCGCTGGGCGGCCTGGTGGCGCTGGGCACGGTCTGGTTTGGCGTGCAGGCACTGGGGCAGCCCGTCGCCCGCCTTGCCGAAACCTATGGCGCCGTTTTCTCGCTCAGCGGTCCGGACTGGCGCGCTGCGCTCGCGATCGTCGCTTTTGCTGCCTTTCTCGGCTGGCTGGGTGCCGTCATTGCGGTACGCCGGCATCTGGCTGGCGCTTGACTTCCCGGCTGCTGCCCCCATTTGTGATGGATTGCCAATAGCGCACCGGTGCCATTGGCAATGCTTTTGTTCGATGGCTTTCTTGATAGGAATGATCAATCGGGAGCATCCCGATTCTCAATTAGAGCAAATCCTGGATCAGGTCTAAACTCCATCCCATCGAGTTTCAACAAGCCGTTCCATCAACCCCCACGGAGGATACAAATGTCGCTGATCAACACCAAGGTTCAAGCGTTCAAAGCCCAGGCCTACAAGAACGGCAAGTTCATCGAAGTGAGCGATGCCGACCTGCAGGGCAAGTGGTCCGTGCTGATCTTCATGCCGGCCGCCTTCACCTTCAACTGCCCGACCGAAATCGAGGACGCTGCCGATCACTACGCTGAATTCGAAAAGGCCGGCGCCGAAGTCTATATCGTCACTACCGACACTCATTTCTCGCACAAGGTCTGGCACGAGACCTCGGCTGCCGTGGGCAAGGCACGCTTCGCCCTGGTGGGTGATCCGACCCACAAGCTGACCCGCGCCTTTGATGTGCATATCGATGAAGAAGGCCTGGCCCTGCGTGGCACCTTCATCATCAACCCGGAAGGCGTCATCAAGACGATGGAAGTGCACGACAACGCCATCGCCCGTGACGTGACCGAGACCGTGCGCAAGCTCAAGGCCGCCCAGTACGTCGCTGCGCACCCGAATGAAGTGTGCCCGGCCAAGTGGAAGGAAGGCGAGGCCACGCTGGCGCCGTCGATCGACCTGGTCGGCAAGATCTAAGACAGTCGCCGCACCGCCCGGGCCGCAAGGGTCCGGACTGCTTGCTCCGCAGCCGGCCATGTGCCGGCTGTGTCGTATCCGGATCGCCTAAAACAGCGGCCATCGCAAATTCGAAAGGGAGAAACCATCATGCTGGACGCCAATATCAAGGCTCAACTGAAAGCTTATCTGGAGCGGGTGACGCAGCCGATCGAGATCGTGGCGTCGCTGGATGAAGGGCCGAAGTCACGTGAGATGCAGGACCTGCTCAGGGATGTTGTCGAGCAGTCGAGTCTGATCACCCTGCGCGACGGTGGTGATCAGGCGAGCGCTCACACGCCCTCCTTTTCAGTCGGGCCGAAGGGCGGGGACGGACGCGTGCGCTTTGCCGGCTTGCCCATGGGCCACGAATTCACCTCGCTGATTCTCGCCCTGCTCCAATCTGCGGGCTATCCGCCCAAGGTCGAGGCGGACGTGATCGAGCAGATCAAGAGCCTTGAAGGCGAGTACAACTTCGAGACCTACATCTCGCTGTCCTGCCACAACTGCCCCGACGTGGTGCAGGCGCTCAACCTGCTGGCCATCCTCAACCCCAACATCCGCCATACGATGATCGATGGCGCGCTGTTCCAGGACGAGGTGGAGAAACGCCAGATCATGGCCGTGCCCACGGTTTACCTGAATGGCCAGGAGTTCGGCCAGGGTCGCATGGAGCTGGGCGAGATTCTCGCCAAGGTCGACACCGGCGCCGCAGCCCGCGATGCGAAGAAGCTCTCGGCCAGGGATCCGTTTGACGTGTTGATCGTCGGCGGCGGACCGGCCGGCGCCGCAGCTGCGATTTATGCTGCGCGCAAGGGCATCCGCACCGGCATCGTCGCCGAGCGCTTTGGCGGTCAGGTGATGGACACGATGGCGATCGAGAACTTCATTTCGGTTAAGGCAACCGAAGGCCCCAAGCTGGTGATGGCGCTCGAAGAGCACGTCAAGGAGTACGAAGTCGATGTCATGAACCTGCAGCGGGTGGCGAAGCTCGTGCCGGGGAGTGAAGACGGTAGCCGGCTTGCCGAGGTGCATCTCGAGAACGGCGCCGCGCTGAAGGCAAAAACCGTGATCGTCGCTACCGGCGCACGCTGGCGCGAAATGAACGTGCCCGGCGAGCAGGAATTCCGCGGCAAGGGCGTGGCCTATTGCCCGCACTGCGATGGCCCGCTGTTCAAGGGCAAGCGCGTCGCGGTGATCGGCGGCGGCAACTCGGGTGTCGAGGCCGCCATCGACCTTGCCGGCATCGTTGCCCATGTGACCTTGCTTGAATTTGACCATGACCTGCGTGCCGACGCCGTGCTGCAGCGCAAGCTCTACAGCTTGCCCAATGTCAAAGTGATCAAGAGCGCGCAGACCACCGAAGTGACCGGCGCCGACAAGGTCAATGGCCTGATTTACAAGGACCGGGTGACGGGCGAGGCGCATCGGGTTGAGCTCGAGGGCATCTTCGTGCAGATCGGCCTGTTGCCCAATACCGATTTCCTCAAGGGCACGCTCGAGTTGAGCCGCTTTGGCGAGGTGATCATCGACCCCAGGACCCAGACTTCGGTGCCAGGCGTGTTCGCTGCCGGTGACTGCACCACGGTGCCGTACAAGCAGATCGTCATCGCCATGGGGGAAGGCTCGAAGGCGGCGCTGTCAGCCTTCGATCACCTGATCCGTACGTCCGCTCCGGCCTGATACCCTGAGCCGCTTTTGTCGCATGCCCCGCCGGGATCGCCCCGTGCGGGGCGTTTGCGTTGTGCCGGGCACTGGCGACGGGTGTGTGCTGTCAGAGCCCGCAATGTCGCGTTCGTCCTGCTGTCTTTCCGTCCTTGCTTCGGAGTCCTGCCGTGTTTTTCAACTGGTTCGAGCGCCGCGTCGACCCCTATCCCGACATCGTGCCCAGTCCGACGCCAAAACGCTTCTTCGCCTTTCTGTGGGCGGCAAGCGATGGCATGCGCCGCTTCATTTTCGGCATGATGTTGCTGACTGCGACCATTGGCGCCTTCGAGGCGCTGCTGTTTGCCATGCTGGGTCAGGTCGTCGATTGGCTGGCGACGGTGGAGCCCGCGCGCCTGTGGACTGACGAAGGCGACAAGCTGGCCTTGCTGGCCGCGATCGTGCTTGGCAGCATCGGGCTGGTAGCGCTGCAGACCCTGCTCAAGCACCAGGCGCTGGCCGGCAACTTTCCAATGCGTCTGCGCTGGAAGTTTCATCGCCTGATGCTCGGCCAGAGCATGAGTTTCTACCAGGACGAATTCGCTGGCCGGGTGTCGGCCAAGGTCATGCAGACTGCACTGGCAGTGCGCGATACCTGCCTGATCCTGACCGACATCCTGGTTTTCGTGGTGATCTACTTCATCACCATGACTGCCGTGGTGGCGAGCTTCGACTTGTGGCTGCTGCTGCCCTTTCTTGGCTGGCTGGCGCTGTACGTGGCCTCGCTGCGCTGGTTCGTTCCGCACCTGTCGAAAGTGTCGCGCGCCCAGGCGGATGCGCGCTCCCTGATGACCGGCCGCATTACCGACGCCTATACCAACATCGCCACCGTCAAGCTGTTCTCCCACGCTGGACGCGAGGCCGGCCATGCCCGCGGCGCGATGCAGGAGTTCATTCAGACCGTGCATGCGCAGATGCGGCTGGTCAGCAGTATCGAGATCGTCAATCACAGCCTGTCGATGCTGCTGATCCTGGCCACCGGTGGCACGGCGCTGTGGTTGTGGAGTCAGGGGCAGATCGGTGTCGGTGCGGTGGCGGCCTCGACCGCGATGGCGCTGCGTCTGAACGGCATGTCCCACTGGATCATGTGGGAGATGGCCTCGCTGTTCGAGAACGTCGGTACCGTGCAGGACGGCATCAACACGCTGTCGAGACCGCATGCCGTGCTCGACCGGGCGGATGCAAAGCCGCTGTTGGTCGGGCGCGGCGAGCTCCGTTTCGAGCAGCTGGGTTTTGCCTATGGCGCCAGTGGTCCGGACGCGCGCGCCGTCATCGATGATTTTTCGCTGATCATCCGCCCCGGCGAGAAGATCGGTGTGGTCGGGCGCTCGGGAGCCGGAAAATCGACGCTGGTCAATCTGTTGCTGCGTTTCTACGACCTCGAGCAGGGCCGCATCCTGATCGATGGCCAGGATGTGGCCGCGGTGACGCAGGACAGTCTGCGGGCGCAGATCGGCATGGTGACGCAGGACACCTCTTTGCTGCATCGCTCGGTGCGTGACAACATCCTCTATGGCAGGCCGGATGCGAGCGATGCCGAGATGATCTCGGCGGCAACGCGGGCTGAGGCGCACGACTTCATCCTGGGCCTGAGCGATGCGAAAGGCCGCAAGGGCTATGACGCCCACGTCGGCGAGCGTGGGGTGAAGCTGTCCGGTGGTCAGCGACAGCGCATCGCGATTGCTCGCGTGATGCTCAAGGACGCGCCCATCCTGCTGCTGGACGAGGCGACCAGTGCACTTGATTCCGAGGTCGAAGCCGCCATTCAGGCTAGCCTCTACCGGCTGATGGAAGGCAAGACCGTGGTCGCGATCGCGCACCGCCTGTCGACCATCGCCGCGATGGACCGTCTGGTGGTGATGGACAAGGGCCGCATCGTGGAGGAAGGTGACCATCGCGGCCTGCTGGCGCTCGGCGGACTCTACGCGCGCCTGTGGGCACGTCAGAGCGGCGGTTTTCTGGGCGAAGCTGTCGCGGATGAGGACGGGGGCGGGGGTGATGGGACTGAGCTTGAAGCCGCCCCGGCATGATTGATGGCTTTGTGGGTGCAGAGCTGATCCGGCGGCCGTCCCGACAGTTCAAGCACTCAGGATTAAAGTGGCCAGGGCGGCCGGACTTGCCGCGACGCGCCAGTGCGGTGCGATGTCGGCGGCCTCGAGGCTGCCGTAGCCCCAGGTCGCAGCAATGAAGGGCAGGCCATTGGCGTCGGCCGAATCGCCGTCCTCGGCACGGTCGCCGACATAGACCGCATCCTCACGTGCAATGCCACGATCGATGAGCAGGCGGGCGATCATCGCCGCCTTGTCTGGCAGGCGCGGCTCGAACAGGTCCAGCGCGTACACGGCATCGAAATACCTGCTCCAGTCGAGGTGCTGCAGGATCAGTCGGGTGGGGTGCAGGCGTTTGTTGGTGGCGATGGCCATGCGCCGACCGCTGCCCGCCAGTTGCGCGAGCATTTCGCCGACGCCTGCATAGGCTGCCGTCTGCAGGTAGCCTGTGCTGTCGTAGCTGGCCTTGAAGTGGCCCGCGAGCTCGGCAATCAGGGCCGGGTCGCAGCTGCTGGTCAGCATCTGCAGGGTCTCGGTCAGCGGTGGGCCGACGATGGATTCGTCGATCGTGCGCACGGGCATGTGGCCGGCGGCGCGGAAAGCTTCGCGATAGCTTGCGACGATGGCGGGGGCGGAGTCGATCAGGGTGCCATCGAGATCGAACAGGATGTGCGGGAAGGCTGGCATGGCGGACGGCGCTGAAGCAAAACCGCATTCTACGAACTTGTGGGCGATCTGCCACTTCCGTCATGGTGCGGCGCACGGTGTTCGCGCAGAATACGGCCTCGCTGCTGCCCCGACCTGATCAACTTACGGAATCCCGCTCTTGCTGCCACCTGCCCGTTCATTGTCGAGCGAGAGTTCGATCAGGCGCTTCATGAGCCTGGCGATGCCTTACTGGAGCGGTGAGCGCAAGTGGAAGGCATGTACGGCGACGCTGGTGCTGGTGCTGCTGACGCTGGGGCAGGTGCTGCTGGCGGTCTGGATCAGCTATTGGCATCGGGCGCTGTTCGATGCCCTAGAGGCGCACTCGATGCGCGAAGTGTTGGTGCAAGCCGCCTTGTTCATGCTGATTTTCGTGCTGACGATCGCCGTTACTGCGCTGCACATGCATGTCAAGCGCTGGTTGCAACTGGACTGGCGGCAGTGGCTGACGCGCCGCCTGCTCGATGCCTGGCTGGCGGACCGCCACCTGTATCAGTTGCGCTTCACCGTCGGTGACCACGATAACCCGGACGGGCGCATCGCCGAAGACATCCGCATCGCCACCGAGTCAGCCATCGGGCTGGCCCATTCACTATTGTATTCGGTGCTGATCCTCGGCAGCTTCGCCGACATCCTGCTCAAGGTGTCGGGCAGGCTCGAACTGCCCAGTTTCGGTCTGTCCGTGCCGGCCTACCTGGTCTGGCTGGCCTTTTTGTATGCCGGCATTGGCACCGTGCTGGGGGCATTGCTTGGCCGCCCGCTGGTCAAGGCCACCAATCGCCTGCAGGCCGTCGAGGCCAATCTGCGCTATGGCCTGGCGCGCGAGCGCGAACATGCCGAGTCGATCGCGCTGATGCGCGGCGAGGCGGTCGAGCGCCGCCATGCCGACGCGCTGTTCGACGACGTGGGCCGTGGCTGGAATCGCCAGACCCTGGGCTACCTGGGTATCGTGTCCTTCACGACCGCCTACGGCACCCTGCTGCCGGTGTTTCCGATCCTGGTCGCGGCGCCTCAGTACATCGCCGGCGTGATGACGCTGGGGGTGTTGATGCAGGCGGCGCAGGCCTTTCAGCGTCTGACCTCGGCCCTGTCCTGGCCGGTGGACAACATGGCCGAACTGGCCCGCTGCCGGGCCTCGATCGATCGTATCGTGAGCCTCTACGACGACCTGCAGGCACTCGAGCTCCTGCAGCGCACGCCTTCACACAAGCGCATCGAGGTTCGCGTCGGCACAGAGCGCAAACTGGTGTTGCGCGGACTCAGCCTGGCCAATCCGGATGGCCGGGTGCTGGTCGAGCATTTCGATGTCGTGATTCGACGCGGCGAGCGGGTGCTGATTGGCGGCGACACCTCGGTCGCGATCTGCCTGTTCAAGGCCGTGGCTGGTCTGTGGCCGTGGGGAACGGGGGAAATCGTGCTGCCGGCCGATCATGAACTCGTCTTCCTGCCGCAGCGACCGTATTTTCCGGATGGCACGCTGAAAGCGGCGCTGAGCTACCCGCGGACCGAATCCGAGTTCAGCCAAGGCGAAATGCTGCATGTGCTCGAGTGTGCCGGTCTGGCCTGGCTGGCACCTCGGCTGAACGAGAGCGACAGCTGGGATCACGCCCTGCCGCTGCGGGCGCAACAGCGCCTGGCCATCGCCCGCATATTGCTGCAACGGCCTGCATGGGTGTTTCTGGAGGAGGCGACCAATGCGCTCGATCCTGAAACCGAGTTGCTGATGATCGAACTCCTCCACCGTGAGCTACCCGACTCCAGCCTGCTGCTGATCAGCTTCCACAATGGCATGTCGCACCACTTCACGCGCAAGCTGGTGATCAACCGCCTGCACGAGGAAAAATACCTCACGCTCGACGTGCCGCCGGTTGTCCTAGGCGAAGACTGACGGCAGCCAGTCGCGCTCGACACTGGTGCGCAGGCTCCAGGCGGCCGTCGTCTCGGTGCGGTAGCTCCAGAAGAACCAGCCCTGGTATTTCTCGAAGGTGAGCAACTGCGCCGCCGCATAGCCGCGGCTGGCGACCAGCTGCTGAAAACCGTCCATGTCCTGCAGGGCGTGGTTGAACGGTCCTTCCGCCCAGAGTGACACCACCTTCAGGTCCAGGCCCAGGCTCCATTCACCGCAGATCGTCGGCAGACCCAGTTCGGTGATGATGGCGTCGGCCTCGTCCTTCCAGTCGCCTGCCGACTTGCGCAGGTGGGCGTGGATGTCGGCATCGATGTCGCAGCGTTCGAAGCACTGGTAGCGGTGGATGTCGAAGATCACGTTCCTGAAGGCAGGCGCCTGCATGAAGCCAAGGAACTCGCGGAACGAGCGGAAACCATCATGGAAGATCACGGCCACGCGTTCCGGCGGGCAGTGGCGGCGGATGCGTTCGTAGGCGTCGACGTAGTAGGCCTTGATGTAGTCGGTCGGTACGTCCCAGCGTGGTTCGTTGAGCGCCTCGATCGCATGCAGCGCCGGGTGCGCACGGTAGCGTTCGGCCAGGCGTTCGAGCACCGACAGCGAGTGCTCACGATATTCGGGTTTGGTGTGCCATTCGCACACGTCCTTGATGCCACCGTTGTCGAAGCCGTTCTGGCAGCCGGGTGCCGCGTGCAGGTCGAGCACCACCTGCAGGCCGAACTCCTGCGCCCAGTCCATGGCCTGATCAAGCACGTCGATCCCGCCGGTGACGAAGGGGTGGCGTGCGTCACCGTACTTGGGGTGATAGGGGTAGTCGGGGCCGAAGATCCAGTGCCCGACCGGGATGCGCACTGCGTTCAGGCCATGCTCGGCAATCCAGCGAAAGTCGTCGCGTGTGATGAAGCTGTTCCAGTGCGCGCGCAGTCGGTCGGCCGCGCGTGGCCCCATCTCTGCACACCACGTGGTCTCGTCGGTGGCCTGCAGACCCTCGAACAGGCTGGGTACCATCCACTTTTCCAGCACCAGCCAGCTGCCCAGATTGACCCCGCGAAGTTTCATCGTTGCGCTACTCATTTTAGCCTCCCGTGACGAGTCGATTCATGACGCTGATTGTGCGCTCAATCTGTACGCCAATCCGTGCGTTGATCCGCGGATTCCTGCACGCTGCAGCGCCAGGCTTGGGGACAATGACGCTGTGGCCGGTCAGGGCGAGGGGCGCCGACAGCGTGCGCCATGAGGGAGGGAATGTTGTATGTTTCGCTCGCGCTCGCGACTGGTTCGCAGTGCGTGAGCGTGCTGCGCTCAAAGGCCTTTCTGTCCGACTACGATGCCTCTTCAGGCACCCCACACCCATGCCCTCCACTCTCAAGACCCACCTGCTGAGCCTGGTCGCCCTCGTCCGCCGCTATCCGGGTGTGATTGCGGCCTTTGGCTTCGTTTCGGGGGTGGCGAGTTTTTTTCTGGTCGAGCGCCACGAGGGCTTTGCCCGCGTCATCGCGTTGGCCATGCTGCTTGGCTGGGTCTGGCTGGTCCTCGAGCGGGCATTGAGCGAGTTGCTGACCGAACGCTTCGGCCTGCGCCTGCCGCCTGGGCTGTTGCGTTACGCGACGCAGATGATCCACCAGGAAAGCCTGTTTTTTGCACTGCCGTTTTTTCTCGCCAGCACCTCATGGAACAGCGGGCAGGCCGTGTTCACAGGTTGCCTGATCGTGGCGGCGCTGGTGGCGCTGACCGATCCGATCTATTACAAGCGCCTCGCACCGCGGCGCTGGCTGTTCCTGACTTATCACACCCTGACGCTGTTTGCGGTGCTGCTGGTGGCCATGCCGTTGATTCTGCATCTTCCCACTGCCCGCAGCTATGAACTGGCGCTGGGCATTGCGGTGTTGCTGGCTTTTCCCAGTCTGCTGGGCTCGATCACGCTGCCGCGCTGGTGGCGTGGTGTGCTGGTCGTGGGCTTGATGCTGGCGCTTGGCGGGGTGGGCTGGCTGGCGCGTCTGTGGGTGCCGCCTGCGACCCTGCGACTGACCGAAGTGGCGCTGGCCACGGTGATCGACGATGTCAGCCGCGCACCGGATAACCGACTGGTGGAGATCGATGCGGCGCAACTGGCCGAGCACGGGCTTTTCGCCTATACCGCAATCCAGGCGCCGCTGGGACTGCAGGAGCGCATCCAGCATGTCTGGATGCACGAGGGGCGCGAGATCGACCGCATTACGCTCGACATCCACGGTGGGCGCGCGGAAGGCTATCGGGCGTGGACGCGCAAACAAAATTTCCCGCCGGCGCCCGGCGGGCGCTGGCAGGTCAGGGTGTTGACGGGCGACGAACAAATGATCGGCACCCTTCGCTTTCGCGTGCGTGGCTCGGCCACCGCGGTGCCCTGAGCAGGAAGACGTTCACTCACAGGGCGTGCACTGGGCGCGCCGTAAGGCACTCAGGCACCGAGCCCGGTAGATGTTCCGTGACTCGGGCCGAGTAGCTCAGCAAATGCGTTCCCACAGGCCTTGCTGATCCTCGAATTTGTCCAACTCAAGGCCTTTGAAGTCACGCCGGGAAACGATGCCGACGACTTTGCCATCCTCGATGACGGGCAGGTGGCGGTAGCCACCGTCGCACATCATCTGCAGTGCATCAATCGCTTTGCGATTCGGCGCGATGGTGTCCGGGTCACGCGTCATCACGTCACCCAACGCGGTTTCAGCCGGGTGGCCGCCGGCGCCGATCATCTGCACCGCATCACGCCCGGTGAAGATTCCCTGCAGGTGGCGGAGACTGTCGGTAATCAGCACAGCGCCGACGCTCTGTTCGCACATGCGCTTGCAGGCATGTTGCACGGAATCGGTGGGGCGCAGCGTTACCAGATTCTGGTCCTTCACGATGAAGGAAATGTTGCGGTTCGTCATGGCGCGCTCCTTTTGTCATGTCATTACAACTGTCTATAGTTTAAAGCAAGGCGTGCTGTCCATCCTTGACATTTCTTAAGGGTGCGTCATGTGGTGAATGCCGTCAGGCTTCATTGAATACAACACACTCGCAGCGTGCTGCATCGCCGCCGCCGGGAAGGGGTTGGCTGTCGGTTGCGGCAACATTGATCAAGCGTGGCATGTGTCTCGTCTGTGCTTACGTTCGGGCTTCAAACCACCAGGTCGCAAGAGTAGGCTTCTGCCGATGACTGATTCTGATTCGACGCCCCTGACAGAATGCCGCGGCGAGCAGCAATTTCCGCTGGCCTTGCGTCGCGTCGCGATCGATACCTACCGCGAGAACGTCGCCTACCTGCATCGCGACTGCGCCGTCTATCGCGCCGAAGGTTTTCAGGCTTTGGCCAAGGTGGAAGTGCGCGCCAACGGCAGGCGAGTGCTGGCAAGCCTCAACGTGGTGGACGACCCGCGTATCGTCGGCTGCAACGAAATCGGTCTGAGCCTGGATGCCTTTGCGCAACTGGGTGTGGACAACGGGCATCCGGCGCAGGTGTCGCAAGCCGAGCCACCGACCTCCATTCCGGCGCTGCATCGCAAGATTGCCGGTGAGCGGCTGACGCACGATGATTTCTGCGCGATCGTGCGCGACATCGCCGAGCACCGGTATTCCAAGATCGAACTCACTGCCTTCGTTGTCGCTTCCAACCAGGGTGAGCTAGATCGCGAGGAGGTCTACTTTCTGACTGAGGCCATGGCGGCTGTCGGCCAGCGGCTCGACTGGCGCGAGCGGGTCGTGGTGGACAAGCACTGCATCGGCGGCATTCCCGGCAACCGCACCTCGATGCTGGTGGTGCCGATCGTGGCGGCGCACGGCATGTTGTGCCCCAAGACCTCGTCGCGCGCGATCACTTCACCGGCCGGTACGGCCGACACCATGGAGGTGCTGGCAAACGTCGAGTTGCCGGTCGTGCGCCTGCTGGAGATCGTTCGCGAACACCGTGGCTGTCTGGCCTGGGGCGGTACCGCCCAGTTATCTCCGGCCGACGACGTGCTCATCTCGGTCGAACGGCCGCTGTCGATCGACTCCCCGGGGCAGATGGTGGCCTCCATCCTGTCGAAGAAGGTCGCCGCGGGTTCGACCCACCTTTTGCTCGACATTCCGCTCGGGCCCACGGCCAAGGTGCGTTCGATGCCCGAGGCGCAGCGCCTGCGCAAGCTGTTCGAATTCGTCGCCAGGCGCATGAGCCTGGCCCTCGATGTCGTCATTACCGACGGCCGCCAGCCGATCGGTGCCGGCATCGGGCCGGTACTGGAGGCGCGTGATGTCATGCGCGTACTTGAGAACGACCCGCGTGCGCCGAACGATCTGCGGCAAAAGGCACTGCGTCTGGCTGGGCGGATGCTGGAATTCGACCCCGACGTGCGCGGTGGTGACGGCTTTGCGATCGCGCGCGACATCCTCGATTCCGGTCGTGCGCTGGCCAAGATGGACGCCATCATCCGTGCCCAGGGTGGCAAGCCGTTCGATCACAATGCGCTGCAACTCGCGCGCCTGAGCTTCGAGGTCAGTGCCGATGCAGCTGGTGTCGTCACCGCGATCGACAACCAGCAGCTGGCGCGCATTGCGCGTGTTGCCGGTGCGCCCAAGGTGCAGGGCGCTGGCGTGGACCTGCTGCGCAAGCTGGGCGACCCGGTTGCCTGCGGTGACATCCTGTACCGGGTCCATGCCGACTATCCGGCCGACCTTGAGTTTGCCCGTCAGGCCTGTCTGCGTGCCAGCGGCTATGGAATCGGTACGGCCGACGAGTTGCCGCACCTGTTTGTGGAGTTCTGATGATGAGTCTGCTGTTGCATTTCGATGACGAAACGCAGGAGGCAGAGCGCCTCGCGCAGGCTGCCGGTGTCGAGCGCGCCGTCATCGAGCGCCACCGCTTTCCTGATGACGAGCTGCACCTGCGCCTGCCTGAACGACTACCTCCGCGCGTCGTCGTCTATCGCAGCCTGCACCGACCCAACGAGAAGCTGCTGGAGCTGCTGCTGGTGGCGCGCACCGCCGGGCGGCTGGGAGCCGAGCACCTGACCCTGGTTGCGCCCTATCTGGCCTACATGCGACAGGACGCCGAGTTCACGCCTGGTGAGGCGATCAGCCAGCATATCGTCGGCGGATTTCTCGCTGGCCTGTTCGACGCCGTCATCACCGTCGATCCGCATCTGCATCGGGTCTCTTCGCTCGCCGAAGCCTTGCCGGTGCCTCATGCGCTCGCGCTGTCTGGCGCGCCGCTGCTTGCCGATGTGGTCGCTGCGCAACGCCCGGGCGCACTGCTGGTGGGGCCTGACGCAGAGTCCAGACAATGGGTTGAGGCGGCCGCAGAGCGCCATGGTTTCGACTTCGCAGTGTGCGCCAAGACCCGCCATGGCGACCACGAGGTCGATATCGTGTTGCCTGAAAGTCTCAAGGCGGGCCTCCAGACCGCGCGGCGCCGTGTCGTGCTGCTCGACGACGTGGCCAGTTCCGGCCACACCCTTGCCCAGGCGGCAAGACTGTTGCTGGCTGCCGGCGCCGCCAGCGTGGATGTGGCTGTCACGCATGCCTTGTTTGCGGGTGGCGCGCTCGATTTGCTGCACCAGGCGGGTGTCGGCCAGGTGTGGAGTACCGACTGCATTCCCCATCCGAGCAACGCCGCGTGGGTGGCGCCCCGACTGGCGCAGGCCCTGCACTCGATCGACCCAGGCTAAGCGCTCCAGCCCCCGCTTTTTTCCTCACGGATGTTCGTGAAGATCGCGTCGCGAACACACGGAGCGATGACGATCAGGTGTCTTGATGCTAGCATCGTGAATTGCCGCGCTTGCAGCGCCTTCGTCCTGTCGATGAGGGCTGCCCTGCAGAGCAGCTTCGATGATCCATAGCGGGGAGACGCGTGAAGCAATCGGTGAAGACCGTGGTATTTGCCGACCTGACGGGTAGCACGGGTCTTTTTGAGTCGGCGGGCAATGTTGTTGCCACCCGCATCGTTACCCGCTGTACACATACCCTTGGTCGCCACCTCGTGCTTGCGGGCGGCCAGCTCGTGAAGTATCTGGGTGATGGCGTGCTGGTCCTGTTCGACAACACGCTTGCTGCTGTCGAGGCCGCTTCACGCATGCAGGAAGTGCTGGCCGAGCAGGTGCCCGGTCTGCCGCAGGGCGGCCTGCTCGGAATCAAGACCGGCGTCGAGCGCGGGCCCATCGTCGAACATGACGGCGACTGCTACGGCGACGCCGTCAATGTCGCCGCCCGACTCAGCGATCGGGCCCAGGCCGGTGAAACCTTGATCGGCGAGGCTGCGTTTGACTGCCTGCCCGAGGCTCAGCGGCTAGCATGCCAGAGCCTGGATCGCATCACCATCAAGGGCAAGGCCGAGCCGATGCACGTGTGGCGCGTGGATTGGGCGCGTACGGCCGAATCCACCCTGACCGCGATGTTCGACTTCAATCAGCTGATCGAAGGCACGCGTTCAATCCAGCGAATCGACATTCGGCGCATGGATCAGCACGCCGAACTCCATCCGGGCGAAGGGCCGCTGATCATCGGGCGCGGCGACGGCGCCGGCTTCGCGGTCGACGATCCGCGCGTTTCGCGGCGCCATGCGCGCATCGAGTGGACGAGCGGGCAGTGCTCCTTCACCGACTTCAGCAGCAATGGCAGTTGGGTGCGCTTTTCAGGTTCGACTGCACCGGTGGTGTTGCGCCGCGATAGCTGCGCGCTTTACGGCGAAGGCGAGATCGGCCTCGGTGCCCAGCTTGACGACTTCACCGCGCCCACGCTTGCCTTCCGCGTCACCGACGAAGGCTGACCCAGCCGCTGCGTCATGTGGCGCCGGCGAACCCTCCGCAGTGGCATCCTGATGCGAATACTCCCTGTCCTTCTCCTCCTGTGCCCGCTGACCTTGCAGGCGGCCGACTGGACCACGCGTGCGCTGGCCGAGCTGGCCGTATTTGCCGAGTTTCGTGCCCCAGCGGCGGTCGTTGCACGCGAAGAGGCACGGCTCGCGGCCGAGGTCGGTGCGCGGATCGTCGCCATGCCGGCCCGTGAGGGCGAGACCGTGGCACCAGGTGCCGAGCTGGCGCGGCTGGACAGCGCCAGTTATCGGCTCGACGTCGACCGCGCGCAGGCTCAACTGCGCTTGATCGACAGGCGCATTGCACTGGCCCGCGTTCAGCTCGACCAGTCGCGTGCGCTGGCTGGACGTGGCTTCATCAGCACCGATGGACTGCGCATTCGTGAGACCGAACTCGAGGTGCTTGTCGCCGAACGTGATGCAGCACAGGCGGGGCTTGCAGCCGCAGAGCTGGCGCTGGCGCGTTGCGTGATCCGCGCGCCCTATGCCGGCGTGGTGCGCGAGCGCCATGCTGCAGTCGGCGACCTTGCCGTACCCGGCACGCCGCTGATCACCCTTGCCGCCAGTGTGGGTGCCGAAGTTCGCGCGCAGGTGCCCGCTGTCCAGGTTGCCAGTCTGCAGTCGGCCGATGGGCTCGCCCTGCTGGCGGGAGGCAATACGCATGGCCTGAGGCTGCGCCGTGTTTCTCCACTGCTCGATCTGGCTGGGCAGGTGCGCCAGGCGGTGCTGGAGGCGGCCGAGCCGCTGCCGCCAGGCCTGGCGGGTGAGCTGCGCTGGCGCAGCACCGCGCCACAGCTGCCGCC
This sequence comes from Thauera sp., assembly GCA_035433105.1. Classification (GTDB taxonomy): domain Bacteria; phylum Pseudomonadota; class Gammaproteobacteria; order Burkholderiales; family Rhodocyclaceae; genus Thauera. The sequence goes on from DAORUJ010000004.1 coordinate 42,990, forward strand.
GGCCTACGTGCAGCAGCGTGACGAAGCGCTGGGAGCCTGGATCGAGCGCGACGGCGCGCCGGTCTTCGTCGTGTTGCCGCAGGCGCAGGCTGGGCGACCGGTGACCGTCGACTGGCCGTTGACGACCCGCCTCATCGATGAGGGGCGCTTTACGCTGCCGCAGCAGGCAACGCGATGAAGGGTTTCTATGGGCGCTTGATCGACAATCACCCGCTCGCCAACATCGCCTTCCTGATCGTGCTGGTGGGCGGCATCCTCAGCTACCTGAGCCTGCCGCGGGCGCAGGACCCGGAGATCAACTTCAACTGGGTCAGCATCATCACCACCTTGCCCGGTGCTTCCGCCGAGGACGTCGAGCGCGACCTGACGGGGCCGCTGGAAGACGCGATCAAGCAGGTCAAGGACATCCGCTTCGTGTCCTCGTCCAGCCGCGAAAGCGTGTCATCCATCCTGGTGCGCTTCGACGAGATCAGTGAGCGACAGTTCGACAAGCGTGCCAATGACCTGCGCCGTGAGATCCAGAACAAGGCCTCGGCGGAGCTGCCGCCCGACGCGACCGATCCTGTGGTGGTTGAAATCACCAGCTCGAACGGTTTTCCCACCGCCATCCTCGTGCTTCACGGGGTGGCTGGTGAGGCGCTGCGTGCGCAGTCCTTTGCGCTGAAGCGCGAGCTCGAGGGCCTGAGCGGAGTCGACCAGGTCATTGCGGCCGGCTTCGACGAGCCCGAGCTGCATGTCGACTTCGATCCGGCACGACTGGCGGCAGCCGGTTTGTCGCCGTTGCAGTTGTCCGATGGCGTCGCGGCCTGGTTCCGCAACACCCTGGGCGGGCGCATCCGTGTGCAGGATCGTGAATGGCTGGCGCGGCTTGAAGGCAAGACGCCCGACCCCGAACAACTTGCCCAGGCGGCCATCGTCACCCCTCAGGGGCGGGTGGCGCTGGATGAGGTGGCGACAGTGTCGCGCGGGCATGATCGTTCCGGACAGCTGGTCAGCTACAACGGCCAGCCGGCGGTGATGCTGTCGATCACCAAGCAGGCTCGCAGCAACACCCTGCAACTGGTCGAACGACTGCAGTCCTACGTGGACGAGCGCAATACCTTGCTCGAACCACAAGGCATGCGCCTGACCCTGGTCGACGACCAGACCCATGCCACGCGCAACGCCATCGCCATCATGGAATCGAACGCGGTGTTCGGACTGCTGGCCGTGCTGGGCATGTGCTGGCTGTTCCTGGGCTCGCGCCTGGCCCTGCTGATCGCGCTGGGCGTCCCCTTTGCGCTGGCGGGTACCTTCATCGCGGTAGACCTGGTCGGCAACACGCTGAACCTGACGGTGCTGCTCGGTGTGGTCATCGCATTGGGCATGCTGGTCGACGACGCGGTGGTGATCGTCGAGGCGATCTACTATCGCCTGCAGCGTGGTGAGCAGGCCCGCGATGCGGTGATCAGCGGCATTGCCGAAGTGGGCCTGCCGGTGCTGGCCTCGGTGCTGACGACGATTGCGGCCTTCCTGCCGTTGATGCTGCTGCCGGGTATTCTCGGCGACTTCATGTTCATCGTGCCCTTCGTCGTCACCGTAGGCCTGCTGGTGAGCCTGCTCGAGGCTTACTGGATCATGCCCACGCACATCATGACGCTCGGCCTGGACGATCGTCGCAGCCGACTGCAACCGTGGCGCGAGCGGTTTACCCACGGCGTGAGGGTCAAGTACGCCCGCCTGCTGGTGAAGGTGATGCGTCGTCCCCGCACCGGTCTGGCGGTGCTGGTGATGGTGATGGCGGCCGCCGGCGGGGCGCTGGCGGCCGGGCTGGTGCGGATGGAGTTCTTTGCCTTCGATTCGATGCGCTTGTTCTACGTCAGCGTGGATATGCCGGCTGGCGCCACCATCGAGCGCACGCTGGCCGAAGCCGAGCGCGCCGTGCAGGTGGTCGAGCGTGAGCTGCCGGCCGACGAGTTGCGCGCGGTCGTGGCCTATGCCGGGCTGAAGTTCTCCGATACCGAGCCGGTGTATGGCGACCAGTACGCGCAGGTGCTGGTGTCGCTGCTGCCGCGTGGTGATGGCATGCGTGACGCGGGCGAGATCATCAGCGCGCTGCGGCCACGGATCGAGGCGCTCAATGGCGAGGCGCGCTTCTCCTTCCTGGAACTGAAGGGGGGCCCGCCAACTGCAAAGCCGGTCAGCGTCAAGGTGAAGTCCGACGATTACCCGCAACTGCGCGCGGCGGCGGATGCCATGCTGGAGGAGGTAGCCCGGCTGCCCGGCGTGAAGGACATCACCGACGACGACGTGCCTGGCCGCAACGAGTTGCGCCTGACGCTGAACCGGGAGAAGCTCGCGCGTGCTGGCGTCGCGCCGGGCGAGGTCTCACGCCTGCTACGCCTGCATGGCGAGGGCGAGATCGTTGCCACCACAAGGGCCGCGGGCGAAAAGATCGAAGTCGTGGTGCGGGCAAAGCCCGAGGACTTCGTCGATGTTTCCGAACTGCTGCAGCGCAGCGTGATGTTGGCCGATGGTGCCCGGGTGCAGCTCGGGGATTTGGTCGACCACGACCTGCGCCTGTCCAAGGGCTATATCCGCCATTACCAACTGACCCGCGCAATCACGGTCGAGGCTGAACTCGACCGTCAGGTCATCGACACGGTCGCTGCCAACGACAGGCTGAAAGCCGCCTGGCAGGCACTGCAGCCGCGCTTCCCAGGGGTGGAGCTGGATTTCTCCGGTGAGCTCGAGGACATCAACGAGAGCCTGAGCGCGATGGGACGCTTGTTTGCGCTCGGCGTTGGGCTGATCTATCTGATTCTCGCGGCGCAGTTCCGCAGCTACTGGCAACCGGTGATGATTCTGGTCAGCGTGCCCCTGGCTTTCACTGGGGTGGTGCTCGGCCTGCTGCTGTCGGGCAATCCCCTGTCGCTGTACACCCTGTATGGCGTGATCGCGCTGACCGGCATTGCGGTGAATTCGGCGATCGTGCTGATCGATGCCGCCAACGAGCGCCGGGCCGCGGGCATGAGCGTGCAGCATGCGGTGATCTATGCCGCACGGCGACGTGTGGTACCGATCCTGATCACGTCGACGACGACCATTGGTGGCCTGTTCTCGCTGGCGATCGGGCTGGGTGGCAAGTCGCTGATGTGGGGGCCGGTAGCGGCGAGCATCGTCTGGGGGCTGGGGTTTTCGACGATCCTGACGCTGTTCGCGATTCCGCTGGTGTACCGCGTGGCCCTGCAACGCAGCGCCTGATACCCGGGCCGCTCGCCGGCAGGCTGCGACCAGGGCCTGACCCTGCATGTGGCTTGAGGCGATCCCCCTGCAGCAGTGAAATTTTCCGGCGGCGACTGATATCCTTGGACGCTTTTGCGGCCTGTGCCAATGGAATCTGCTTTCCGCCGCGGCGCCCGTGAGGGGCTGCGGGACTTCATGCCGATCTCGGTCGGCCTGCTGCCGTGGGCGATGGTCACCGGCATTGCGATGCGTTCGATCGGCCTGTCCGAACTCGAGGCGCTGGGCATGAATCTGCTGGTGTATGCCGGCACGGCCCAGCTCGGCGCCCTGCCGCTGATCGCCGCCGGCGCGCCGCTGTGGCTGATCATGCTCACCGCGCTCGCCCTGAACCTGCGCTTCATCATCTTCAGCGCGTCGATCGCGCCGATCTTTGCCGGGCGGCGCTGGGCCGAGCGGCTGATGTCGAGCTACCTGCTCGTCGATGGCGTGTTCGCGATCTGCGCCGACAAGGCCATCCCCTCCGACGACCCGCAGTGGCGCTGGGGCTACTACATCGCACCCTCGGTGTTCAACTGGGTGGTGTGGCAGCTCTTCGTTGCCTGCGGCGTGTTTGGTGCCGAGTTCGTGCCACACGACTGGTCGCTGGAATTCATGGTGACGATCGCGCTGATGGTCATGGTGCTGCCCATGCTGCGCTCGCGACCGATGCTGATCGCGGCGCTGGCCGGCGGCCTGGGTGCGGTGCTGCTGCGTGGGCTGCCGCTGCGCCTTGGGGTGGTGGCAGGCATCGTGATTGGCATTGCGGCCGGTTTCGCAGCCGAGCATTGGCAGCAGCGCGAGGAGGCGACATGACCGAAGGCCTTTGGCTGTGGCTGGCGTTTGTCCTGATGTCGATGACGACCATCGGCACGCGCGGCAGCTTCATTCTGCTGGGCGAGAAAGGGCGTCTGCCACCGGCCCTGCAGCGTGCACTGCGTTATGCGCCGGCAGCGGCGCTGTCGGCGCTGGTGTTGCCCGACCTGTTGATCGATGGCGCTAATGTGTCGCCCTTCAACCCCAAGTTTGCGGCTGGTGTCGTCGTGGTGCTGGTGGCCCTGCGCTGGCGCAATCCGTGGCTGCCTTTTCTGCTCGGCATGGGCGTGTTGTTGACGATGAGAAAGGGGCTGGGCTGGTAACTTTCGCTGTTGCCCTGGTCAGGCGGGCTCTACCCAGACGTGCCGGGCCACCTCGTGTTCGATGGCCAGTTCGACGTGTTCGCACAGCAAAACGGTCATCGGGTGCTGTTGCAGAACTTTCACCGCGTGCGCCGCCGACAGACCGTAGGCGTGGAGTTGCTCACGCTGGAGCGGATCGATCTCGTCGCCGAAATCGACCACGCGCACCATGCGTCCCACCGGGGTGCCGATCAGACGGATGCGCTCATGCAAGGGGCGGGGTGTGGCGTTCATGATCTGAGTGCCCTTAAAAAATCAGCCGTAGGCCGTGGTTGAGCACGCCACCGATGAAGAAGGCAGTGGGGATGATCATCGCCAGCATCAGCGCCGCGACCTTCAGGCCCTGCTCCTTGACGATCATCATCAGGCTGGCGATGCAGGGCACGAACAGCGTGATCGTCACCATGCCGACCACCGCCTGCACCATGTCGAGCTGGCTTTGCAGCGCAAACAGGCCGCTGGCGCCGAAGTCGCGACGCAAAAAGCCCATCACGAAGGCGGCGCTGGCCTCGGGCGGCAAACCCAGCCAGCCCACCACCAGCGGCTTGCCGGCTTCGATGATCCACGGCAGCGCGCCGCTGCGATCGAGCCCGAACATGATGAGCGTGCCGATCAGGAACAGCGGGATGACTTCGATCAGATACCACTTCAGGCGGCCGCCGGTTTTCTTCAGCACATTGCCCAGCACCGGCATGCGCATCGGCGGCAGCTCGGTGATCAGGGGCACGCGGCGGCCGGGTACGACCTTGCTTGCGAGCCAGCCGGTGAACAGCAGCACCAGGACGATGGACGCCACCCAGATCACGGTGGCGGTGAACGAGATGCCGCCGAGCAGGCCGAGCACCACGCCCAGCTGCGCCGAGCACGGAATGGCCAGCGCCATCAGATAGATGGTGATCAGGCGTTCGCGCGGCGTGTGCAGGATGCGGGTGGTGAGCGTGGCCATGGTGACGCAACCCAGGCCCAGCACCATTGGCAGCACCGCACGACCATTGAGGCCGATGACGGCGAACATGCGGTTGGCGATCACCGACAGGCGCGAGAAATAGCCCGAGTCCTCAAGCACGCCGAAGGCCAGAAAGAAGGTGGTGACGATGGGCAGGATCAGCGCCAGCGCATAGGTCATGCCCATCGTCCACAAGCCGTATGGACCGACAATCAGGTCGGCGAGCCAGGGCGTGGAGATGTGACCCTGAACGAAGCCAACGATCGCCGGGTTGAGCACCCCGCCGAAGAAGTCTTCTTCCAGCAGCCCGACCAGGGTGCTGGCACCGAAGTCGCCGACGAACAGATAGACGAAATAGAGCACGCCCAGCAGCATCGGCCAGCCCCACAGCCGATGCACGGCCACGCGGCCCAACAACATCGACAGCGTACGGTCCTTGGCGCCGGCCTGCTGGGTGACCGTGCGTGCGAGGGCCTCGGCGGCACCACTGCGTTCGCGCGCGAGCCGGGCGGGAAGGGTGTCGCGGCCGGTGGGGGCGGTGAGCTCGGCGAGTGCGGCGCGGACCGGGGCGCCGGCAGGCTGGGCCGACAGCCAGGCATCCACCTCGGAGTCGCGACCGATGCCGAGGATGGCCAGGCCACGTGCTGCCAGTAGTGGGTGCGGGCAGTGAGTCAGGATCAGCTGCTCGATGGCGACGATCTGAGGCTCCAGCACCTCGTCGTAGCGCAGCAACGGTGCGGGAATGGCCGCGCGCGCAAGCGCGTCGGTCAGGGCGCTGACGCCTTCGCCCCCGGTGGCCACCGTAGCGACCACCGGCACGCCCAGCACTTCGGCCAGGGCGCCGGTGTCGACGGTGACGCCGCGTGCCTTGGCTTCGTCCGTCATGTTCAGCGCCAGCACCATCGGCACGCCGAGCTCGGCCAGCAGCGCAGTGAGGTTGAGCGTGCGGCGCAGATTCTTGGCATCGCCTACCTGGATCAGCGTGCGCATGTCCTCGTTGAGCAGCGCCCGCATCGTTGCGCGCTCGTCGTCGCTGCGCGAAGGCAGGGCCAGTACGCCCGGGGTGTCGAGCAGCGAGGCGTCGCGGTCGAAGCGCGGTGTAGCGCGCGAGACCTCGACCGTGGTGCCGGGATAGTTCGACACCGTCACATAGGTGCCGGTGAGGCGGTGAAAGAGGACCGATTTGCCGACGTTGGGGTGGCCGACCAGGGCGAGGGTGCGCAGCGGAGCAGCGGGGGAAGGCAGCGAGGCAGTGTGGCTCATGAACAGAGTGGGGGTGTGCGCGGGGGTAAGTGTCTGAATGATACGCGCTCGCATTACCGGTCAACTGATCTATCTCAAATTCTCGCCTTATTCGACGCCGACGCACTCAGCTTGCGGGAAACTCTGCGCTGCACGCATGGTTGTCCAGCGCCACCGGAAGCTGTTCGTGTTTTATGAGGGTTGCGGCCAGGCCGCCGGCGCTGGCAGCGGCATTGACAGCCACGTCCCAGATGTCACCTCCGCCTCCGGTGGCCCGTAGCCGTCCCTGAAACGAGGTGATTGCACACACCTTGGGCGTGGGCAGAACAGGGCCGGGCAGGCCTGCGCTCGACCACATCGCTGTCACGCCTGCGCGAGTGCAACTCACGGCGAAGGCATCGTCGATTGCGGCGATGTCGCCTGCGTAGCCGCCGCAGTGCTCGACCAGGTCCGCATCGGCCTCGCCGTAGCGCAAGCGCTCGCCGTCGAGCAGGGCAAACAGTGGGCGGCCGACTTCGCCTTCATTCTGCAAGGACACCGCAATGTGACCGGCACGTGTCTGGGCAATGTGACGCACGCTCATGAAGGCGTCGGGGAGGCGGTGTTGAGTCAGAAGGCGCCTGCTCTGCGGGTCGATGAAGCTCAGCGAGGGGTCCATGCGATCGAGGTTGCGCTTCACGCGGCCGGTTTCAGGGAGGGTCAGGATGCCGCCGTTGGCGACAGCAAGGCGACCGTCGGCCATCCACTTCACGGCGTGGGGGCCGATGCCCCCGCAAGGCCAGGCGTCAAGACGTTTCAGGCTGAGTGCGTCGAATACGCCGACGCGTCCGTCACCGCTGATGAGGTCGGTCTCGGTGGCATAGAGCACACGTCCGTCGGGGCGAAAGGCAAGGTGGCCTTCGAAGCGTGATTCGTCGTCGGTCTCGAAGCGTGCCAGCTCCGTGCCGCTCGCGACATGCCAGCGCACGAGGAAGCTGCCGGGCCGGCGCGCGGCGACCACCGCGCTGCCGTCTGCCGCCGGATGCCAGGCGATGTCGTGGCCGCGCGCGGGTAGCTCGAGTGCGGACGAGGGGGTGTCGAGGCGACCGGCGCGGAAGGATGCGGGTCGTGTGGGTGAGTCGTTCCAGCAGGTCAGCAGGGCGTGGGCGTTTGCGTCAGGCGCGCGGCGAGCCGCATGCGCCAACATCGGGTAGGCGGCGAGGAGTCCACCGCTCGACAGTGCGGCGATGAGGCGGCGGCGCAGGAGATCAGTCGCCATCGTTTTCGCCAAACCCGACCGCAACCTTGAGCCGATCCGCCGCCTCGCGCGCGAGCAGCCCCTGCAGCGCAGCCAGTGCCTCGGTGGCGCGGGCAATGGCTGCGCCTCCGTCTGCCGCCGGGCTGGACGGCAGCGCCTGCAGAGCGGCGGAGACGGCTGCGGTCTGTGTGTCCAGGCGCGCTGCAAGTTCGAGCAGGCCACGACCACGCATGATCGCGCTCAGCCCCGGCAGTGCCTTGCCCTCCAGCCTTGCGGTGTCGTTCAGCGCGTGCTTGTTCAAATCTTGATTGTTCTGTTCGTCGTTGTTTGGTACGTCCGCGCCCTGCAGCCCCAGACGCAGGCCGTTAAAGAAGGCGAGCAGATGGGCGCGTTCCTGTGCGCTGCGCCAGGCGTCGAAGGCCGACTTGTCGGCGGGCTTGCGCGCGGGTTTTTCGAGATACTTCTGGCGCAGGGTGTCGAGGCCGCCGATGAGGATGTTCACGCCGTCGCCCAGCAGTTGCGCTTCGGTAGCCGCATCGGCCTCGTTGAGGTTGTCGATCCAGGCCGACCATGCCGGCTGGATTGCGTCCAGCTCGGAGGCGATCTCCCGGGCGAGCCAGGTGGCGTAGGCGCAGGCTGCGGGGTCCGCGTCGAGCCGTACACGGTCCGGGTCGAAAAGCAGGTATTCGAGCGCTGGCAGGCCTTTGGCGGTGACGCCGATGCGCGCCTCCGGCAGGGTGCCGTCCGCCTTGCCGCGCAGGGAGGATTCGATCTGTGCCGGGCGGGTGGGCCAGAAGTCGAGTCGGCGCAGGATGCGGGTCTCGAGTGCGGGTCCCAAGGGCAGGGCGCTCAGCACGCGCAGTTCGAGTGCTGTTTGCCGCCATACACCGCGTGCTGACTCAAGCGTGGCGTCGTCCGGCGCCCTGCAGCTGACCTCAATGCGTTCGGCAAGGGTGGCGGCGGATCGTGCGAGTTCTGCATAGCGCGGCGCCAGAACCTGCTGACCAAGCGCCGACATCCATTGCGCAGGGCTTACGAAGGGAGCGGGTGGTACTGCGCTAGCGGCGTTGGAGAGCAGCAGGGTGGCAAGGAGGGCAAGCCGCGAAGTTGCAGCACGAGCGAAGCGTGTTTTCATAGTGACTCCAGAAAGCGGACCAGGGCTTCGCGGTCGTTCTTTGACAAGCCGAGCACCCTCGCTTTTGCCCCCTCCGCTTCGCCACCATGCCACAGCACGGCTTCCATCAGATCGCGTGCGCGACCATCGTGAAGGAAGTTCGTATGGCCGTTGATGGTCTTCACGCGACCGATCCCCCACAGCGGCGGTGTTCGCCATTCACGGCCGTCGGCATCGAAATCGGGGCGTCCGTCGGCGAGGCCTTCGCCCATGTCGTGTATCAGCAGGTCGGTATAGGGGTAGATCGTCTGTCCGGACAGTTCCGGATAGTCGGCCAGTTCGCCCGTCACATGTTTGGGAACATGGCAGCTTGCGCACTGCGCCGCGTGGAACACGCGCTTGCCGGCGAGCACCTGCGGATCGCGGGCGTCGGGGCGCGCGGGAACCGCCAGGGTCATGGTGTAGAACACGGTGCGCTCGAGCGCGCGGTCGTCAATGTCCACGCTCGGCTCGCCGCGATCCTTGCGCCATGCGGCTTCGCGCTGCTGGCGCGCAAGGCAGTCGGCTTGCGTGGGCATGCATTCTTCCTGCGGAAATAGCGTGCTGGTGATGCCCATGTCGCCGTGGAAGGCGCCGGCGGTCTGGTGCCTGACGCTGCCAACGTTAGCCTTCCAGCCAAAACGGCCGGGCACCCACGCTTGTTGGGAGACATCCCAGACACGATTGAGCCGGCCTGAGATGCCTTGTCCCTCATCGACCTGATGTGCGGCGATGGCCGCGAGATCGGCGGCGGGAATGGCTTCGAGCAGGCCGAGCCCGATCACCGCCGGCGCGATGCGAGGAGAGATCAGGGTGTCTGGGTGGAGCGGGCCATAGGCCAAAGTGTGCAGGCGGTAAATCGGCTTGCGCAGGCTGTAGGGCGTGCCGTCGGCGAACTCGCCAGTTTGTTCGGCATACTCGATCGTGATCTCGCCTTCGGGCTGCAGGTCAGACACGGCGGCGTTGTTGAACTGGGTGCCGTAGCTGGGTTCCGGAACAACGCCGTTTCTGTCCATCGGCTGCCCGGCCGGGGCGGGAATCGACAGGCGGAACAGCAGACCAACCGGGCGTTCGCTACTGACGCCGTCGCGCACCCGGGGTGGCGCAGCTCTGCCGTCCAGCACATGACAGCCGGCACAGGCACGAGTGATGAAGTGCGGGCCGAGGCCGTCGCGGCCGGTGGTGGAGGCTGGGGCCTCGACCCAGTTCTTCTTGAAGAAGGAGTTGCCGATGAAGAACGGGGTTTGGCGGTCCTGCGACAGGTTTGCCGCTGGATAGGAAAAGGCATTGCGGCCCTGGTCCCACACGGTGGTGTCGCCGCCGGGCAGCTCTTCGCCCACCTCGTAGGCCTCGTAACTGGCAGCGCTGACCATGCCGGTGAGGCACAGGGCGGAGGCTGCGAGAAGGAGGGAGGGCAGGAGGGGAGGAAGATGAAGCTTGAAAGACATGGCAGGTCTTGATCCAGTGCGGCGGACTCGTCCGCGCTAACCCATGCTGAACTTCGCGGGCTCAGCATGGGAGGGTCAGTGAGCGAACCTCTGTTGCTAAAACTTAGTCGGGCAGTGCAGTGTTCAAATGCTTGATGCCGAGCACCTGCGTCGCTTGGGCCAGAGTCTCGGTCTGCTTCTTCAATGCCACGACGGTCGCTTCCACCTTGGCTCGCCCGGGTGTGTCGGCCAGGATGGCCTGATCGAAGGGGGCCGGGATGGCTTCAGCGGCGCTCACACTCGCGCTCAACTGTGCGTCGAGCTTGTCGGCGAGCGCCTCGTCCTTTGTCGCCACCAGCGCACGCAGGGACGGCCCCTTCAACAAGACGCCGTCGGTGCGCTGAAATTCACCACGCCACACGTTGCGGATTCCGAGCGCATTGACGACGATGTCGCGGTGGGTATTGTCAGAAAAGCAGGAGTGCTCGTCCTCCTGACTCTGCGAGTCGAGGGCCACTTCCATGCGCTCTCCAGCCAGCTCAGCGCGGCTGAGGGCGCCCAGCCCCGAGATGAGTTTGGCGAGACTTGCCGGATCGGCCACGAAGTCTGCGCGATAGTTTTTCCTCCCGGATGTCCACGCCTGGGTTAGATCTTCGAGGTCGCTGACGAGCAGGTCGGTAACGATCTGCAGGTAGGTGCGGCGCCGATCTGCGTTGGGTGACTTGCCATCGACGAAGTCGGTCCACGCGCGATCGCCAGGACCGTCTGCGCGCAGATCCTGCCCCCACAGTAGAAACTCGATCGCATGCCAGCCGGTCGAGATGTTCTCTTCACCGTCCTTTTCGTTGAGCGCGACAAGCGTCTCGGCATCGAGCTTCACGCTGCGATCGTTGATGATTCCGGTGTTCGGACTTCCTTCCACGCTGTCGACATAGGCTTCATCCATCGGCCAGCCGTTCATGCGACCTTCCGGGCCATCTTCACCATCGATCGGGCCGCCGTAGAAGCGAAAGGCTTCAGTCTGTCCGTACCACTCACGCGCGGCACGCCAGCGCTTGCGCGCCTCGATGAGACCCGCCGCTGACGGCGTCTTGACGAAAGCATCGACGGCAGCCTTTAGGCTGCGTGCCGATGCCGCGGAGTCGGTGTAATTCGCGTGAACGAGTTGAGCGTAATGACTCAGGACGTCCTCTTGGGTGACCGCTTTTTGTGCAAACGCAGGCAAGGCAAAGCTCGCCGTCGCAAGGCTGACGATGAGGATTTTCAGGCGCATCAATCGATCTCCATGAGGGGAAGGCCTCGGCATGTCAGAGGGAGGGGCGAGGCTGGCAGCGTAGAAGTTGTTGTTTTCGAAAGCAAATGAGAACGGTTATTATTATTGATTGTTTTTCACCCATTGTAAATCCGGAATGGAGCGTTCATTGCGCACTCAGTCCCGCCCAAGGGCTGCCTGAAATGGCCTTCAGCGATGAGCGGCGCAGGCCCGGTTTCGGATGGCTGGAAGGCAGGGAGTCGCTTGGGTGCGACGGCATCGACACCGTGCCGCGTGAGCAATCGGGCACAGGAAATCGTTGACACACTGTCTGTCTTGTTTGATATTGCGAATCATTCGCAATTAAGAGAGGTGTTCCATGGCGCTGGACCCAAACCTCGAGCAGAGCCGACTGCTGATCGGCGTGCTCATGCATGTGTCGCGTTACCTCAGCACCGGTTGCCCCCGTGCCGCTCACCAGGCAGGCCTTTTGCTGCGATGTCTCGATAACGATGCAATGGATGAGGAGTTGATGATCTCGTGCGAGCAACTCGATCTTGCGCTTCCCAACTCAGCGCCCAAGGTGTCACCGCTCTACGGCATGAGCGCAGGGCGCGATGCATCGACTTCGAGTCGGCTTCGCTCGCGCTCTTCGCCCGCCTCCGTCTGCAGCGTCTGATTCCCGAACCGATCAAAGGAGATTCTTTTGTCCCGTTATACCGGCCCCCGTCTGAAAGTGATGCGCACGCTCGGCACTGAGCTGCCCGGTCTGTCGCGCTTTCCTGCGCGGCAGTCGCCGGCGGTGGCAAAGGCGATCGTCGATCACCTGCAGGTGATCGGCGGTGATGCCCGGATTTTCGCGTGCGTGCGCGAGTGCGCCTCGGGACTGATCGACGATTGGCGTGCTTACGCCGTGCTGAGTGAGCAGCCCGCCCCGCCGGCGTCGGGGTCGCCGAGGCATTGACGCGCTTTCTTTACTGGCCTGAAGGCTGCGGGAGCAAACATGAGCAAAAAATGCTGCAAGAAGGACAAACCCTGCAAGGGCTGCCCGAAGCTGAAGAAACAAAAGTGATCATCCGGGACGAGTGTGCCGCGGATTTGATTGGTATCAAACGTTAATGATTCGCATTTGCATATTGTCTGTATTCCTCAACCCGAGTCGTTCCGAGCAAGCCAGCCGCCGCCAGCCAGCTCTTCTCCAAGATGGAGTTGCACATGAATTTGCGCCTTAGTGCGCTGGCTCTTGCCATGCTGGGTTTGGCTTCCGCCCCCTTTTCCAGCGCGCTCGCCCAGACGTTGCTCGATGCCCAGATCGTCACCGCCAAGGGCTATGCCGCTGATGCGCAGGACACACCACAGGCGGTCGAGGTGTTGCAGCCGGCTGCGGCTAGTGCTGCGATCGTGGGGGACTTGATGCGCTCAAAGCCGGGCCTGGCGGTGCAGTCCGATGGCGCCTGGGGGCAAAACCCGGTGCTGCGCGGATTGAAGAAGGAAAGCGTGGTCGTGATGGTCGACGGCGTGCGCATCAACTCCGGCCAGCCGCAGGGCGCGATCGCCTCCTTCATGGATCTCGGTCTGCTCGATCGGGTGGAGGTGGTGAAGGGGCCGGGCTCGGTGCTGTATGGCAGCGGCGCGATAGGAGGTGTGGTCAATTTGATTACGCCCGAGGCCAGCTTCACGCCTGAGGACAAACTTGGCGGCCGTGTTGGTGCGCGCTTTTCCAGCGTGGACAAAGGTTTGGCGGGTGCCCTGCTGGTGCAGCGTTCGAACGCTGACCATGCCCTGGTGCTGGGCGTCGCCGGACAGGACGTCGATGATTACCGCAGCCCGGATGGGCGCGAAGACCGCACCGGCTACCAGTCAAACACCTTGCTGGTCAAATATCGCCAGCGTCTGAACGAGGACCTCAGTCTGCGTCTGAACCTGCAGCGCAGCACGGACGAAGACGTGTGGTACCCAGGTTCGGCGCGCACCGGTGCAGGCATTCCACTCCCGCTCGGGGTCGCGACCATCCATTCGCCGAAACAGCGCCGTGAGCTCTATGAAGTGGGTGTCGATGCGGCGATGGGTGAAGGGCAGTTGTCGGCCGAGATCTACCGCCAGGAAGTGTTTCGCCAAATTCGGGCTTACGCATCGAATCTGGGCCGCGACTATGTGCGCAACGACGTCAGCTTCGTGACTGACGGCGCGCGCGCCAAATACATGTTCCCCCTTGGGGAAGGGCATTTGCTCAGCGTGGGTGCCGAAACCTGGCGCATGAATGGCGATCCCGAGCGCTACATGGACAACAACGCGCCCTTCTTCAACAACAACATGCGTAACGACCCGTTCTCGGAGGGTGAGATCACCGCGACCGGTGCTTTTGTGCAGGACGAGTTCGAACTCGGCCGCACCCGCATCGTCGCCGGCGCGCGCTACGATCGGGTCAGTGGCGATGCAGGGCAGAAAGGGCAGGGGGCGTCGGCGCAGACCACGGGTCTCGACCATACCGACAACAATCTGTCCTGGTCATTGGGCGCCATCCATCCGCTCACGGACAGCCTGAGTGCCTACGCCAACGTCGGGCGTGCCTATCGCGCCGCCGACATGCGCGAACGCTTCGAGGATTCGGCGCGCGGCGATGGTTATTACCACGTCGGCAATCCGCAACTCGATCCCGAAGTGTCGACCAGCTTCGAGCTCGGTCTGAAGGCGGTGGGCGCCGGCCTGCAGTACCGTCTCGCCGCGTTCTACACGCGCATCGATGACTACATCGCAGGCCGCATCACCGGGGCCACGCACTCTGGTAGTGGCCTGCCGCTCAAGCGCACCGAGAACCTCGACAAAGTGACGATATATGGCCTCGAGGGTGGCGCCAGCCTGCCGGTGGGGGCGTTCGTGGCCGATGGCAGCTTCACCTGGCTGCGCGGCAAGAACCATCAGGATAGCGAGGCCTTGTATCAGATGCCGGCCCCTGAGCTGACGCTCGGCATCGGTCAGCCGGCGCAGCGTGGCTTTTACTGGCGTGCGCAATTGCGTGCAGTCGCCGAGCAGGATCGCGTCGCCACGCGCTTCTCCAACGCCACTGAGGACGCCACATCCGGCTTCGTCACCGCCGATGCCGAGCTTGGCTGGCGTCTGGGTGCGGTGGCTGCCTTTGATGCCACCACCGTCACTGTCGGTCTGCATAACCTGGCTGACAAGCGTTACCACGAGCATCTGACCGAAGGCGTTTCCGGCCAGGAACTGGCCGCCCCCGGTCGGGGCATCAGTTTGAGTCTTTCCGGGAGTTTCTGACATGCGATCACCCCGTCCGCCCCTGCCGGGCTGGAGCCGCTACGTCCTTCACGCGTGCGTGGTGTTCGCATTTTTGGTCGTCACCGGCACTGCGGACGCGCAAAAGCTGCCCAAGCTGACGCTCGCCGGTCCGCCGGCTTCGGTGTCGAACCCGCTCATCCACATGGTCGATTCGGGCGCACTGGCCGATGTGGCCGAGGTGGTTGAGTTCGTGCTCTGGCGTGATCCCGATCAGCTTAGGGTAATGGCGCTCGATGGCCGTGCCGACGTGCTGGCGATGCCGACCAACGTCGCCGCCAACCTCTACAACCGCGGAGCAAAGCTGCAACTGCTCAATGTCTCGACCTGGGGCGTGCTGTGGCTGGTGTCGCGCGATCCGGCGCTGAGCTCGCTCGCCGATCTGCGTGGCAAGGAACTGGCGATGCCCTTCCGTGGCGACATGCCCGACATCGTGTTCCAGTTGCTGGCCGAGCAGCAAGGTATCGACGTACGCAAGGATCTGAAATTGCGTTACGTGGCGAGCCCAATCGACGCCATGCAGCTGCTGGTGATGCGCCGGGTGGATCATGCCTTGCTGGCCGAGCCCGCGGTATCGATGGCCTTGCGCAAGACCGGCTCCTTTCCGCTCAGCGTCATCGCGCCCGAACTGCATCGCAGCGTAGACCTGCAGCACGAGTGGGGGCGCGTATTTGCGCGCGCTTCCCGTATCCCGCAGGCCGGCATTGCGGTGATGGGTGCGCTGCGCGAGCGCCCCGAGTTGGTTGCGCGCATCGAGGCTGAATATGCGCGCTCGCTCGCCTGGTGTCGCGATAACGCCGAGGCCTGCGGGAAGGGCGTCGCAGCCCGCATCGACATGCTCAGCCCCGAGGCCGTGATCGATTCGATCGCGGTGAGCCAGATGGAGGCCGTTCCGGCACGTGCCGCGCGGGCGGAGCTGGAGTTCATGCTTGAGCACTTGCTCAAGAAGAGTCCGGCGCTGGTCGGCGGCAAGATGCCAGACGACGGCTTTTATGGCGGAGCGGCGACACCATGAAATTGCTGCGCGCCTGGCTGGCCGGCTTGCCTGCCTACCTGTGGAGCGGCTGGGGGGCGATCGCGAGCCTGTTTTTGCTGTTTGCCGCCTGGGAGGCGGTGAGCCTGGTTTACGGTCCGCTGGTCATGCCTGATCCGCGTTCGGCTTTTGCGACCTTGCTGGGGTTGATTGACAGTGGCGCGGCATGGCCTGAACTGGCGATCACCGCACGTCGTGCCATGATCGGTTATGCGCTGTCGGTCGTCGCCGGCAGTCTGCTTGGCTTACTGGCCGGCTTGTCGATGACGGCATCGATGATGTCGCGGCCGCTGGTCACCGTGCTCATGGGCACGCCGCCCATCGCCTGGCTGGTGCTGGCCATGCTGTGGTTCGGCGCCAGTGACGGCACGCCGGTGTTTACCGTGTTCGTCGCCGCCTTTCCGGTGATCTTCATCGGCGCGCTGCAGGGCACGCGCACGCTGGACAACCAGCTCTTCGGCATGGCCGAGGCTTTCCGCCTGCCGCGGCATATGATGCTCACCGACGTCTATCTGCCGCATGTGGTGTCCTACCTGTTTCCGGCCTGGATTGCTGCGCTTGGCACCGCGTGGAAAGTGGTGGTGATGGCCGAGCTGCTCGCCACCCAGGATGGGGTGGGGGCGGCGCTGGCGGTGTCGCGCTCGCATCTGGACACGGCAGCGACGATGGCGTGGATTGTGGCCCTGGTGGGCTTGTTGCTGGCGGTGGAATATCTGCTGCTGGAGCCGATCAAGCGCGAAGTGGAGCGCTGGCGGGAGCACGCGACATGACGCGCAGCGAACTGCGCGTCAGTGCGCTCAACCATGCTTTCGGCCGCGATGAGGTGCTCGTGGGCATCGACTTTCGCGTGCGTGCCGGCGAAGTCCTCGCACTGGTCGGGCCGTCGGGTTGTGGCAAGACCACGCTGCTGCACCTGGCGGCGGGCTTGCTGACGGTGCAGCAGGGGCAGGTTGCCAATGGCTTTGCCAGCACCGCCTTCATGTTTCAGCAAGCGCGCCTGCTGCCGTGGAAGAGCGCGCTTGACAACATCGCGCTCGGTCTCAAGGCGGCAGGCCTGAAGCGTGACGAGCGTCACTTTCGCGCCCGTGAGCTCGGCTTGCGCCTCGGGCTGTCGCATCGCGACCTCGACAAATTTCCCCACCAGCTCTCGGGCGGCATGCAAAGCCGGGTGGCCCTGGCGCGGGCGCTGGTGCTGGAGCCTGACCTGCTGTTGCTGGACGAGCCGTTCTCGGCGCTGGACGTCGGTCTGAAGGAAGAACTCTACCGGCTGCTGCTCGAGCACCAGGCGGCACGCGCGATAGGCGTGTTGATGATCACGCACGATCTGATGGAGGCGGTGAGGCTGTCGGACGCCATTCTGGTCATGGCGGCCGAGCCGGGGCGCATCGTGTGTCGATTCGAGCTCAGTGTGCCCGCGGCGCAGCGTGACGAGCTGTGGGTCTATCACCATACCGCCGAGCTGCTGCAAAGCGCCTCGGTGCGCGCCAGCTTTGGCCTGCCGCCCGCGGTGCACGGGGCGAGCAGTCGCGCCGCAGCCGGCACGAACAGCGCCAGCATGAACCTGACGGGGGTGAACGCCGGGCTGCGCTTGGTGGTGCCCGCCCAGCCCGTACTGACGGCCCGCGCGGGCCCGCGCTGCGGCTGATAAGGATAAAGATGACGCCGCTCGACCGACTCGCCGCACAGCCGCTTTTCATGTGTTGCTTTCGCCCGCTCTTTCTGGTCACGACGGTCTATGGCGTGATCTTGCTGCTCGCCTGGCTTGTCTTTCTCAGCTTCGGGCAAGGGGTGCCTGCGGTGCCCGGTGGCCCTTTCGTGTGGCATGCCCACGAGCTGATGTTTGGCTTCGGTCTGGCTGCGGCCGCCGGCTTCGTGCTCACCGCGCTGCCCGAATTCACCGCTACCGCGGCCTTCGGGCGGCGCGTGGCGCTGGCGATGGTGCTGTTGTGGGCGGCGGGGCGGCTTGCATTCTGGGTGTCGGGATGGCTGGGTGAGCTGGGGGCGGTGCTGTCCGCGCTGCTCAACGTCGGCTTCATGGGCGCGCTGATTGCGCTCGTTGCGCCGCGCCTGTGGCGCGATCCCGAACGCCCTCACCTGTCCTTCCTATGGGGTCTGGTGGCGATGGGGCTGGCCGTGGCGGGCTTTCAGGCTGACGTGCTGCGCGGCCTGTACCCGATGCGCTGGGTGCTGGTGGGCGTGGGGGTGATGATGGCGCTGATCCTCATCGTGCTCGGCCGGGTCTCGATGCGCATCGTCAATGACGCCCTGGACGCCGAGCGTGTGCGCCACAGCGCGGGGCCGTTGCAGCGCCGGCGCGAGGACGACGAGATCGTCGATTACCGCGCTCGTCCGCCGCGGCGCAATCTGGCGATTTTTGGCATTGCGCTGTACACGGCCGCTGATTTTCTGTGGCCTGGATCGGTCGTCTCGGGCTGGCTGGCGCTGGCCGCCGCCGCCGCCATCTTCAATGTGCTCAACGACTGGCATGTCGGGCGCGCGCTGTTTTCGCGCTGGGCCCTGATGCTCTATGCGGTGTATTGGCTGATGGCGCTGGGCTATGCGCTGATCGGTGTGGCGGGGCTGGGCGCGCCGCTTGCGCCCACGGCTGGTCTGCACCTGCTGACGGTGGGCGCGATGGGGGTGTCGATCTTCGCCGTGCTGTGCATTGCTGGACGCACTCATGCCGGGTTTGAGCTCGACCTGCGGCCGTGGGTGCAGGTGGCGGCTATTGCGCTCTGCAGTGCTGCGCTGGCGCGCGCTGCCTCCGGCTTCCCCGGCCTGCCGGTGGCGGCGCTGCAGGCCTTGAGCGCTGCCGCCTGGGTGCTGGGCTATGGGCTTGCGGCCACTTATCTGGGCGCGGTGTTCATGCGCGCGCGCCCGGATGCGGGCACCGGCTGTGAAGAAGTGTTGAACGAGCCCGGTGTGGCTTGAAAGGGCGCGTCGTCAGGGAGGCGGCATGTCTGTTTGTTGTTTATCTCCCCTTTTTTGGAGTTGACTGATGCAGAACAGGAAAACGTGCGTGCGGCTGACGGTGCTGGCCGGGCTGCTCGCGCTTGCGGCCAGCCCGGCGCTCGCCGAGCGTCCGATGGCGGTCGATGATGCCGGAACGCTGGAGCGCGGTGGAGCCAAGCTTGAATTCGGCTGGAGCAAGGACGACAGCGTGCGCGGGCTGGAAGGCGCGGTGGGCTTCGGGCCCATCGACAACGTGGAGCTCGAGCTCGGGTTCGGGCGCGCGAAAGATCGTGATCCTTCGCCGCATGTGAACGTGCGCGGCCTGGGTGCGGCGGTGAAATGGGTACCGCTGCAGGCCGAGACCGGGCTCTCTGCGGGGCTGAAATACGAGTACGGCCGCGAGCGCGTCAGCGGCGACAGTGCCGAGCATGCCAATGCGCTCGCCGGCCTCGCCACCTGGGCCTTCCCTGCCGGACCGCGACTGCATGTCAATCTCGGGCGTGAATGGGTGCGTGACGGCGACAACGCCAACTTCTGGGGCGTGGCGATGGATTTCCCGATCACCGAGCAGCTCGACTTTGCGGTGGAAACCTTTGGCGAGGAGCATTCCGGCCCGGATCGTCAGCTCGGCGTGCGCTACGAGATTGCCGACGGGCTGAAGTTGTCGGCTGCAGCCGGGCGTGGCAACGACCGCAACATCGCCAATGTGGGTGTGGCCTGGGAGTTCTAACGCAGCGAGCTTCACAACACAGGATCAGTAACACCGGGCGCCGCGGCCCGGGCCAGCAGCGCCGCGCGGGTGGGCGGGGATGGAGCTTCCTCCGCGCCCACCCGCGCAGTGCTTTACCTGCAGCTCAAGCTTCGTTGATCACGATCCAGTGGTTGTCGAGCGCCATCGGTTCGGGCCAGGGCAGCAGGTTCG
>DAORUJ010000005.1:0-61492 GCA_035433105.1 Thauera sp.
TCGGTATGCGCCCAGACAATCGCGATATCGGCCAGGTTGCCGCTGGTGATCCACATCTTGGATCCGTTGAGGATCCAGTCGCCGCCATCGCGCTTGGCATGGGTTTTCATGCTGGCCGGATCGGAACCACCACTGGATTCGGTCAGGCCGAAGCATCCGATGACCTTGGCTGCGGCCATGTCGGGGAGCCAGCGTGTGCGTTGTTCTTCGCTGCCGTAGGCGTAGATCGGGTACATGCACAGCGAACTCTGCACACTGACAAAACTACGAATGCCGGAATCGCCACGCTCCAGTTCCTGGCAGATCAGGCCGTAGGACACCGAATTGAGAGCACCGCCGCCGTATTGTTCCGGCAATGAAGAACCCAGCAGGCCTAGTTCGGCAATTTCGCTGACAAGCTCGCGCGGGAAGCGGCCCTGGTCGAAGGCATCGCCGATGATGGGCAACACGCGCTCATCGGTGAAGCGCGCCACGGTGTCTTGCACCGCGCGCTCCTCGTCGGACAGCAGCGAGCGGACGTCGTAAAGATCGTAGGGATTGAGTGACATGGTCTGTCTTCTTGTAGAACAGGCCACCCTTTGGGCAGCCTGATTGGGGGAGGAATTCATCAGCAGAAGTCGGTAGCGCGCAGCCGTTGCCCGCTGCGCGCTACCGGATACCGTGTTGCTTAGAAGCGGTACTGAACCTCGACGCCGTACATACGGGGCAACGACGGCGTCACGCCGAAGTCGATCACGTTGGTCACCGCCAGACCCGTCAGCGGCGGCACGTTCGGCACCGCAATGTACCGTGCGGGATCAATCGTGCGCTGCACATCCTCTGGCCCGCGGTCATTGAACGCATTGGAAACCCACGCGGTAAACTGCAGCGCCTCGTTCGGGCGCAAGCTGACGCGGAAGCTGGTGCGCGTGGATGGCGCGAGGCTTGCGAGGTTGTCGACCTGCACATAGCGACGACCCTCGTAGACGGTATCGGTGTTCGCCGACCAGCCCCAACCGTTGGAAAGGGTTCCGTCATACATCAGGCCAAACGCAACCTTGGTCTTGGGCACGCGAGGCAACGTGTTGCCGGCCGCGTTGGCGCACGCACCGTCGTTCAAGGTCGGTGCGTTGCTAGGGCAGAACAGATCCGCCTGGTTCTGGTTGATGAAGTTGAGGATCTCGGCGTCGGTATAGGAGTAGTTAAGCGAGGCCAACCATCCCTCGGCAAATAACCATTGGGTTTCCAGCTCGAATCCGCGGATGCGGGACTCACCGACGTTGGTGGTGTAGCTGGTCGAGAACAGGCTGCCGTTCTTGCGGATGGCCGTGCCGGTTTCCGTCAGCTGTTGGTTGTCCCAACTGATCTGGTAGAGATTGGCATTGACTCGGAAGGTGCGATCCAGCCAGTCGCTCTTGACACCGACCTCGTAGTTCCACGCCTTCTCTTCCTCGAACGTCTGCAGGCCGCGGGCAAGCAACGCGTCGCGGCTGGCCTCGGTCAGGTCGGCGCGGTAGATGTCGGTGTTGAAGCCACCCGGTTTCGTGCCTTTGGAAACAAGGCCGTACACGTTGACATTATCCGCCGCCTTGTAGCTCAGGGTGGCGCGAGGTGTAAAGCTCTTGAAGGATTGACTCAACGCATACGTCTGGGTATAGATCTGGCCAGACAATGCGCGAGTGTCAGTACCGCCACGGCTGATCTCATCCTGTGCCCAGCGTGCTTCCAACGAGGTTGTCCAAGCGTCATTGATCTCCCAGTTGATCAGGCCATAAACCGCCTTGTTAACCGTCTGGCTGTCGGGGCTCGTGGCCAGTGGCTTCACCGTGATGGTGCCTGGCAAGAAGAAACCCGTGAGGTCGCCGGCATAGCCGGGATGCGCGCTCTGGTGGTAATAATAAATGCCAGCCATGCCATAAATGGCGAGGGACTGATCAGTGGTGAGGCGCAGATCTTGCGACCAGTCGCTGCTGTTCGTCAGGCCATAGGTCTCGAACGCGCCCCCATAGCCGCGAGTCGCGCTGTAGTCCTGGTCAGTCCCCGAATAGACCGAAGTTTCGTCATACGCAGAGGTGGAGGTGAAGCGCCAGCCATTCTCAAAGTGGTAATCCACGACTACACTGCTGCGCGTAAAGTCCGACTTGCGGCCAGGCATGTAACCGGCGGCGATGAACTCCGCTGTATTGAGTTTGAATGAGGACGGTGAGGGGACGTCACCACAGTAATAGCCGCGCTTCCGGCTTGATGCGATCGGAGCAATCCCCGCGTAAATGCCACCCGTGTACTGCGGGAGGTAACAATTCATGTTGTTGGACCCGACGGTCGCGATAGCAAAGTGTTCATCACGATTTTTCTGACGGCTCAGACGTGCGGTGATTTCAAGGTTTTCAGTCGGCGACCAGGCCACCGCGCCCATTACGCTCTGGGACTCCGTGCCGCCGAGGTCACGCTTGCCCGACGCCGTATTGAAATAGATCGCATCGTTGCCACGCTTGGATAGGCTGATGTCGTAGCCGAACCGGCCATCGTCGCTGCCGTTGGAATAGAACAGGGCGAGCTTCTCCTGGCCATAGTTGCCAACACCCACTGTCGCCTTGCCGCCCTTGAGCGCACCTGGACGGTAAGTGATGAAGTTCACGGCGCCTGAGAACGTGCGGCGGCCAAATGCAGCGGACTGCGGGCCGCGGATGATCTCCACTTGCTGGATGTTCTCTAGGCCATAGCTGGAAATGTCACCTTCCACGAACACGCCATCGATGAAGAAAGACGCGTTGGGCTCACCCTGGATGTTTGACATGCCCCGGATGACCGGACGATCGAAGCCACGGCCGTAGCCGGAGCGGAACGAGAAACTGGGCGTGAGTGCGGCAATGTCACGCACGTCTGTCAGACCCTTCGCTTCGATGATCTTGTCAGTAACGGCCGTGATCGGCAGGGGCATTCCCTGCAGCTCCTCCGACACGCCACGTGCAGTCACGGTGACGGTGTCGAGTTGCTTCATGGTGGACTCCGCCTTTGTCGGCGGGCTCTCCTGGGATTGGGGCTGATCGTCGGCCTTTGACGAATCCTGTTGGGCAAACGCCTGGGGTGCGGCGACGAACAAGGTGGCAACGATGCAGGCGCACAGCAAATTGGGACGAGGGGTCTTCATGAAGGGCACTCCGGGATATCTGCTAGTTGGTTGGAAATTCAGGCCGCCAGAACGGAGGCCACAGCTCGTTCGCCTGACACAACCGCGGCTTCCATGCCGGGTTTGTCAAACGCGTTGTGTTCACCCGCGAAGTGCAGTCGTCCAAGACGCTTGCCACTCCACTCCACGGTTTCTGCCACCCGTCCGGGAGCAATTTCTGAAAACGCACCATCGGCGAAACGGTCCGATCCCCACCCGCGTGTTGCCAGGGGTTCCAGTGCACCAGCGCTGGCTGGACGTAGCCGGGCCAGTTGGTCCATTGCCCATTGCATGCGGGCTTCCGGAGCCAGCAGATCAGCCTGGTCCGCGGCAGCGCCGTTGAGCCAGACGATTAGCCTCTGCACAGTTCCGGAGGTGTCAGGCACTGCAAGTACGCGCTGAAGCGGACCGTCATTCCACATATTCATAGGCAACCCATCGCTTTCCCAGAACGGCCGGGTCGGATGGAAATGAATCGTGGTGACCGAATTGCTACGTCTATTCGCCCAGACCTTGGACTGCACCTGCGGCGGTAGCGGGTCAAGCCGGATGCGGCTCAGTGGACCACTTGGGATCGTCATCACTACTTGGTCGGCACGGAAGCGACGCCCACCCTTGCAGGCGACTTCGATGCCACGGCGGTTCTGCTCGACAGCCAGCACTTCCATGCCAAGCAGTGGCGAGGTAGACAGCGCGGCCGCCATGGCCTCGGGCAACGCCTGGCTACCCTTGGTCACCCAACCAGGCGGTGCGCGCGGACTGCCCGCCAACTCGGCCTGACGGCGTAGCGCATCCAACGCACTGATGGTCCGCAGCGACGTGTAGCTGTCAGCCACATCCATCCAGTCGAGCGCCTGCGCCGACCAGCCACGGGACGCAAGGTGGTCGCGGAAGGGGATGTCGAGCGCAAGGTTGGAAGAATCTTCCCAGCCTTCGATGCGTTGCAGGGCGATTTCACCAAGCGCGGCGCGCAACAGGTCCTGCGGCAACAACGCGTGCTCACGGCCCTGCAAAATGTTAAGCGGACTGGTGGGCCAAGCTGTACTGGACACGATCTGGTCGGAGATCAGCAGACTGGTCGGCAGCGGCTGCCCACCCGGTCCGGTCATCTTGATCGCAGGCGGAGCAATCTCGATGCCCACGCGCTTGGCGTGGGCATGCACGCGCTCGTAGCCGGCACCAACTTGCACGCCGCCTACTTCAAAACGCAAGCCGTTGCGTTCGATGGTGTTGAGACGACCGCCAATGCGATTGTTGGCTTCCAGCACAGTCACGCGCGCACCTGACTCCTCCAGTGCCTGGGCAGCGGCGAGTCCGGCAAGGCCGGCACCGATCACGACAACGTCGCTACGGCGCTCGCCAGCTACCGGTGCTTTGGGGGCGGTGGTGCAACCGAACAGACCGAGCATCGCTGCCCCTGCGGTTCCTTGAATGAAACGACGTCTATGCATTTCTCAACCTTGTCAGTGCAAATCGGGCCGCGGTTTGAATACGCAGCACGTCGTCTACTTGCCGGCCTTGGCCTTCTTCTGGCGCTCGTGCCACTGCTTGTAGACCGTCCAGCTGGTCATGTTGGGGCTGACCCATTCCTTGGGCGCCGTGGCGTATTCGGGATATGTCGTGCGCACGCGCTCCTGGATATCAGCAGGAAGATCGCTGATGGAAGCCTTCTTGTTGCCCTGCGCGATATAAAGCAGATTTCCTGGGGTCATCCCCATGTCCATCCACGGTAGCCATGGCCCGATGCGGGTCCAACCATAGGCAGCCGGGACCTGTTTCAGGTTGGGGTTGTCGATGTCTGCACGCGATACAAAAAACATGAAGTGTTCCGAACCTTCATACATGTCCCCCGAGGATTGCTTGGGAAAATCCTTCGGCGACAAAGGATTCGGATAGGCCAGCGGAATATTCATCGTCAGCATCAGCTGATCGCCTGATTCCATCCACGGCAAAACGGAAGAGCGGCCTTTTGCGTTGAGGACGTTGTTGACCGGGTCGTTGGCAACATGCAGCACGTCATTGCGCTCGCCAGAAATTGGGTTGTCCCACTGGTCGATGATCTTGCCCGTCTTGAGATCGCGGTAGAACGTCAGCTCTCGCGTGATGAGCCGCCAGACGCCATCCGGCTGCTTTTCTGCTCGGCAGATGTTGTAACCCTCGAACCCCATGAGCGCTTTCGGCGCCTTCTGCGGAAGTTGCGAGAATACGGTGCCATTCCACCAGAGGATCACGTCCTCGCTCTGATCCAGCGAACAGCGCATCTTGACCATTGCCTCGAGGCTTCCTGCATCGGTCTTCAGGTCCAAGCCCGGCGCAGCGGTTTGCGCAATCGCAGGTGTCGCAATCGCAGATGTGGCCAAGGCTAGTAACGAAAAGAGTCGCAGCATGTTGATACCTCATTGGAGTTCGAATTTGGGGGTGAAGGCAGCGCTTTCAGTCCAGCAGAACCGGCGCAAATCCGCTGAATCAGCTTCATCGTGCCCTGTAAGATGATATATAGCTATATCATTAGTGCATGATTGTCCAGTCATTTGCAGAAATGCAAGCCCCCCGTCCCGTCCCGCCTATGGAGCCAACCATGTCCCAGCAAGCCCTTCCCCCCAGCTGGCAGCACGTCGGTCGTCATGATGTTTTCCCGGAAAGTGGTCACGACGACACGGCACGTTTCGACTTCCTGGCGAATATGAATGGGTACCTGTCCACCAAGCTCAGCCCTAAAGTGCGCGTGGCCTACGAGAAGCGCGTCAAGCCAGCCTTCGAACAGGCCCAGGGGCGTGCTCCGGAGACGCGTCACGAAGTGCGCAAGGCGATGATCGGCGATCCGATCTACCAGACCTGGAGCGCCCTGCGCCGCAACACCATGGAAATGCGCCAACAGGCGGGGCGCGGCATGGTCCTGCGCCAGTTGGGTCCACTGATCGAGAAGGCGCGCAAGCTCAACGACGGCTCACCCAACCTCCAGCTCGACCCAACGGTGGCGGTGCCGCGCCATGTCAGCGCGGTTGACATCCACTGCATGCCCGGCGGGTATCACACCGAACTGGTCGCCGATGACATCTCCGCCGGCGCCAATTACGACGCCGGCATCTTCGCCACCACCGGCGGCATGCTCGGTCGCTACAACGACGGTGGCGGCCAGGCGCTCGCGCAGTGGCTGCAGAAGGAATATCCCGATTTCAAGCCGCGCCGGATCCTGGACTTGGGCTGCACCGTCGGCCACAACGTGGTGCCACTGGCGCAAGCATTCCCCGACGCCGAAGTGATCGCAGTCGATGTCGCCGCACCGATGCTGCGTTACGCCCACGCCCGTGCGCGTTCGATGGGCGTGAAAAACCTCACTTTCCGCCAGGCCGATGCCGAATCACTGGACTACCCTGACGGGCACTTCGACATCATCAGCACCGCGATGTTCTGGCACGAGAGCTCGGCCAAGTCGATGCCCAAGACCCTGCGTGAGGTGAATCGCCTGCTCGCCAAGGGTGGCCTTTCGGCGAACCTTGAGCAGCCGCAGTATCACGGCATGGATCCGTATGAAGCGTTCGTGCGCGACTGGGATGCCTATAACAACAACGAGCCGTTCTGGAGCGTCATGCACGAATACGACCTGCGCAAGATGAT
Organism: Thauera sp.; assembly: GCA_035433105.1. Classification (GTDB taxonomy): domain Bacteria; phylum Pseudomonadota; class Gammaproteobacteria; order Burkholderiales; family Rhodocyclaceae; genus Thauera. Next base: position 6,767 of record DAORUJ010000005.1, read on the forward strand.
GGCCTCGGCCGGTTTTGACGACAGCAAGTATTTCGAGACGACGGTTGCTGGCGTCGTGGATCGCAGCATCTTCCCGGAGGCGAGCAATGACGGCGAGGACTACGGACGTGCGGCACTCTGGACCATGTTTGGAGCGTGGAAATGAGCCACTTTCCCGACATCGCCGACATTGATCCGATCGTGCTTGCCGGCACCCGCCCCAAGGGCAAGCGCCCCTATTTCTTCAAGGACCCAGACGTCGAGCGTGTGCTGTCGATCGCGATGGTGATCGCGATGGAGCATGCAGTTACCCGTCAGCGGCTGGACGCGCTGGAGCGGCTACTGGAGTCGAAGGGTGTCGCGACCCGCGCCGAACTTGAGCAGTTCAAGCCGGACGCGACTGCGGAGGCGGAGCGCACCACCTGGATGCAGCAGTACATCGCGCGCGTGTTGCGACTCGTACAGCAGGAAACCGAAGCACTGGAAAACGGGGGCAAGGACCTGCCGCTTTCCGACCTGATCGCTCAGATGCGCGACGACGAATAACGTCCATCACCCTGATGCCGTGCGATGCACCGCGTCCACCTGCAAGACACCCACAAGCGAGGAACCGGAATGATCGACCTGAAAATGCACATGCCCTCACTGGCCCGCCACGAAGGCGTTTGGGACGGCATGTATCGATACTACGATGCCGACGGCAACAAGACTGATGAACATGCGTCGCGCCTGATCTGCCGCATTACCGGCGACGATGCAGTGCCCTACCACCAGACCAACAACTACAGCTGGGCCGATGGCCGCACCGAGATCCGTGACTTCAAGACCACCTACTCGTTTGGCAGGATCATCTTCGATAACGAGCTGATTTACGGCTGGTGCACCCAGGTTCCAGAAGACGACTTCCACCGTACCCTGATGCTTTATTGGCAGCGCAAGGGCGAGGAAGGGCTTGAGTTATACGAAATGATTCAGCTATCGGACTGCGGCAACCTGCGCAACCGCATCTGGCATTGGTACAAGAAGGGCGTGCTGATCCAGCGAACCCTGATCGACGAAAAGCGCGCAAGCCACAACTGGAAGCAGATCACCGGCGACAGCTTTGGGGGGCAGCCCCTACAGGACTGAGCGATAAGTGACGGCTTTATTCCTTACTAATCCCTGGCAACGCATTGATGTCGCGGTGCCCCTGAGTAGAGATCAGATATGACAAATACAACGTTGAGAATCCTGGCCCTGGCCGCTCTCCTTTCCAGCGGCTGCACACATGCGGCTACGCAAGTTGCAGCTACGCAAGTTGCGAAAGATGGCAACTACGCCAAAGTGCCCCTGGAAAAAGAAAAGGTCGTAATCAAGGTTGTGCAAAACCTGACGCGAAACCTTCAGGACTTTCCAGATATCAATGACGGCCTTGCCCACAACCTGGAACAGATGACAGCCCTGACGAAAAGGGCCTGTACCGAGGGCAAGAAACCTGATTTCATCCTGTTCAATGAATTCCCGTTGACCGGATATTCGGACGGAAAAAGGGAAGAGAAACTCAAATTCACCATCAAGATTCCGGGCCCCGAGACCGCTGCCTTGGGCAAGCTTGCAAAAGAATGTGACACCTACATCATCTTCGGCAGTTACGCCCGGGATGACGCATGGCCGGGCCATATCCTCAGCCTGAATGCGGTGATTGGCAGAAACGGTGAGGTGATTGAGAAATTCTGGAAAACCCGCAACGTCAAAAATTACCAGCCTGGGATGGAGATTCCCACCACCACCATCGAGAACGTCTACGACCGTTATGTAGCCATGTACGGGGAAGAAGCGCTGTTTCCGGTGCTGCGAACCGAGTACGGCAACATCGCGGTGAGCACGGTGCAGCGCGACACCATGGTGTACAACGCCTTCGCGATGCGTGGCGTGGAGATCATGTTCCGGACATCCACGCTATTTTCCAAACTCGACGTGATGGCCACTGCGAGCTTCAATAACTTCTACTCCGCCATGTCGAACATCACGTTTCCGGCGGATAGCCAATGGGCCAAGATGGGTGGCGGGTCGATCATCGTGAGTCCGACGGGCGAAATATTGGCGGAAGACCCGAGCAATGATGAAGCCATCATTGAAGCTGAAATTGATATCGGAAAATTGCGCAAAGGTCGCAAGATTCCTGATTATCCAGTGGACGTGACACGTCCGGTATTCGAGCAGTACCAACAGGCATTCCCGCTTAACCATCTGGACGTGCCCATTGATCAACTGCCGGATAGCGGCGCGCAGATGAAAGTGCTCATGGATAAAGCAAGCCGCTGGAAGGCGAAATAAGATTTCAAGCAAGATTTCGAATGTTGCTTGTATAGATTGCCAATCTTGAACAAAGCCTCAAGCCGCTGATGCGACTTGAGGCTTTTTTTCTGCGTACTACGGTTCCCACCAGGGAAAGTCTGAATAACGTTGCTTTTGATCGTTATTCCCGCAAAGGCGGGCATCCAGTATCTTTATTTTCAATGGCTTAGAGTCGCTGGATCCCCGCTTTCCCGGGAAAGACGGCTATATTTTCGAATTGCTCAAAGGTTCCCTAGTGGAAATCCGGCATTGGATCCTTGTAGCAAACGGATGATTCTCCGGAAGTCGAACTTTTAATCCGGCTTCGCCGAGGAAAGCTCAAGCTGCGCAATGGCTTGCCGTTCATGTCGATAGTGGCGACCAATGGCGCTCGAAAACAGCAGCGGAATCAATGCAAACGTGATCGGCACGGCAGCCAGCGCGAGGTGCAGGTTTTCCTCACCGAAAATACGACTGGAGAAAATCCCGACGCTGGTCGGACCAATACCGAGCCCAGCAATGCTGATTGCCATGTAGTAGAGCGAGACTATCTGTCCGCGCATATTCGAGGGTGCAATATCCAGCAGGGAAATGATGCCGGTGGTGGTCACTACACCCATAGCTACTGTGGTGATGCCCAACATCACGAACGCCAGTGTGGCGCTTGGCATCAACATGGCCCCGGACCCCGAAAACGCCATGACCGCCAAACCAATCACCAACATTCTGAAAGGCGCATCTTGCCGGCCAGCAGCACGCCAGCGATCACACAGCACGCCGGTTGTTGCGACGGCGACAGGCCCGAAAGCCAAATTAATCAAGCCGTTCACCAAGGCGTAGTCCTGGATCTGCCAGCCAAAATGACGCACGAATCCGCTGGCCATGAATCCCTGGCTGTAGGCGGTGATCGTCATAGCGGCGACCAGCGCGATCAGGCCACCAAATGCCCGCCAGCGGTGTCGCACGTATCGAAGCATTTCCCCGAACCCGCTGCCTGCTGCAGCTTGGCCTCGAACCTGCCGTCGCTCGGGTTCGCGCAGGAACAGGAAGGGCAAGGACAGCAACATTCCCGGAATTCCGACCGCCAGAAATACCATTTGCCATGGACGAACCGCGCCGAGAATTGGCAGTTCGACATCCGACGATGTCTGCGCCCAAGCCAGCACGCCCGCGCCAATCAGCGATGCGATGCCGGCGCCCAGGGACAATGCAGTTGAGTAGACTCCGACGGGCTTGCCGCGCTTCTCGGGTGGGAAGCTGTCGCTGATGAGTGACATCGCGCAGGGGCTGAGCACGGCCTCACCAACACCCACGCCCATGCGCGCAACGAACAGGTGGCCGAACCCCCTTGCCATGCCCGAAAAGGCCGTTGCCACGCTCCACAACGCGATGCCGATGGCGACCAGCCGGGTACGGCTACGTCGATCCGCAAGCCAACCCAACGGCAAACCGATCGTTGCGTAGAACAGTGCGAATGCCGGACCGATGAGGTAGCCCATCTGCTCATCATTGAGCCCCAGGTCTGCCTTGATCGGCTCGATCATCATCCCGATGATCGAACGGTCCACGTAGGACAGGATATAGGCGAGCGTCAGCAGGATGGTCAGGGTCCATCCGTGCCTTGCGCCTGGCCACGCTTTCACTGCGCCGTTCCGGAAATGGCGTAAATCACCACCAGATGGTCGTCGAAATCCACGATTCCGATCTCACGGCCCTTGCGGCCATCCTGTGTGTGCAGGACCTCTTCGGGATAGACCTGCAGACCCAGGGCACGTGACGCAGTGACCACCGCATCAGGATCGTCAACTTCCAGCACGATCGCCGTGCGCCTTGGATGCGGTACTTGAGGTAGGTCCGCGCCGGTGACTTCGGTCAGCGCCATGACCCTTTCCTGAGTGGCCGTGGACAGCACGCAAAAGCGCATTTCCCGGTCACGCGGAATATCGAAGACGGGGTAGCTGTAGCTTTCTGGATTGTGCGGCAACGTAAAAGCGACCTTGAAGCCAAGCACATCGCGATAGAACGCAAGCGACCGGTCCAGATCACGCACGACATGATTGCCACGTTGGAATCTCAGTCCACTCATACAGGCTCCGATGCTGCTGCTTTGCAGCTCTACCAAGGTTGATCCACAGACCTACTGGATCTGCTGATTTACTTCAAAAAAATATCCGTCCAGATCAAAGAATCCCGCGCCGAGCATCGTCATTTGACGACCATCTGCTCCGTTTACGCTCCACAGGTGGGGTTCGCAATGTATGTGGGAACCCGTTGCTCTTGCTCGATCCGTGCAAGCAGCGCAATCTTCCACCGCCATGACGAACACCGGTGCTCCGAACGCGATCTGCCGCGGGAGTGTTTCCGGTATCGGCATCGGCGGATCGATCCATTGCAACAGACCAATCATGCCGATCGTGTCGTCCTTGGCCTTCATGATAACCAGACGCGTCTGGTCTCCTTTGTTACCCGCCGCTAGTTGAGTACCAGACAAGGTAAATGCGGTATCCATCCATCGGCTCATGCCGAAGACAGCTTCGTACCACCGGGCCGATGCCTCGGCATCACGGACGAAGACGGTCGTGCGCTTGCAGATGTCAGTCATGTAGGCAGTCCAAGCTCGGCAAGCACCTCAGCCGTCGATTGACCGAGTCTATCGAGGGTCGGATTGATGCGGCCCGGTTCGTTTGCGAATCGAATCGGAATACCAAGGTGAGTGCCACCGTCAGGTGCTGTCCAGACCATCTCGCGCGCTTGCGTGTGCGGGTCGTTGAATGCTTCGGTCAACGTCTTGACCGGGGCCCAGCAGACGTCCAGCGGCTCCATGAAGTCAATCCACTCGGCAAGCGTGCGGGTAGCGAAGGTTTCTGCCAGGAACGCCTTGACCGGATCCTGGCCCGGACCGGGCGGGAGGGTGCACAGCGGCGCCAGATCGGGCCGACCCAGCGCATCCAACAGGTTGTCAGCGAACTTGTGCTCGGCGCCGCCCAGCGCCAGCCAGCGATCGTCGATGCAGCGATACAGTCGGTAGAACGCATTGCCACCCCAGCTGCGCTCGTCCTTGACCACAGGATCTCGCTGTTCCGCGAACGGCGGGCCAAGCACATTGGGCAACCAGGCCATCAGCGCGTCCTGCATGGACAGGTCGATGTAATCGCCCTGCCCGGTCTTCTCGCGTCGATACAACGCCATCAGGATCGCCGAAAGTGCCATCAGCGAGCCGGCCATGTCAGCCACCGGCATATGCGGTGAGGCTGGCGAACCATCGGGGCCAAGATTGAGGCTGACCACGCCGCTGTCGGCCTGCATCGCCAAGTCGTGCGCGGGTCGCAGCACCTTCGGCCCGGTCTGGCCGTAGGCACTGATGGAGCAATACACGATGCGCGGGTTCAGTGCTTTGCACGTGTCGTAATCGATGCCGAGCCGTTTGGCGACGCCGGGACGAAATGCCTCAACCACCACGTCCGCACGTTCAACCAGTCGCGCAAACGCCTGCTTGCCGGCCTCGCTCTTCAGATCGAGCACGATGCAGCGCTTGCCGCGATGCGTGTTGCGGAACCAGGTCGACACGCCGGCTTGCTTGAGGCCGACGTCACGCACCGGTTCGCCGCTGGGGGGCTCGACCTTGATCACGTCGGCGCCGTGATCGGCCATCATCATCGTCAGATGCGGACCTGGCAGGAACAACGACAGATCGAGGACACGCACGCCATCGAGTTTCATCTTCGACTCCAGCAAGACGAGGCGCGGACGCGCCCCGCGCAGTCAACAAATTAGCGCCTCAGACCACACCCTGTGCGACCAGCCGTGCACGATCTTCCGCGCTGTATCCCAGCTCGGCCAGCAGCGCGTCCGCGTCTGCGCTCAGTGGCGGACAGGCGACGCCATCCAGCCGCTTGCCATCGAGTTTGATCGGGTTGCGCAACATGCGCTGCGCGCCCTGCGGGTGGTCGACCGACTGCAACATGCCGATGCGTTCAACGTAAGGATTGTCCAGCGCCTGGGCGATGTCGAACACCGGTGCGATCGGCATCTGGCCGGCAAAGCGTTCAGTCCAGTAGGCGGTGTCATGCTGCATCAGCGCCTCGTCCACCAGCGGGGTCAGCGCCTCGCGGTGTTCCCGGCGTGCCGGGAAGTCGGCAAACCGCGGATCGGTGCCGAACTGCGGACGGTCGATGCCGGCGATGAAGGTTTGCCAGAACTTCTCGAGCATGCACATCACCATCACCCAGCCATCTGAGGTGCGATACACCTGGCACGGCACGGTGCTGGGATGCGCGGAACGCTCCAGCCGCGTCGTCTCGTGGCCTTCGTTGAGGTACCAGGTGGCCGGATAGCTGAGCTGGTGCAGGGCGACATCGAACAGGCTGACGTCGACATCGCGTCCCTTGCCACTGCGCATCGCGCCGACCAGCGCCGCCAGCAGGCCCATCGCCATCGTGGTGCCGGTCATGAAGTCGACCATCGACAGGCCAAACCGCGCCGGTGGCTGCCCCGGCTCGCCGGTCAGCGACATGAAGCCGGCTTCGGCCTGCATCAGGTAGTCGTAACCCGGCCACGCGGCACGCTCGTTGTCGCGGCCATAAGCAGACAGGTGCGCGCACACCACCTTCGGATTGACCTTGCCCAGCGTGGCGTAGTCAAGCCCCAGCTTGCCCGGCTGGTCGCCACGCAGGTTGTTGAGCACCGCATCGGCAGTGCCGACAAGTTTCTCGAACACCTCGCGACCCTCTGCGCTCTTCAGGTCCAAGCGCAACGAATGCTTGTTGAGATTGAACGTCTGGAAGAACTGGCTGTCGCCTTCACCGAGGAAGTACGGGCCAGTGAATCGAGACACATCGCCGCCGGGAGGCGACTCGATCTTGATCACTTCCGCGCCCAGGTCGGCCAAGTGCATCGAGCCATACGGCCCGGCGCCGTACTGCTCGACGGCCAGGATACGCACGCCCTTGAGGGGAAGCTCACTCATGCTGCCAACTCCAAACTAGATGGGACTACGGGCGATGAGCTGCTTCGCGATGATGATTTTCTGCATCTCGTTGGTGCCTTCGCCGATGCACATCAGCAACGCGTCGCGGTGGAACCGCTCGATCTCGTACTCGGTGGAGTAGCTGTAGCCTCCGAAGATGCGCATGCCCTCCTCCGCGCAGTAGGCGCCGGTTTCAGTGGCAAAATATTTCGCGATGCCCGCTTCCATGTCGCAGCGCTGCCCGGTGTCGTAGGCGCGCGCAGCGCTTTCGATCAACAGCTTGGAGGCTTCCACCCGCGAGGCCATTTCACCCAGCTTGAGCTGGATGGCCTGATGTTCGCAGATTGGCACGCCGAAGGTCTTGCGTTCCTGGGCGTAGCGCACCGACAGGCGCAGCGCGCCTTCGGCGATGCCAGCACCGCGCGCAGCGATGTTGATCCGACCCAGTTCCAGTCCACCAACGGTCTGCTTGAACCCCTGGCCTTCCACGCCACCCAGCAAGCGGTTGACCGGCACCTTGTAGTCCTGGAATACCAGTTCACAGGTGTCGATGGAACGGTAGCCGCTCTTCTTCATCTTGTTCGCAACGATGAAGCCGTCACCCTTCTCGGCAATCAACATGCTCATGCCGCGGTGGCGCGGCTCCGCATCCGGATTGGTCTTGACCAGCAGCAGGATCATGTTGCCGTGCAGCGAATTGGTGATCCATGTCTTGGCGCCGTTGACGACGTAATGGTCGCCTTCGAGCTTCGCTACGGTGCGGATCGCTTGCAGGTCGGTACCCGCGTTGGGTTCGGTCAGGCCGAGTCCACCGCGAAGTTCGCCCGTCGCCATCAGCGGCAGGTAGTGGCGCTTCTGCTCTTCGGTACCGCAACGCTCGATGGCCGAAGCCATGATCAGATGCGAGTTGAAGATTCCAGTCGGCGCCATCCAGACCGAGGCAATGCGGGTGACGATCTTGGCGTAGATGCCTGCCGGCAAGCCGAGACCGCCGTATTCCTGGGAGATGGTTGCGCCGAACAGGCCGAGATCCTTCATCTCCTCGACAAGGTGGTGCGGGTACTTGTCTTCCTGGTCGTATTCCATTGCGATCGGCGCGACGGATTTCTCCACCCATGCATCAATCGTGTCGAGCAAGGTGCGCTCGTCGTCTGCGCTCCAGATGGCAGCGTCTTCGGCGTTATTGGCGTGTGCATTCATGGCATTGGGCTCAGTAGTTGACCTTGTCTTCAATCGAATGCCCTTCGCGCGCGATCAACATCGTGCGACTGAAGGTGCAGACCTCTTTGCCGTCCTGGTTCAATCCAATGGTCCGGCAGGTGACGATGCCGGCGCCGGGACGCGACTTCGATTCGCGCTTTTCCAGAACCTCGGATTCGGCATACAGGGTGTCGCCGACATACAGCGGGAAGGTCATCTTGATTTCCGACCAGCCCAGGTTGGCCACGGCCTTCTGGCTGACGTCGGTGACGCTCATGCCGACCATCAACGCGACGGTGAAAGGCGAGCAAACAATAATTTTGCCGAACTCGGACGCCTTCGCGTATTCCTTGTCGAAGTGCATCGGGTGCGTGTTCATCGTCAACAGCGTGAACCACGTGTTGTCGGTTTCGGTGATCGTGCGGCCCGGCCGATGTTCGTAGATATCGCCGACGTTGAACTCTTCGAAGAACCGACCGAACGTTTCGCGGTAACGGTTCTCACCGACCTTCTTGGCTGACTGGACCATGGGGATTTCCTTTTTCTGGGGAGCTGCGTGTGAAATGTTGGGGAGGGACATGCAAAACGGGATTTGCGGTGTGTCGAAGTGATCAGTCCGGACGTGCGCCGTGGACGCCCAACGCGATGGCGCGCTCGGCGGCGATTTCGATCGGGCGATCCACCAACTTGCCGTCCAGCTGGATCGCCTCGCCGCGGTTGGCTTGCAATGCAGCCACCACGCGCTTTGCGCGTTCCAATTCGGAAACGGTCGGCAGGTAACGCTGCTGGATAGGGTCAACCTGGGCCGGATGAATCGCGGCCTTGGCGGTGAAGCCCAAGGCGATGACGCGGTCTGTTTCGTCCACCATCCCCGCCTCGTCCTTGATGTCGAGGTATGGCACGTCGATGCAGCCAATGCCGGCTTCAGCAGCGATCACTGCCAGCTGCACGCGCGGGTGGAAGAAGCTCTCCCAGCTGGCGCGCCCACGCAGCGCAACGATGAAATCGAAGCCGCCGAACATCAGCGCCTGCAAACGTGGTGTAGCGCGGGCAAGCTCACGCGCGTCCAACAAGCCAAGCGGCGTTTCGATCTGCGCGATCAGTCCTGTGTCAGTGCCGGCCAGCACTGCGTCGGCATCCAGCAGCTCCTGCACGGTCTCGACCTTGGGCAGCATCACGAACGCCGGTGCCAAGCCAGAAGCCTTGAGCTCGGCGAGGTCCTTGCGACCCAGTTCGGTAGACAGCGGGTTCAGGCGCAGGCCGATCTCGCTGTACGACTCGGGAGCATCGGCAAGAAACGCGAACACCGAGGCGCGCGCGCTGTCCTTGTCGCCGGGTGCCACGGCGTCCTCAAGATCGATGCAGACCTGGTCGGCGCCAGTCGCGATTGCCTTGGCATAACGTTCCGGGCGCGAGCCGGGCACGAACATCAGGCAACGGCGCGGATTGACAAGCACGTCGCCCGGAGTGGAATTACTCATGGCGTGATGACCTGCTTTGCGCCGTGGGAGATGAAGTGTTCGGCGATGCCGCGACGGGTCGCGTACCAGACCTTGGGTTTGCTGGCGACGTACTGGAAGAACTTCTCCAGCGCACCGATCCGCCCGGGCCGCCCGATGATCCGAAGATGCAAGCCCAGCGACATCATCCGCGGCGCGTTGGCACCCTCTTCGTAAAGGGTGTCAAAGCTGTCGATGGCGTAGTCCAGCCAGTCCTTGGGCAGGTAGGACGGCGCCAGCCACATCTTCATGTCGTTGGTGTCCAGCTGATAAGGCACGATCACCATGGGCTTGTCGGATCCATCCACCGGTGCCCAGAACGGGGCGTCGGCCGAGTAGTCATCCATGTGGTACAGGAAGCCCTCTTCCTGCAGCAACCGGCGGGTGACGGCGGTATGCAGGTAGCGCGACAGCCAGCCGACCGGACGCGTGCCCGTCGTGCGCTCGATACTGTCAGCCGCCTTGCGGATGAACTCACGCTCCTGCGTTTCATCGAGGCGGTACTGGTGGATCCAGCGCCAACCATGCGAGCACGTCTCGTGGCGGCTGCCATGCAGGTAAGCAGCGATCTCGGGCGCACGTTCGAGTGCCAGCGCCGCAGCGGTCCAAGTCGAAGTCACGTCGTACTTGTCCAGCAGTGCAGCCACGCGCGCGTGGCCTTCCTTGACGCCATAGCGGTAGTTGGACTCGTTGCCGTAATTGCGGACCGGCTTGGTCAGGCTGACCGCCAGTTCGTCCACCGGCTCGGTGATCTTGTCGCCTTCACCGACGTTGTATTCGGAGCCTTCCTCCAGATTGACCACCACCGACAGTGCCAGTCGTGCGTCATTGGGCCAGGCGTAAGTTGTGTGGGACATCGAATCCTCCGTTTCTGCGATGCGGGCCTCGTGGCTGCATCAATGGATCGTTATTTAGGTCGCCGCTGCCGTTGTCGTTGGCAGGAAACCTCGCCGTCAGTGCGTCTCTTCGCCGCCGGATACATTCATTGCCTCGCCGGTGACGTAGGCACCATCGTCGGAGCACAGGAACGCGCACGCGGCCGCGGTGTCGGACGGCAAACCGGCACGACCCAGAGGAATGCGCGCACGCATCTGCGCCAGGTAGTCATCCACGCTCAGGCCACGCAGCTTGGCGAAGTAGTCGTTTTGCCAGGCACCCAGCCCCGTGGTGACATGGTTGGGGCATATGGCATTGGCAGTGATGCCGTGCTCTCCCAGCTCGATCGAACTCACGCGGGTCAGGCCGACGACGCCATGCTTGGACGCGCAGTACGCGCCTGCATGCGGCACGCCGCTCTTGGCAGCCTGCGACGCGATGTTGATGATCCGGCCGCCGCGGCCTTGCGCGATCATCGCCCGTGCTGCGTGCTTGGTGCACAGGAACACGCCGCGCAGGTTGACGCCCAGCACCGCGTCCCACTCCTCGGCTTCCACATCGACCAGCGACTTCATCAGGTAGCCGATGCCGGCGTTGTTGACGAGGATGTCGATGCCGCCGAAACGCTCGACCGTCTTCGCGATCACTGCCTTGACCTGGCTCTCTTCCAGCACGTCCAACGCCATTGCGATGCAATCACCGCCAGCCTCACGGATCGCTGCAGCAGTGCGCGCCATTTCTTCGTCGGTGCCGATCGCGTCGACCGGCATCTGGTCGCCACGGCCCTTGCCGATATCGGTAATGACCACCGTGCAGCCCTCGGCAGCCAGGCGGCGGGCGATGCCCTCGCCCAGGCCACCGGCGCGGCCGGCGCCGGTAATCAGGGCGACCTTGCCCTTGAGTTCGGTGTAGCGCGGTGACGGCAACGGCGAAGATTCAACGGTCATGGCAGCCTCAGATCGACTCGGCAAGGATGAAAATCGGATTGTCGGCAAACTGTTGGAACTGCGCCGCGCCTGCCTGTACCGCCGGCGCCGACAGGTCCGCGCCGAACGCCGCCATATCCGGCACACGCATGATCTCGATGTATTCGTAAGGCGGCTTGCCCTCGCCAATCAACAGGCCCTTGGAGCGAAGCGTCTCGAAGCTGTCGATCGAGGCCAATGCGTTGACGGTCGGCAGGTCGTGTTCACGCGCCCAGTTCTCGAAATCCGCAGCGCTCGCGCCGGGTTTGAGGTTGAAAAGAACGATCACGGTATTCATGGCTTCCTCCGGGGCATTCGACTGTGGCACACTTTGTCCGGACAAAGTGTAGGCATGCCAGCCGTTGCCGGTCAACGCCAGCCGCGGATTTCTCCTTCCAGTCGACGCTCGCGTCGATGACACAACCTGCAGAGGTATGAGAATGAAGCGCTATTTTCCGTGGCTGATGGCGGTAATGGGGTTGCTGATCCTGCTCACGTCAAACGGCTTGATCGTGACTGGCCTGACCGCGTTCGACGAGTCGCTCCTGAAAGAATTCGGTTGGACCCGCAGCGAACTGAAGTTGCGTGACCTGATCACGCTGGTGCTGGCCGGCTGGCTTGGGCCTTTCATCGGCGTGGTGATTGACCGTGCCGGACCGCGCAAGCTGATCCTTGCCGGTATCGCCCTGCTATCGGGCCTGTACTTCGCTTACGCGCATATCCACTCGCTCTTGCACCTGTACCTGATCCACGTCGGTTTCGGCGTGGTACTGGTCGCGGCCGGGCTGACCGTATCGGTCATCTACGTCTCGCAGTGGTTCGCAGTGAATCGGGGTACCGCGATCGGCATCGCACTGGTCGGCACCAGCATGGGCGGCATGCTGTTCCCCAGGCTGGGGGTGTACCTCATGGAAACCATGAACATGAACTGGCGGACCGCCTTCATGTGGGAAACGTTGATCCCGCTGACGTTCCTAGTCATCGCCTTTTTCCTCGTACGCAGTCCGCAGCCCGGTGGCATCAAGCCGTGGGGCACTGACAAGGTCGCCGCAAAAGCAATCTCAGACGCGGCCGCCAACATCGTCACGTTGCCCGACCTGACCTACAAGCAGGCCTTGCGCACGCGCACCTTCTGGGCGTTGGCAATCGTTGCGATGGCCACCTTCTTCTCGATCATGGCGGTCTCGCAGAACCTGTTCCTGCACATGCGCGACCTCCAGTTCGCGCCCGCCCAGGCCGGCAACGCGCTGGCCCTGATGTTCGGTCTGGCTATGGTCGGCAAGTTCCTGTTCGGAATGCTTTCAGATGTGATTCCGCCAAAGGCCGTGTTCCTGCTCAATCTAACGATCATGGCCACCGGCGCATTCATCCTCGCGACGATGCGTGCCGACTTGATCTGGTACTCGCTGATCCTCTTCGGCCTCGGCTGGGGTGGCCTGTACACGATGATCCAACTGCTGGCGGTGAATGCGTTTGGTTTATCGTCGGCAGGCAAAATCCTCGGGACAATCACCTTGCTCGATGCCACCACGGCAGGCATGGGCATCTGGATGGCCGCGAAGATTTTCGACCTCACTGGCAGTTACAAGCCGGCCTTCCAGCTTGTGTTTGGCCTGATCGTGCTTGCGCTATTCATGTCGACGCTGGTCCGTGACGAGCGCATCCGCCTGGCCCGGATCGCTTCTTGACCGATTGACTCAGGATTCATTGTTCCAAGGAGACTCGACATGCCTGTAATGGAAACGTCCGACCTCACCGCCCGCGAGTATTGGGCGCAAGTCAAAGCGAACCGCAACCGCGCCAAATTCGGCTTCGGCACGCGCCCTGCCATCGTCAATATCGATGTGCAGCGCGCCTACACCGACATGGACGCGTTCAAGACCGCCTACCAGACCGACCCGCGGCAAATCGAACACATCAACACGCTCTCAGCACTGTGCCGCGAGCGCGGACTGCCGGTGATCTGGACCTATGTGGCGTATCTGGAGTCGGGCGAAGACGCCGGCGTCTGGGGCACCCGCACCAATACGCCGGACTCGCTGCAGAACATCAAGCACGGTTCCGAGCGTGCGCAGTTCGACCCGCGCGCCGACGTGCAGCCCGGCGACATCGTCATGCACAAGCTGATGGCCAGCCCGTTCTTTGAAACCAACCTGTGGTCGCTGCTGACCTTCCACCGCATCGACACGCTGATCATCACCGGCGGCTCGACCTCCGGCTGCGTGCGTGCATGCTCGGTGGACAGCCTGTCGCGCGGATTCCGCACGATCGTGGTTGAAGAATGCGTGGCCGACAAACATGAGATCCCGCACTTCGCCAACCTTGCCGACATCATGCTGAAGTACGCCGACGTGGAATCGATGGCCGACGTGGAGGCACAGCTACGCAAGGTCGCGCCATGAGTACCAGCGCTCCCGACCACAAAGCCGATCCAGGGCTGTACGACTACTGGCCCTATGACAGTCGGCCGAAAATCCGCTGGCCTGGCGATGCCAAGGTCGCGCTGTGGATCGCGCCCAACATCGAGTTCTACGAGTACGCGCCACCGCCCAACCCGCAGCGCAAACCATGGCCGCGGCCACTGCCCGATGTGCTCGGCTATGCCACCCGCGATTACGGCAACCGCGTCGGCCACCAGCGCATGATGCGGGTGATGGACAAGTACGGCTTGCGCGGCTCGGTATCGCTATCCGCGGCAACGCTGATCCACCACCCGGAAGTGATCGAACTGGCGGCAGAGCGCGACTGGGAATTCTTCAGCCACGGCATCTACAACACGCGCTACACCTACGGCATGGACGAGGCGCAGGAACGCGAGATGATCGAGGAGTCGATGGCACTGATCCAGCAGCACACCGGCCAGCATTGCGACGGTTATCTGGCACCGGCGCTGTCACATTCCAACGCGACCATCGACTTGTTTGCGGAAGCCGGCGGCAAGTACACCTGCGACCTGTTCCATGACGACCAGCCGACACCGGTGCGAACCCGCGGCGGCAATCGGTTTGTGTCGGTGCCGTACTCGCTGGAGCTTAATGACACGATCACGTACGTGGTCAACAAGATCGAGCCACGCCGCTACGGGCAGATGATCAAGGACGCCTTCGATCGTTTGTATGAAGAAGGCGCGGAAAGCGGCACCGTGATGTGCGTTCCGTTGCACGCTTACCAGGTCAGCCACCCGCACCGGCTGCGCGCCTTCGAGGAGGCGATGGACTACATCAGCAACCACGACGGCGTGTGGAAGGCGACCGGCCGCGAGATCGCCGCGCACTACCTTGAGCACCACTACGACGAGGCGTTGGCGTCGATGGATGCGGTAGCGCAGGAGAAATCGGCATGAGCCTGAGCCCGGACTACTTGGCGTACCCGCGCCGCCGCCACGGCATGGACCACGACCGCTACGCGTGGTCAATGCTCGCGCAGCGTGCGCCGGTCGCATGGCCAGGCTCCAAGCCACTTGCGCTCTGGCTGAACCTGAGCCTGGAGCACTTTCCGCTGAACCCGGCCGGCGAAGGCTTCAAGGCGCCGGGCAGCATGACCATGCCCTACCCTGATCTGCGCCATTACACCCTGCGTGATTACGGCAACCGCGTCGGCGTGTTCCGTGTATTGGACGCACTGAAAAAGCATGACTTGCAAGCCAGCGTCGCCGTCAACGGTGAACTGGCCGAGCGCTATCCGGCGTTGCTGCGACGGGTGCAGGCGACAGGCTTCGAACTGCTCGGCCACGGCTGGAACATGGACTGTGTTCACTACGGAGGCTTGGACGAAGCGCGCGAACGTGAGTGGATCCAGCGCAGTCTGGAGGCGTTGTCACCCTACGCCACCCAGCCAATCCAAGGCTGGCTCTCGCCCGCGCGTTCGCAGTCTGAACGCACGCCGGAGCTGCTGCGCGAAGCCGGCATCAAGTGGTGCGCGGACTGGGTCAATGACGAACTGCCCTACACCTTCAATACCAACCATGGCCCGCTGTCGATCCTGCCACTGTCGCTGGAATTGGAGGACCGCTTCATCGTCGGCGACAACCTGCATAGCGAATCCGAGTACGCGGACCAAATCATCGACGCCTGCGACTTCCTGCTCGCCGAGGCGCGCGAGACCGGCCATGGCCGTCTGTTGGCGCTCAACCTGCATCCTTGGGTGATGGGCCAACCGCATCGGATCAAGCATCTGGAGCGCGTGTTCGCGTATTTGGCATCGCATGCAAGTTCAATCTGGAACGCGCCACCCTCGGCAATCCTGACAGCAGCCTCAGCGCAAGTCAGCACAGCCAAGGGCTAGCTCGACTTCGTATCAATAGCAGTGGAACCACCATGACCCCGCAAGACATGATCGCCACCTACGGCCCCCGCGAATCGATGGAATACGACATCGTCGTGGTCGGCGCCGGTCCGGCCGGCTTGGCCACCGCGATCCACCTTCGCCAGCTCGCCGCCAACTCGGGTAGCGAGGTGTCGGTATGCGTGCTTGAGAAGGGCTCAGAGCCCGGCGCGCACATCCTCTCCGGCGCGATCATGGACACCCGCGCGCTGGACGAGCTCTTCCCTGACTGGAAGGAGCGCGGCGCACCGCTGCGCCAGCCGGTCACCCGCGACGAGTTCCTGTTCCTCAGCGAGACCGGCGCCAAGGCGACCCCGGCCATGCTGTTGCCGGAATGCTTCGACAATCACGGCAACTACATCGTCTGCCTGGGTGAAGTGGCCCGCTGGCTGGCAACCCAGGCCGAAGCGCTTGGCGTGGAAATCTTCCCCGGCTTCGCTGCTGCCGAAGTGCTTTATAACGATGCTGGTGCGGTCATCGGTGTCGCCACCGGCGACATGGGTCTGGACAAGAACCGAGAGCCAGGCGACCAGTTCCAGCGCGGCATGGAATTGCACGCCAGGTACACGATCTTCGCCGAGGGTTCGCGTGGCCAGTTGGGGCGCCAGCTGATCGAACGCTTCGAATTGGACAAAGGCCGCGATCCGCAGAGTTACGGCCTTGGCATCAAGGAGCTGTGGCAGGTCGATCCGTCCAAGCACGAGCCCGGCTTGGTCGTGCATACCGCTGGCTGGCCACTGGACTCCAACACCTATGGCGGCTCGTTCCTGTATCACGCGGACGACAACAAGATCGCAGTCGGTTTCGTGGTCGGGCTGGATTACACCAACCCGTGGCTGAGTCCGTTTCAGGAATTCCAGCGTTTCAAGACCCACCCATCGATCCGCAAACATCTGGAAGGCGGCAAGCGTATTTCCTATGGTGCTCGCACGATCACGGCCGGTGGGCTGATGTCACTGCCCAAGACCGTGTTCCCCGGTGGCGCGCTGGTCGGTTGCGAAGCCGGTTACCTCAATGCCAGCCGGATCAAGGGCAGCCACGCGGCAATCAAGACCGGCATGCAAGCCGCGCAGGCTGCGTTCGACGCGTTGGCTGCCGGCCGTTCGCATGACGAGCTCTCCGCCTATCCGGCCGCGTTTGAAGCGAGCTGGCTGCATGACGAGCTCAAACAGTCGAAGAACTTCAAACAGTGGTTCAAGAAGGGGCGCCTGCTGGCCACGCTGATGACCGGCATCGAACAATGGCTACTGCCGAAACTCGGCATCCGCAATCCGCCATGGACGCTGCGCCACTCCAAGGCTGATCACGAGTGCCTGGACCCTGCGAACACGCGCGAAAAAATCGAATATCCCAAGCCCGATGGCGTGCTGACCTTCGATCGCCTCAGCTCGGTGTTCCTCAGTAGTACCCACCACGACGAGAGCCAGCCTGCGCATTTGACGTTGAAGAATCCGGCCATCCCGGTCACCGTCAACCTGGCCGAGTATGGCGGCCCGGAATCGCGCTACTGCCCGGCGGGCGTGTACGAGTTCCTCGGCGAACCGGGCGAAGAACGCCTGCAGATCAACTTCGCCAACTGCGTGCACTGCAAGACCTGCGACATCAAGGACCCGACACAGAACATCGTCTGGGTCGCACCGCAGGGCGGCGACGGTCCCAACTACGCGCAGATGTGACGCTGGTTGCAGACCGGCCGCCTCCTGCGGTCAGGTTGTGGCGGGAAACCACCAAGGGTCATCCACGCCGGAATTCACCAGCAGCGCTTGCGACCGCACGAAGCGCCGGATCGACACGCTGCCCATGCGTGAACCACCCAGCCCTGACTGCTTGAAACTTTGCTTTTCCGCAGTGTGGATCATGCCGGTCAGGCAGGCGTCGTTTATGCTCACGCCACCGGCCTGCAAGCGCGAGGCGACGCGTGCGGCGTGTTCGGTATCACCGCTGAACACGGCCGCGGACAAGCCAAAAATCGAATCGTTGGCACGTGCAATTGCTTCTTCTTCGTTGGCGACGATCATCACCGGCAGGATCGTCGCGAAACTTTCTTCGCTGGCGATCGGCATGCTCTCGTCGACATCCACCATCACGGTTGGCGGGCACCAGGTACCGCCATGTTCGATCAGTTCACCCCCGGCAAGAGCGCGGCCGCCGCGTGCTTTCGCATCGGCAAGCTGGTCACGGACGATGGCGATCTGCGCAGCCGAGATGATCGGGCCAATCTGGCCTGCTTTTGGATCCGGGTGGGTCAGCTTGAGGCTCTTGGCCTGCTCGACCAGTGCGGCGATGAACGGTTCGGCGATCTTTGCGTCCACGTAGACACGCTCGATCGACATGCAGCTCTGGCCGCCATTGACGAAGCCGCCCCACGCAATCGCACGCGCGCTGCGAACCGGGTCGGCATCGGCCAACACCAGCGCGGGATCCTTGCCGCCCAGTTCCAGCGAGCACGGAATGAAACGCGCTGCGCACGCTTCGCCAACGCGGCGGCCGGTGCGCACGCTGCCGGTGAAGCAGATCGTGTCGACCGCGCCGATCACCGCCTCGCCGGTGCTGCCACCGCCGGTCACCATGGCGATCACTGCCTGCAACGCCGGCACCTCCGCGAGCACGTCTTCCAGCACCGCAACAAACCGCGATGTCACTTCACTGGGCTTGCACAGAACGGCGCAACCTGCGGCCAGCGCCGGGATGGCGTCGATCAGGCTCAGCAACAGCGGGAAATTCCATGGACTGATCACGCCGACCAGCTGGTAAGGCACCAGGTTCTGGCGGCTATGCAGGAACCCCATACTGCCCGGCACCGGTTCCGGTGCCTGCAACAAGGCCGGGGCATCGGCCGCCCAGCGGCGCAGCGCACCGATGGTGCTGTCGACTTCGATCAGGGATTCCTGCCAGCGGCCGGTGTCGCGCAGCAACGCGTCCACCATGGCATCGCGCTTGCGCTCCAGCGCATCGGCCATGGCGCGTAATGCATCGCAGCGTTCGCGCACGTCCAGCGCCGCCCAGTCCGCTTGCGCAGTGCGCAGGCGTTTGGCGATCTGGTCGACCTCGGCTTTGGAGACAACGGCGAGCTGGCCGTCGCATTGGCCAGTGGCCGGGTCGCGCAGCGGAATGGTTTGGGCGGAATCAGTCATTGCCGAGTATCCCTGCGGTCTTGAGTGCATCAATGGTGGCGCGTTGGCGCTGGGCGAATTCTGCGCGCTCAGGCACGCGCACCTGGCCGGCAGCCAGCAACGCATTGGGTTGCAGCGGTGCGGGCGCAAGACCTTTGGCAATCGCATCCTTTGGCAGGCGCGAGAGGATATTGCCCATGCCGGGTCGCTCGCGGCGGCGGCGCAGTGCCTGGATGTCGATCTCGGCAAAGGCAACCATGGACTCACCATCGCCTGCCTCCACCATCACCCGGCCCTGGTCATCGACGATCTTGGACATGCCATCGGTACTGTGCGCCGGAATGTCGACATCAACGATGCCAGCGGTGTTGGCCGAGACCACGTACGCCATGTTTTCGAACGCGCGGGCGCGCTTGGCGGTGTCCTTCGGGGTGAGTGAGGGACTGCCTACTTCGCTGGTCGAGTGCAGGAACACTTCGGCGCCGCGCAGCGCCAGCGAGCGTGCGATTTCTGGGTACAGGATTTCCTCTGAAGCGACGCATGCAAGCCTGCCCAGCGCGGTATGCGCGACGGGAAACACGCCATCGATGCCGTACACGTCCAGGTATTTGTCCCACACGTCATAGGGACTCGGTGCAAACAACGACACCATCCGGCGATAGCGCAGCACGGTGTTACCGGCGTCATCGAAGACCACGCTGGCCTGGAAATACAGACCCGGGAAGTTGCGGTCGGTTTCATACGCATTGCTGGCGACGTAGACCTTGTTGTCCTGCGCAACCTTGGCCAAGGCATCGTATTCGGGACCATCCATCGCGAAGGCCGCCTTCTCGCACCAACCCGGAATGGTGTCCCCAAGCGGATAGCTGGTGGCGAAATATTCCGGCAGCACGACCAGGCGCAGGTCCTGGCCAATGAATGCCTTACTGGCGCGGATCTGGCGATCGACACGGGCGATATTCTCAATGATCTTGCTGCGCGCGGCCGCAGCGTCACTGCACGCATTGACGGCGCGGCACGTCGTCTGCAGCGCCAGGGCGCGGTAAACCTCGGTCATGCTTGAGTTCCTGTGGTCGGTTCGGAGGGCGCGGCGGCATCCACCAAGCGCACGCGGAAGTCGCCGGTGCCGGCGCGAAGCGGTTTGATCCTGGCGTACTCCTCGGAGTTCCAAAACGCCAGCGCAGTCTCGCGATCAGGCCATTCCGACACCACCGTGCGGGCGGCATCCGTTGGGCCTTCCAGCCATTGCTGCTCGCCGCGCATCACCACGTAGCGACCGCCCATGCGGGCGACCAGCGCGCTGGCGGCGGCGGCGTAGTCGAGGAACTTCTTCGGATCACTGATGCGGGCTTCGATGATCAAGTAGGCAATGGTCATGGCATGGGACTCACTGGAAATTTGGTGGGCGCTTGGCGAGGAACGCGGCCGCGCCTTCGGCGAAGTCGGCACTGGCGAACGCATCGTTGAACGCCCGGGTGGCGACGGCATGGTCCGCTTGGGCGTCGCCGCCCAGGTAAGCTAGAACCTGTTTTATCCCGGCACGAGCAGACGGGGAGCCTGCTGCCAGTTCATCAAGCAGCGATGCCAGCGCAGCTTCAACGCCGTCGTCGCCGGTCAAGCGGTTCAATAGGCCCCACTCCACCGCAGTCGCCGCTGAAAGCAGGCGTCCGGTAAGCAGCATTTCGCGGGCCCGCGCGACACCAACGGTGTTGACCAAGCGGCGACTGTCTTCAGGGCTATAGATCAATCCCAACTTGGCCGGCGACAGGCCGAAACGACTGCGTGCGCTGCCGACCCGCAGGTCACACGCCAGCGCGAGGCCCAGGCCGCCACCAACGCAGACACCATCGATAACGGCAATAGTGGTGAGAGGAGAGCGCTGCAGGGCCAACTGGGTGCATTGTACTTGGGCATTATTGGCGGCAAATGCGGGCGGATCGGCCAGCAGTTCGCCCAACTCGTCGATGTCCGCGCCAGCGCTGAAGGCACCGGGTACGCCTTCCAGCACGATCAGACGGGCGTCACTGGCATGGATTTCTTCCAGGCAGCGCTCGATCGCCGCCCAATGGACGTTTGCCAGCGCGTTGCGCTTGGCGGGCCTGTTGATCCGGAGACGGGCGACCCGAGCGTCGAGTTGCCACAGGACCACCTCGTTGCTAGCTTGCATGATGTCCCGCCAAAGACTGTCAATGATCTATAGTTATAGCATTAAGGCAAGAAAGGACGCATGTCTATGCCCGATTCCGTAGCCGTTTTGCAGTTGCCGTCCACGCCCAGAGATCTTCTGCGGGCGGACCTCCCATTGCCGCTTTACCACCAAATCTTCAACATCCTGCGGACGCGGATCCTGGCTGGAGATCCTGTGTATGGCGCCCAGATGCCGACCGAATTCGGTCTGGCGGACGCGTTCGGCGTATCTCGCATCACTGCCAAGCGGGCACTGGACGAACTTGCGAATGCTGGCTTGGTCGAACGCCAGCGAGGCCGCGGCACGCACGTCATTCACCGCGCCGAACCGATGGCGATGCATGTGCCGCTAGTCGGCCTGCTTGAAAACCTGCACGTCCTCGCGGAATCAACGGATGTGAATGTGATCGAGTTTGGACAAGTCGCTCCCCCGGCCCCGATCCGCGAGATGTTCGGCTTGGCTGCTGGCGAACCACTGGCGCGGGCGGTCCGAGTGCGCAGCCACCATGGGACGCCATTCGGCCACTACACCAGCTGGACCCACACCGACCACGAAGATTTCAATGCGAAGGCATTGGGCAATACCTCGCGCCTGAAGTTGTTTGAACGTATCGGCATCCAGCTCAAACAAGTGCGCCAGACCCTGTCAGCGGTCAATGCAGATGCGGTGGTGGCGATGCAATTGCAGATGGAACCCGGCAGTGCCGTGCTCGCGTTGGAGCGTCGCTCCTATGACGCATCAGGGCGCTTGGTGGACCTGCTCAATATCCTGTATCACCCCCAGCAATTCAGCTACCAGATGACTCTGGACCCGGACGACCTCGCACCCGTCAACTGAATACCGCTGCGGAAACCATTCACCGATCGGAGAATTCGAAATGCTGTCTGAAGTGAAGCTGGTCACCCTTGGGGTGAGCGACCTGGACAAGGCGTGCGCGTTTTACGCCGCATCGCTGCAATACCACGTCAAGGAATCCGGAAAGATTTCGCCCGAGCTCGCCTCATTGTGGCGTTTTGACCCGGCAACGAGCGGTCGCTACGCGATTGTTGCGGCAGACGACTCGGGCATCGGCCGCATTCGCCTGGCGTCTTTCGACTCGCCGGGCGAGCGCCTGTGGAACGCCGACAACCTCTACAACGGGTCGGGCTATTACGCGCTGAACTTCCGCTGCCGCGACGCACTGGACACCATGCACGCAATCACCGCGGCCGGTGGCAGCTCGGGCCACGAGCCCAGCTACTGGGAAGTCAGCGAACAAGTTGCCGTGCGCGATTCAATCAATGACGACCCGGATGGCATTCGCCTGGATGTGTTTTCCTACGAACGCGGCGGAGAACTGCGTGGACCACTGGAAACGGAAGTCAGCGTGTTGCAGACCATCGCAATCGCCACTCGTGACGTGCCGCGATCGTCAGCTTTTTACCTCGCCCTCGGCTTCGAAGTGCTGTTTGACCGCACCCTGGACTTCCCTGAATTGCAGGCACTGCTTGGGACCGACCGCCCAGTGCGGATCCACAACGTCAACCTGATGAAGAATGGCAACATCATTCCGGGTCGGGTGGAGATGTTTGCCTATCTGGACATGGAACATCTGCCCGACGCCCCGCTACGCGACAAGGCCTTGCCGCCCAACATCGGGATCCTCTCGGCCAGTCTTGCAAGTGACGACCTCGACGCAGACCTGGCGCAGCTGCAATCGCTGGGCGGCGAACTCGTCGCGCGCAGGCATGTGGCATTGCCCGGCTGTGGCCCGTGTGATGTTGCCACCCTGTTCGGTCCGGACGGCGAGTTGCTGGAGCTTTACCAGGCGGCGTGACCCGTCCTACGGAATGTAGGTGCCAGACCTCAGGAAGTGAGGAAGCAAAACTCGTCACGTCAGCGGCGCAAGATTCTCTTTCTTCCCTGCAACGGTCCAAACGTGTCATGTGAGCGGTATTGACGAAAAAATTGATCTACGTCAATTCGACGTGAACAGCTAATTGATATATAGATATCTCATTAAGTCAATTGACTGGGATATCCATGGAACGACGTCGATTTCTACAGATGCTGGCAGCTGCCACCGCCGCGCCATTGATCCTGCAAGGCTGTGATCGTAAAGACCCGGGGGCCGTTGAAAACGGTGCCGGGCGCGTCAGCAACGTGGAAACAGACGCCGACGTCATCATCATCGGAGCCGGCATCGCCGGTCTGCACGCGGCCATGGTGCTCGAGGAGCAGCGTCCGGGACGTCGCGTGGTCGTGCTTGAAGCAGGCCAGCGGGTCGGTGGACGCATGCAGACGATCGAGGCTGGCGGTCAACGGTTTGATGTGGGTGCCACGGATATCGGCGGCAACTACTGGATGACCCGCGGCCTCGCGCCCCGGGTGGGCGTCAACTTCCTGGATGCGACGCCGGAAGCCGCGGCGGCACGTTTTGGTGGCGCGTCATCGGTTGGGGTGAACGGGAAATTGATCAACGCCGCCGACTGGGCAGGCAGCGCCCTCAATCCCTTCAGCGGCCGTGAGCGTGCCATTCCACCGCCAGCGCTGCTATCGGCGGCAACTGGCGGTCCCGCCAGCCCGCTCACCGATCCCAATGAATGGTTGTCATCGGCATTCGCGGCGAATGATGTGCCGATTCGCGACTGGCTGGCCGCCAAGGGCTGGTCTAAACAAGCGATCGATTTCATGGATGTTGGCGCGACCTACAACGGCCTTGACCGCGTCAGCGCGCTGGATATCTTGCGCCGCAACGCGATGCTGCGCCGTGGCCCGCAGGCGGCGCCCGGCAACATCGTCGGGGGCGCACAAGCGCTGCCGGAAGGCGTCGCCAAGAAACTGAAGCAGCCGGTCGTGTTCGGCGCGCAAGTTCGCGAAGTGGTGCAGGATGCAGACAGCGTGGTGGTGGTCACCGCTGATGGCCGCCGTTGGCGCGCGCCGCGGGTGGTCATGGCGTTGCCGCCGGGCCCGCTGGGCAACGTGAAGTTCTCGCCGGCGCCCCCGCCCGAGCAGCGCAAGGCCTGGGCCGAACGATCCCTGACGGCCGTCACTGCGATCCACCTCAAGCCACTCAAACCATTCTGGGAGGCCGACGGCCTGCCGCTGAACATGTGGCTGGATGGTTCGATCGAACGCGTGTTTGGTGTGCCTGGCGAAGGTGGCCGCATCGAACGGATCCTGGTCTGGGTCAACGGTCGTGGTGCCCAGGAAATCGACAAAATGGATGACGGCGAGATCGGCCGTTGGGCGCAGCGTGAGCTGGCCAAATGGCGTCCATCCGCGGCCGATGCCACGGAAGTGCTGGCGGTCCGCAGCTGGGGTAAGGACCCGCTCACCATGGGTGCCTTCGCCGAGATTGCCCCGGGTCGCTGTGCAGACACTGCCAAGTGGACCGCAACGCCGCACGGCCGGGTGCATTTTGCCGGCGAGCACACCAACTTCGACCAGCCCGGGATTGAAGCGGCACTGGCCTCGGGCTTGCGTGCCGCGGTCGAAATCGCTTCGTCCGATAAACCCGTAGCGGCATGACGGCATCGCGTTTTCGCGTCGTGCGGGCGTCATGACCCACCCGCTTTAAGGAGTTCCCATGTCCCGGCCACACATCGAGTTCCTGCAAAACCAGTCCCTCGCGTGGGAACCGGAACCGCTGTTGCCCGGTGCGTGGACGCGCACCTTGAGCATGGATGACGAGACCGGCGCCTGCACGCTGCTGTCGAAGATGGATCCGGGCCTGCATTTCGAGCAAGGCAGTCGGATCGCCGCTGACGAAGAGTTCTACGTCCTGTCGGGTTGCTACTACCTCAACGGCTTCGAGTATGCGGAGGGCTGCTACGGCTTCTACCCTGCCGGCCACCCGCGCGCAGGTGCGTATTCCTCGGAAGGCGCGGTGATCCTGCGCTTCTTTGACAGCCGTCCAAGACTGATGGCCAGCGACGAGCCCGCGCCGGACGATCGCACACCGGCGATTCCGTTCGTCGACACCTATCGCATGGTCTGGGACCGCAGCGTCCTCGACTACCGGCTCAACCACCTGGCCTGCGGTCGAAAGATCCTGCGAATCGACCCGGTCACCCAGCAGAAGACGTTCCTGTTCATGACCGCGCCGCAGACCCACCCGACCAACTGGCGCGGTCAAAAGGAGCATCACCCGACGCCGGAAGAAGCCTTCCTGATCGCCGGTGACCTGACGGGTGAATACGGCACGATGCGGCCGGGTTCATATTTCTGGCGTCCTCCAGGCATCCCGCACGGACCGTACGGCTCACGCGGCGGTTCGATGACCCTGATCCGTTTCGTCGGCGGTGCGCACGTCAACCACTGGAGCAGCGACCAGCACCACTTCGACTACAAGCAGGCTTACGAGCCACAACTCCCGCCGGAACTGGCCGCGATCGCGCTACCGCCTGCCGCACTGGAAAACCCGTATTGATGCGCCGCTTCCGGGCGTAGACACCGGTCGTGCGTTTTGCGGGAGAGCCGGCCCCGCACACCACCCAACTCAGGCCACGCAAGGGGAAACCGCACCATGTTGCACACCATCATCCTGCTGAAATGGTTCCATATCCTCGCGATGGTCTATTGGCTGGGCGGCGAATGGGGCGTCTTCCAGTCCAGTTATCAGGTCATCAACCGGACGCTGCCGTTGGCGGAGCGTCGCCGCCACATGGAAACCGCGTACCGCATCGACATCCTCGCGCGCACCGGCATCATCATGTTGCTGCCATTGGGCCTGCATATGGGCACGTTGTGGGGTCGCAATCCGCTGGATGGCAACTGGCTGGTCCTGTTCTGGACACTCGGGCTGTCGTGGCTGGCCTTGTGCTGGGCCGCGTTCGTCAAGCGTGATACCGACACCGGCATCCGCCTGACCCGCATCGATGAAGCCGTGCGTTTCGTGCTGATTCCGCTGCTGGCGATCTGCGCGATTTCCTCGATGCTGGGCCATGGCCCCTTCAACGGTGGCGACGGCGGAAACTGGTACGCAACCAAGATCCTGATCTATTCGGGACTGCTGGTTATCGGCCTGAAGCTGCGCTTCATCATGCGCGAGTGGACCGTGTTGTTCCGCAAGCTCGAGCAAGGCCCTGACGCCGCGTCCGAGGCCATCCTGGAGCGCTCCATCCGGATCGGTCGGGGTTTGGCTTACTTCTACTGGATCGGCATCTCCACGGTGTGCCTGATCGGCGCCGCCAAGTCATTCTGAGGACGCAGTCTTGATGAACCTCGGAATGTGGACGGCCGCGCACATCCTGGTAATCGGCTATTGGCTGGGCACCGACCTCGCCGTGTACTACCTCAGCGGCTTCATCGTTGACCCGAAGAAGCCGACGGCGGTACGCATGTTTGCCACAAAGGCGATGTTGATCCTGGACATGGTGCCGCGCACGGCGCTGGTGCTTACCGCCGCCATCGGCCTCACGCTGACGGCGGGCATGGGTTTGATGCCGGCGCTGCAGCCTTGGCTGGTGGTGGTATGGGTGGTCAGCCTGGCGTGGCTGGCACTGACCTGGACTGTGCACCGGCTGGGCAACACGGCGCTGGGACGCCGGCTTGGACAGGTCGACTTTGCGTTCCGGTTGTTGGTGGTGGCTGGCGGTATCTGGCTGGCGATCGATGCCAGCCAGTCAGGCGGTCTGGTCACCCCGGCACCGTGGCTGTCGATCAAGATTGCGCTACTGGCGCTGTCGATCGCGATGGGCCTGCTGATCAGGATCCAGCTCAAGCCGTTCGGGCCGATGCTGGCCAAGGTCGCCGCCGGAACCGCAACGCCGGCCGACGACGCCGCGCTGCAGCACCTGATGGCGATGGTGAAGATCCCGGTCTGGGTGATCTGGATCGCGCTGGTCATCGCCGCCGTGCTCGGCAGCACCAAGGGCGTCTGGTAGACGACGCCCGCCCCGCAATCAAGCAGCCTTAACGGTAATGCATTAAAGTCATATCATTAGGGCTTATTGATGCAGGGAGAGCTTGGCTTGGCACTGACGCTTGCTGAAAAAATCATCGCCCGCGCCAGTCACCGTGACAGCGTGCGCCCGGGCGAGATTGTCACCGCCTCCCTCGACCTGTTGATGATGCATGACTCCGGCGGCCCCCGACGGGTCGCGTCGCGGCTGGAGCAACTGGGCGCGAAGGTGTGGAATCCGGAGAAAGTGGTGGTCGTCAGCGATCACTTCGTACCGGCGACTGATCTGGAGAGCGCGGAGATCCTCGCCCTCACCCGCCGCTGGGCGCAACAGCAGGGCGTGCGCCACTACGACATGCTCGGCATCTGCCATGTCGTGCTGCAGGAAGGCGGCCACGTGCAGCCGGGCATGTTCTGCGTGGGCGGTGACTCCCACTCTCCCAGCGGCGGCGCGTACGGCGCATTCATGATGGGGGTCGGCGCGACCGATATCACCGCTGCGCTGGTCACGGGCGAGTTGTGGCTGAAAGTGCCGCAAACCGTGCGCGTGAACTGGGAAGGCGCGTTGTCCGACGGGGTCAGCGCCAAGGACATCATGTTGTACCTGTGCGCCACGCTGGGCATGGGCAACGAGAACCAGGCATTCGAATACGGTGGCGCGGCAGTACGCGCGATGTCGATGTCCGAGCGCATGGTGTTGTGCAACATGTCGGCCGAGCTGGGTGCGGAATCCGGCATGGTTGCCGCCGATACGACCACGCTGGCGGCACTGGTCGAGGCCGGCCGGCCATTTGCCGGCGACATCGCGCAGTGGCAGAGCGATGCCGGCGCGACTTGCCTGGCCGAACATAGCTACGACGCCGCTACGCTTGCACCGCAAATCGCCGCACCCCATAGCCCGGCCAACAGCCGCGCGGTGACCGAATACGAGCCGATCCACATCGACCAGGGCTATATCGGTGCCTGCACTGGCGCCAAGTTGTCCGACCTGCACATGGCGGCGCGGGTGCTCAGGGGCCGCAAGGTCGCCAGCAACACGCGCCTGCTGATCGCCCCGGCGTCGGTGGCGATGACTCGCGCCGCCGCCACCGATGGCACGCTGGAAATCCTCACCGAAGCTGGCGCGATCATGCTGCCAACCGGTTGCGGCGCCTGCGCCGGCATGGGCGCGGGCATGTACGCCGACGGCGAAGTGGGCCTGTCGACGACCGCGCGCAACTTCAAGGGCCGCATGGGTTCATCGAAGGCGCACGTCTACCTGGGCTCGCCGTACAGTGTGGCCGCCGGCGCAGTGAAGGGCTACATCTGCGACCCACGCGAGTTGCTGGCGGAAACAGCATGATGGCCTCCCCAGCCAATCACCCGGCACACGGAGCAGGACATGAGCGCTGAGACGACGCCCGCTGACACGACGCCTACCGCTGCCAGCAGCCTGGCCAGGCGCGGCCGCGCCTTCGTGTTCGGCGACAACATCGATACCGACCTGCTAGCCCCCGGCCCGTACATGCGCGAATCGGCCGAAGTGCTTGCCAGCCACTGCCTGGAAGCCATCGATCCCGACTTTGCGGGCGAGGTAAAACGCGGCGACATCGTGGTCGGCGGAGATTCGTTCGGGATTGGTTCCTCGCGCGAGCAAGCCGTGCAATCCCTGGTGGTCCTCGGCGTCGGCGCGATCGTCGCCAAATCGTTCGCACGCATCTTCTACCGCAACGCGCTGAATTTCGGCCTGCCCGCCCTCGCCTGCCCTGACCTTCAGGCCGAACGCGGCGATGACGTGGAAGTGCGCCCGATGGATGGCGTGGTGATCAACCACAGCAGTGGCCAACAGTACGCGTG
Source organism: Thauera sp. (assembly GCA_035433105.1). Lineage (GTDB taxonomy): Bacteria > Pseudomonadota > Gammaproteobacteria > Burkholderiales > Rhodocyclaceae > Thauera. Next base: position 35,912 of record DAORUJ010000005.1, read on the forward strand.
CGAGAAAATTCCACCGGAGTTGATGGACATCGTCAGCCTCGGCGGCATGATGCCGTGGCTGGCGCACCGGTTGAACAACGAGGCGAAAGCCAAGGCTGCCGGGGCCAGCACCGATGCGGGCGACACGGGTGACGCGCGTTGAGCGTTCCGACGCTCCGTCGCAGCGGCATCCTCCACGTCACCCTGATCGCGCCCGACCTCGACGCCGCGTGCGTTGCCTATCGCGAACAGCTTGGCCTGACCATTGCCGCGCACGAGACGCTGCAATCCGATCTTGCAGCCGTCCTCGGCCTGCCCGACCTCGCCGGCCAACGCGTTGCGTGGCTGGCCAACCCGGCTGGCGAATGCATCCTGCGACTGATCGAAGATCCGCCGGCAGAGTTACTCGCGCCAACGTTCCGGCATGGCTGGCTGTCACTGGAAGTACTGGTGGCCGACGTCGACGCGCTGGTCAGTGACCTGCGCGCGCCGTTCCGCGTGTTGCGCCCGGCCGCGGATCTGGAGTTGAGCGCGGCAATCCGCGCCAGCCAGGTGCTTGGTCCCTGCGGCGAGATGCTCTACCTCACGTCCATCAAGGAACCGGTGCCGCCATTCGACCTGCCGATGAGCGACGAACGCGTGTCGCACACGTTCATCGGCGTGATGTCCACGCCCGATCGCGCCGCCTCGCAAGCCGCGTGGGTCGCCTTGTCGGGGCAACCCGGCTGGGCTTTCGACACCAAGATCACCGTGCTCAACGACGCGTTCGGCAAGGACCTCGCCAGCCGCTATCCGGTCGCGGTGGTCCCGCTGCCGGGGCAAGCCATGGTCGAGATCGACGAGGTGGAGTTGCCCCCACAAGCGGCAAGTTCAAAACGACCCCAACGTTTCGCCGGTCAGCACAGCATCGCGCTGCAGCTGCCGGCATTGCCGGACGATCTGGCGTCCGCAGGCTGGAAGCAGGTCGCCGATATTCAATTGGGCGATGCACGCCACGTCGGTTTGACCGGCCCTGCAGGCGAGCACGTTCAACTTGTCGTAGCCAGCGACAGTATTCCCTCCTAATTCTGTGTGCCCTGAACCATGAAAACGACCTTCAAACACCGGCTGCAACAGCCCTCCGCCGTACTGGTGCCCGGCATCTACGACGCGTTCACCGCGCTGATTGCCGAGCAGACCGGGTTCGAGGCGTTGTACCTGTCGGGCGCCTCCATCGCCTACACGCGGCTGGGCCGCTCCGACATCGGCCTGACGACGGCTACCGAAGTCGCCGACACGCTCGCCCGCATCACCGAACGGGTCGCCACGCCGGTCATCGTGGATGCCGACACCGGCTTCGGCAACGCGCTCAATACGCAACGCACCGTGCGCGCGTTCGAACGCGCAGGCGCCGCGATGATCCAGCTAGAGGATCAGACGTTTCCCAAGCGATGCGGCCACCTGGATGGCAAGGGCGTCGTGCCTGTTGCCGAGATGTGCGGCAAGTTGCGCGCGGCGCTGGATGCGCGCGCCAGCGACCAGACATTGATCCTGGCGCGCACCGATGCAGTGGCGGTGGAAGGCTTCGAGGCGGCGCTGGATCGCGCCGAGGCTTACCTGGAATGCGGCGTGGATGCGCTGTTCATTGAAGCCGTGCGCAGCCGCGAACAAATGGACATCGTCTGTGCCCGCTTTGCGCATCGCATTCCGTTGCTGGCCAACATGGTTGAAGGTGGCAAGACGCCAGTGCAAAGCTCTGACGTGCTGGGCGAGATCGGCTACCGCATCGTCATCTTCCCCGGAGGTACCGCGCGCGCAGTCGCGCATACCCTGCGCGACTATTACGCCAGCCTGCACAGCCACCACAGCACCTTGCCGTTCAAGGACGCCATGCTGGACTTCGACCAACTCAATGAGTTGATCGGGACGCCTGAGTTGTTGGCGCTGGGTCAGCACTACGAAAGCTGATCGTCCGGATCGACGCAACAGCGCCTATGGCGAGCGAACGAAACCCGGTGGCTCGTCTACAACGAAATATCCCGATCCTTTGTTTCCGGCATCAGCAACAACGCGCACAGCCCGCAGAGGATCGCCATCGTGATCGGGTAATACAGGCCGGCGAACTGGTTGCCGAAATGCACGCTCAAGGCCATGGTGGCGAACGGCATGAAGCCGCCGAACCAGCCGTTGCCAATGTGATACGGAAGACCAATCGCGCTATAGCGGATGCGGGTCGGGAACAGTTCGACCAGGTACGCCGGCGCCGGGCCGCAGACCAGCGCGACCGGGATCGCCAGCGTCCAGATCAACCCAAGCGCAGTGAAGAACTCCAGTTCCGGCTGCACCGAAGCGGCGAGCATGCGGAACGTCGGCAGCAAGGTCAACGCAGACAGCGCGAAGCCGGTAATGACCACCAGGCGACGGCCGTAGCGATCAGACAACCAGCCGGCCAACGGAAATAGTGGCGCGCCCAGCAGCAGCGCACAGGCCATCAATTTAGCCGCAACACCGACGTCCAGCCCTAGCGGCGACTGCAGGAACACCAGCGGAAAATAGGTGCCGGCGTTCCACACCACACCTTGCGCTGCAGTCAGGGTGACCAGGGCGAGCAGCATCGATTTGACGTGCGCTGGCGTAGTGAACGCTTCCTTCAACGGCGCGTGTGCGAGCTCACCTTCGGCCTGCAATTTTTCGAACATCGGCGATTCGCCAAGATGCATGCGCATGTACACCGACAGCGCCAGCAACAGTACCGACGCCAGGAACGGCAGTCGCCAGCCCCACGCTTCAAACGCCGCTTCGCCGAGCAGCGCGCGGGTGAGCATGATCGCCACCAGCGCCAGCAACAGGCCAACGGTGCCGGTGCCCATCACCAGGCTGGTATTGAGGCCGCGGTGGCGGGCTGGAGAATGCTCCGCGACGTAAATCGCCGCGCCGCCAAATTCGCCACCCACCGCCAAGCCTTGCAACAATCGCAACGTGACCAGCAAGATCGGCGCCAGGATTCCGGCACTGGCATAGGTCGGCAATAGACCGATGCCCACGGTCGCGCCGCCCATCAACACGATGGTGATCAGGAACGTCGGGCGGCGGCCGATGCGATCACCCAGGCGACCAAAGAACAATGCCCCCACCGGCCGCACCACCCAGCCCGCGCCGAAGACCGCCAGCGCTGCCAGCAGTCCAGCCGTCTCCTGCCCCGGCGGAAAAAACAGCCGACCGAACACGGCGACCAGACTGCCGTAGAGGAAGAAATCGAACCACTCGAAGACGGTGCCGGCCACCGCGGCGGTGACTGCCCGGAACGTGGTGTTGCCAGATCCTGCAGGAACCGCCGAATGCTCCGATTGGGTCGGTGTCATGTTTGCTCCACAGTTTCCGGCAATGCCGGCGAATCGTTTCTTGACGGATATTGCTGCACTTGCGCTATTTCGCGGCAGCCAAGTTGATCACGCCAGACTCGCCCAACGCCGCAAGTTCGTCCACATCCAGACCAAGTAGTTCTTCGAGCACCGCTTCGGTGTGTTCACCCAAGCCTGGCGCAGCGTGACCGTATTCAATTGGGGTCGCCGAGAACCGAACCGGATTCGCAACGCCGGGCACATGACCGGCCGTCGGGTGTGGCAGTTCGATGCGCATGCCGCGCGCCTGCACTTGCGGATCGGCAAACACCTGGTCGATGCGATTTACGGGCGCGCAGGGAACCGTCGCCTGCTCGAGCTCGGCCAGCCAGTGCGCACTCGGCTGGGTGCTCAGACGCTGCTCCACCTCGGGCACCAGGCTCTCGCGGTTTGCCACGCGCGCGGCGTTGGTGGTGTAGCGAGGGTCGCTTGCCAATTCGGGCTCACCGATGATGTCGCAGAACCTCGCAAACTGGCTGTCGTTGCCGACCGCGAGCATGAAATAACCGTCCGCCGTCGGCATCACCTGATAGGGAACGATATTGGGGTGCGAGGTGCCCTGCCTCTGCGGGACGACGCCGCCAACCAGATAGTTCGAGGCCTGGTTGGCCAGCCAGGCAACCTGCGTGTCGAGCAGCGCAAGATCGATGTGCTGGCCTTCGCCGTGGCGCTCGGCGTGGCGCAATGCGGCCAGGATTGCCGACACCGCGTACATGCCGGTCATCAGATCAGTCGCGGCGACGCCGACTTTCTGCGGTACGCCACCCGGCGTTCCTTCGGGTTCGCCGGTGATGCTCATCAACCCGCCGATCGCCTGGATCGCGGCATCGTAGCCGGCGCGTTTGGCGTAGGGGCCGGTCTGGCCATAGCCGGTGATCGAGCAGTACACCAGCTTCGGATTGATCGCCTTCAGGCTGGCGTAGTCAAGGCCGTATTTGGCCAGGCCGCCGACCTTGTAGTTCTCCACCAGCACGTCGCAGTGCCTTGCCATCTCGCGTATCAGCGCTTGCCCCTGCTCACCGGTGAAGTCGATCGCCACCGAGCGTTTGCCGCGATTCGCGCACAGGTAATACGCAGACTCCGCGGTCGGCACTCCGTCCATGTCGTGCAGCCACGGCGGACCCCAGCCGCGGGTATCGTCGCCGCCTTCGGGGCGCTCGACCTTGATCACGTCGGCGCCGAAATCGGCCAGCACCTGGGTCGCCCACGGTCCGGCGAGGATGCGCGAAAGATCCAGTACGCGCACGCCATCCAAGGGTTTCATTGCGGCCACCAGTTCGTGCAGGCTTGCGGAAGCGAGGGTTGCCAGCAAATCGTCTGCTGGAACGCTTCGGCGAGTGCGATCAGCTGCATTTCAGCGCCGATGTCGCCGACCAATTGCAGGCCTAGCGGCAGCTCGCCGTCGGCCACCGCCAGCGGCACCGACAACGCCGGATTACCGGCGAAATTTGCGTAGCCGGTCAGGTCGGCCTGGTCGGCCGGCGTCGGCGTATCGAAGGAAAACGCGCGTTGCAAAGTGGTCGGCATCACCAGCACATCGCATTGCGCCAGCCACTGCTGCAACTGCACCTGAGCCTGGTCGAGCACGCGCACGGCATCGACCAGGTCACTGGCGGACTTACGCTCGGCATAGGCCATCAATTTCTGCAGCAGCGGCGAGAACAGCTCGCGTTTGTGCTGCCAGTCATCGGCGTGTTCGATCAGCATTTCCGCCTCGCACACCAACAGGCCGGCACGGCGTGAATGACCGGGCGCGAACGCGGGCGCGTGCAAATCCACGCGCTGGTGGCCGAGGCCGAGCAGCGTCTGCAAGCCGTCTTCGAATGCTTCGGCGATACCCGGCTCGAACTCGACGGTGTCGCCGAAGCTCACAACGCCCAGCCGCAATGGGCCAGTCGATACAGGTGCAAAGTGAATCGCACGGGATTGGGCGCTGGCAGGATCGAAGCCCGCGAGCACGGGCAGCAGCAACCGCAGGTCGCGGGCAGAACGTGCCAGCGGGCCGATATGGTCAAGTCGATGGCTGAGCGCGACGGTGTCACGCGTGCTGATCGCGCCCCAGCTCGGCTTGAGGCCGACCACGCCGCAATAGCTGGCAGGTATCCGCACCGAGCCCATGCTGTCAGTACCCAGCGCAGCGCTGCACAATCCCGCCGCGACCGCCGCACCGCTGCCGCCGCTGGAGCCACCGGGGGTGAAGCCGGGCCGGTGCGGGTTATGGCAAGCGCCAAAGTGCGGGTTGTTGTTGTCTGCGCCCAGCGCCGCCTCATGCATGTTGAGCTTGCCAAGGATCACCGCGCCGGCGTCACGCAGGCGCGCGACAGCCGGACTGTCGACGCCGGCTTCCGTCGCATCGCGACGGGTCGCCATGCCGGCCGTAGTCACAAAACCGGCCGCGTCGATGTTGTCCTTGATCGCAACCGGCACGCCTTCCAGCACGCGTGCAGTGCCTGCCTTGCGCCGCGCATCGGACTCATCTGCGGCACGGCGGGCGGCACCGGCATCCACCGCCAGATAGGCGTTGATCACCGGCCCGCTGGCACTGATCGCCGCTAGCTGCTGTTCCAGCAAACCGCGGCAGTCCAGCTCGCCACGATCCAGCCGAGCCAGGTGCGAACTCATGTCTTCGCCCAGCAGGGCAGCGTCGATGCGGCTCATGGCGTCGTTGTTACTCGAAGCGCTTGTCGATCAGGCGAATCGGCTTCTGCCGTGTTTCCATCCCGGTCAACGGTGCCAGTGCGCCCTTCTCGGCCAGCACGATCGAGACATCGACGCCGAGGCGCATGCGCAGCAGCGCGGCAAACGCAGCCGCCAGAGCGGCGTCGTCAGTCGAGCCATTGACCTCCACGTGTACGGCCAGATCGTCGCGTCCTGCGGCGTCACGGGTGGTGACGCAGATGAACTCACCGGCGAACCCGGCATGCTCTTCCAGGATCGGCGCCATCGCCTGCGGGAACACGTTGATGCCGCGCACCTTGACCATGTTGTCGCTGCGGCCGAGGAAGCCCTCGATCCGGCGCAGGTTCAGACCCAGCGACGACGGCGTGGTCAGCACCCGAGTCACGTCATGGGTATTGAAGCGGATGATCGGGTAGATGTCGTCCTTGTACAGGCAGGTCACGACCATGTCGCCGGTCTCGCCGTCGGCCACGACCTTGCCGTCGTCGACGCCAAGGATCTCCAGGTACTGCGCATCCTCCATCACGTACATGCCGTCCTGGTCTGGCCCCTGGCCGGCGATCGCGCCGGTGTCACCGACGCCGTACCAGTCGTACAGCTCGACCCCGCCCCAGGCCTTGGACAGGGATTCGCGCGACTCGCGGCCGAGGTGACCGCAGATCATCCGCACCGGAATGTCCTTGCCAGGCACCAGGCCCTGTTCCTTGGCAACGTCGGCCAGCTTCTTGATGTAGTCGGCGAAACCGACGATGACCGTTGCGCCCATGTCGCGCATCAGGCTGACCTGTTGCGCCGAGCGCATCTCGATGCCGGTACCGGCCGAGCAGAACAGCGCTTGGGTGAAGTGGTTGACCGCCTCGCGCACGTAATGGCCGCCGTTGATCATGCCGTGGCCGTAGACCGAGTGGACGACGTCGCCTTCCTTCATGCCCTGCCAGCGGTACAGGCGCGCCAGCAGCAGGTTCTGGATCTCGCGGCTGCGCGGGCTGAACACCAGCGGCTGCGGGCGACCGGTGGTGCCACTGGTGGTATGGAAAACCATCGGCATGTCGCCGGCGGGGGTGCCGTCGTGCCAGCCGTGGAAGTCGCCCAGCGGCGGGCAGGATTCCACCGAACCCATGATCTCGTGCTTGCCGTACACCGGCAGCTTGGTGATGTCAGCGAGCCCGTTGATGTCGCCGGCCTCGATCCCCTGCGCGCCCCACAGGCGCTGGTAGAACGGAATCTGCCAGGCGCGCGCGACGCAGCGCTTGAACAACACGTCCTGCTGCGCGAAAAGTTCATCGCGGCTGATGTTGCGGAAGCGCTCGGTGAAGCCTTGCTCCAGCGGGAATTCCGACAGCAGCTGTTTGATGTCGAAGGTTTCGAAATAGGTCGGAGTTGCTTTCATGGGGCCTCAACAATCAGAAGGTCGACCAGGCGACGCACATCATCAAGCGCCTCCAGTTGGTCGAGAACGGTGAGAAGTTCTGCCCGGCGGGCAGAGCCGAACGGATACGCGGCGTGGTCCAGGCAATGATGGAATTTTTCGAGTTGCTGGCTGCGGCTCAACGGGCGCTCGGGCGAACCGAGCGCGGCGTCGCGGTGGTTGTGCAACTCGCGACCGTCGGTGGTGGTCACCACCAGACTCTGGGGCACCAGCGCGTTTGGGTCGTCGCAATCGTTGGGCACAACGTGCAAGCGGGTGGCGAACTCGGCACGCACGGGATCAGCCAGCGCTTCGGGCGAGTAAGCATCCAGCCCGACCTGACCATCGATCATCATCGTACCGGTCAGATATGGGAGGCACAGACGCGCGTAGCTCGTTTCCATGTCGGCCTTATATGGCCGCGCTACCAGACGGCGAACCAGCGGCGGCGCCCGCAGTTCGATGCGGGCGATGTCCTCGATGCGCAGCTGCTCGCGCTCACGCAGCTCGCGCAACATATCCAGGCAGGCGTGTGCCGCGCCGCCAGTCGGGAACACCTTGTGGCTGACCTGCTCGATCTGTGCATGACCCGCGGCTAGCGCCGCCAGTGATGGGCGGGTGTCGAATGCACCTTCGATCAACTGAAAGTAGCCGAACTGGCCTTCCAGCCAGTCTGCCGGCGCGGGAAATCCATGATTGGCCAGTGTCCAGGCCGTAATCGCGGCGCGTGCATTGAAGGCAATCTGCAGCGCAAGCGTGGGCGAACCTTCCACGTGCGCCTGCATGGTTCCGGACAAATGGCTGTAGGTCAGGCCCAGCGCGCGACGCAACGTCATTTCATCTGCGCCGTGCAAATGGGCGATGCCGGCCACCGCACCCAACGCGCCGCACATCGCCGGACGAAAGAAACGCATCGGCGCGCGGCCGCTGATGCCGATCAGGGCCGCCACATCCACCGCGATCACCACCGCGGTGATCAGCTGCTTGCCATCCACGCCACCGCGCTGCTCAGCGGCGGTCACCAGACTTGAGAGCACTACCGCCATCGGATGCACGACTGCGGGCATGTGCACGCAGTCGAACTCCTGATTATGGATCTGGAAGCCGTTGACCATTGCCGCACTCGAGGCGTGCAGGCGCTCGCCGGTAACCCAGACACGCGCGTCGGTTCCACAACCGCTACCCAAGGTATGCGCGCTGTCGCGCACGGTCTTGTTCAGCGGCACCTGCGGGCCAGAGCCGGCGATGCCGACCGCGATGCCGTCCATGATGAAGGTCTTGGCGGCGTTGATCGTTTCTGGCGACAGGTCCTCATAACGCAGGTCGGCGGCGTGCGCGACCAGCGCTTCGGTCAGCCGTGGCATTTTGTCGCTCATGCGTCCAACCCGGCCAATGCGGCCTGCAATGATTCCATGGAACGCGCCGTCGGCAGGCTACGGACGGCATCGAAAAGACGCGTCGCGGCTTCCGCCGACACCCCGCCCCACTTCGCCAGGCCCAACGCTTTTGCAGCAATCTCGGCATCGGACATTGGGCATTCCGGGTCGCCCCAGGCATCCACGCGACTGGCATGCAGGCGACGGCCATCGGCCAATGTCACGGTCACGGCAGCGCCGTAGTGATCGGGGAAGCGCGCGCTTGCCTCGGCATCTTCGAGGACCGTTACCCGCGCGCGCATGGCGCGCACCTTTGGGTTCTCAATGGCAGTTGGCAGGTAGTGATCCAATTGCGGGCGGCCGAGGCAGGCGATGGCCGCCAACGCATGTTGCAGGCTGAACTTGGCTTCCAGCTCGCTGGCCGGATTGGGCCGGTCGCAGAAGCGCAGCGCCTCGGCGTAGGTGGTCACCTCGATGCTGACGATGGCTTCGATAGGCAGATCCTCTGACTCGCGAAGCGCATCGCGCATGGCATCGATCGCCGGGTGTGCGTGGCGACAGGCCGGCCAAGGCTTCAGGCTGGTGGTGTGGATCAGCCAGTCCGGTGCTTCAGCAAGCACCAGCTCGGGTTGCGCGTCGGGCGCTGTGGCGGCAAACAGGCCCTGCACGCCTTCCAGGATCGCGCGCGGACCGCGCAGGCCAGCAGCTGCCAGTTGTGCCGCCAGCAAGCCGCTGCGTGCGGTTTCGGCGTTGTGGATGGACTTTGTCGGGACCGGCTCATGGCGCATTTGCCAGAGTCCGCCGGTACGGCTGCCAGCGGTGCCGAGTGCATCAGCCAGCGCTTCAGCGTTCAGGCCGAGGATTGAACCGGCCGCAGCGGCGGCGCCGAACGCCCCTGCAGTCGAGGTCGGGTGCCAGTAACGATAGTGCCCGCGACCGAGCGCGCGGCCGACGCGAATGGTGGCCTCATATCCGCGGACTACGGCATCAAGGAACTGCTGCGGCGTGGCGCCAGTCGACTCGGCCACGGCGAGTGCGACCGGAATCACCACCGGACCCGCATGCAGGATCGCGCCGCGGTGCACGTCATCCATCTCCAGCACATTGCCCAGCGCAGCATTGACCAACAGCGCCGAGGCTGCGTCGCGCTGGCCGGCGCCAATGGCCGTTACCTGTCCAGCTGGCAGCGTGGCCACCACTGCAGTCAATTTCGTTGCAAGCGGCGAGCGTCGTGCGCCCACCGCGCATCCCAGCCAGTCCGTCACCAACGCACCGGCACGCTGGCGCGCCCCACTGTCGACCGGCCGCAACAAAAGCGACGCGAGGCCTTCGGTCAGGCTGGGCGCGGCGGCTGTCATGGCGCGTGAACCAACGTGGCACCTTTCTTCATGCGGAGAGTCATCCTGGTGAATAACGGGTGGCCGGCAGGCCGGACGGCCGCTGATTGGATCTCACTGAATCTGTAAGGATATCGGACTTTGTCCGGACATATCATATGATCTGGATTCCGCAGACCGCAAATGCCAGCAAACTGCCTGACCTTTTCCCCGACCGGATTGAAGTCCCCGTGCCTGCCCTGCTCGACGCCAACTCCTTTTACGACCACCTTCGCCGCGACACGGAGGTATACACCGCGGGTTGTGCTGGCCATTCCCTGCTGTTCGAGTCTTGGCTGCAGCAGGCGCCAGCAAGCGCCGCCGGCGTTCGATTTACCGGTGTGCACATCCCGACGGTCAATCGCTTTGATTTTGCCAGCCTGCACTCAACCACGCGCCAGCGCACGATTTTCCTCAGCACCGAACTACGTGATTCCTGGTCAGCAGGTCGGATCGATTACCTGCCGATGAGCTACTCGGCCACCTGGCAGTGGCTCAGCCAACAGGCCGAGTTCGACGTGGCGTTGGTGCAGGTTGCGCCGCCCGATGCGAACGGACAGTGCTCGCTCGGTGTCGCATGTGACTTCACCCCAGCGGCATGGCCACGCTCGACGCGCATATTGGCCCACGTCAATCCGCGGATGCCGCGCACGCAGGGTCCGTCGATCCCGTGGTCGCGCATCCACGCCGCCATCGAACACGATGGCCCGTTGTTGGAAGCGCCCGATCCGGCGCCGGATCCCGTCATGGAGCTGGTGGCCGCGCGCATCGCCACGTTGGTGCCGGACCGCGCCACCCTGCAATTGGGCCTGGGTCGCCTGCAGTCAGCGGTGCTGCGCGCGCTACGCGGTCGCCGCGATTTGCGCCTGCACACCGGCATGGTCTCCGATGGCCTGCTCGGCTTGATTGCGGACGACGCACTGGCGTCCGCACCGGATGCCGTCGTTGCCGGCGTCGCACTCGGCAGCCAGGCGCTATATGACGCTGTCGCCGGGCGCGTGCAGTTCCGCGATGTTGGCCATACCCACGACCATGGCGTGCTGCGGGCGATCCCGCGATTGACGGCCATCAACAGCGCGCTGTCGGTCGACCTGCTTGGGCAGATCAATGGCGATTTCCTGGGTGGTCGACAGATCAGCGGAATTGGCGGACTGCCCGACTTCCTGCGTGGCGCACGCCAAGCACCACAAGGCAGGGGAATCATCGCCCTACCGTCGGTCACGCCCAAAGGTCAAACGAGGATTGTGCCAGTATTGTCGGCTGGGCCAGTAAGCGTGGCGCGGATCGATGCGGACTGCATCGTCACCGAACATGGCATCGCCGACTTGCGCTACATGGACGTACATGCGCGCGCCCGCGCGCTCATCGCGATCGCCGATCCTTCGCACCGCGAGTCACTCGAGCGCGACTGGCACGAAATCGCACAACGGCTTTGACATGACACTTCCTAGAGATCCTCCAGGCATGATCGCAAAACAACGCAGCAAACCTCGCTACGCCGAGTTGGGCGACATCCTGCAGTCTGGCATCGAGCGTGGCGACTACCCGGTGGGAAGCCTGTTGCCGACCGAGCTGGAGCTTTGCGAGCGCTACAAGGTAAGTCGCCACACTGCGCGGGCAGCATTGACGCAACTGATTACAGCGAAACTCGTACAGCGCCGCCCAGGTTCCGGGACACGCGTTATCGCCCAGCACGAAGCGATGCGTTACGAGCATGAAATCGACAACCTCGACCTGTTGATCCAATACGGCAACTCCACCCGCCTGCAGGTCCTGGCGGCGCATCGGGCCGCGGCCACCCCGGTCATCGCCAAGCAGCTGGAGATCAACCCAGGCGAGGACTACCTGCACCTGGACGGCCTGCGCCTGGAAGAACCTAGCCGCGAGCCGATTGCAGTGACCGAAATGCTGGTACCGATTCGCGCGGGCACCCCAACCGAAGACCTGCTGGATCTGTCGATCTCGCCGCGTACAGTTGCTGTGTTCCTGGATGCGAGCCGTCTGTCGCAGGTCGAGCAAGTGTTCGATGCAGTATCGCTGGGTGCCAACGAGGCCGCGCTGCTGAGCGTGAAGCGCAGCGAACCGGCCATGCGCGTGCAACGCCACTATCGCGATGCGCAAGGGCAGCTGCTGATGCTGGCGATCAGCAAACACCCGCCTGGGCGATTTGCGTACTCGATGGTGCTCTCGCGCACCCGACGCTGAGTCCCCGCCGCCCGCGGGTACGAAAGATCAGCGCTTGAATAGCAGTTTCAGCACCGACGGGCGCAACGCCATGCGCATCATCTGACGGAACTCAGTCGGCGTCAGGCTGGTCGTGCAGGGCAACACGCCGGCCACACCCTTCATCACCAGCAGATCATTTTCGTTCACGACTTCGTTGATGCGCACGTCCAGCTTCATCGCCGGGGTCACGACCTTCATGACGTTGCTCCTTCTGCATCCTGCCAGCCAGTGAGTCCAGTCAAACCCTTGCCCGCAGCTCGGCCGGAGATCATCGCCTCGGTCAGGTAAGAGCCGTTCTGGTACAGGTCAGAGAACATCGAGCCAAGCTCACCGGCTTCGTACAGGCGCGGGATCGCGGCGCCGTCATGGTCCAGCACTTCGGATTTGATGTTGCGACGCGCGCCGCCGCCGGTGCAGACGATGACGGGATCGACCTTGATCGCGTAGAACGGCCCCTGCGCGATCGGGTACAGGGTGTCGGCATTGCGTTCGAAGTCCGCATCCGACTTGGCCGCGCAGGCCGCGTTATAACGATCTACCGTGGCCCGGAGCTTGGCCGGATCGCGGCCGATCTTCGCGGCCAGTGCCTCGATGGTGTCGGCCTGCTCGATCCAGCCCTTGGCGATCTCGGCGCTGTTGTCATCGCTCCACTGGTAGCCGGTGACCACTGGTGCCCACGTCATCACTTCCACCACAAGCTTGTTGTACTGGCAGGTGACCGCGTCAAAAATCATGTGCACCGGTCCGGCGCGATGGTGCGGCGTGTCCACCCAATGGCCATGTTTCTTTTCCTTGTAATGGGTCAGCTGCAGCTCGGCGGTTTCGTTGTAGAAGCGTTCGTCGACCGCATCGACCTCGATCCAGCTGAAGCTCTGCCAGAAGAAGGTGCGCAGGAACGCGGTGTCGAAACCCGGCGGGCGGAAGCCCGGCCAGATGCCACCGGACTGACCCTGGTTGCGCAGGTGCCACAGGTCGGCGCCGGCCTTCTGCAGGATCTTGATGCCGTCACCGGTGTTGTGCGGGGTGCCCAGCGGATGTGCATCAGCCAGCCCGAAATAATTGCGTTGCATGTCGAGGTTGGCCTCGAAGCCGCCGACCGCCATCACCACGCCGCGACTGGCCCGGATCGCCTGGCGCTGGCCATTGACTTCGACGATCACGCCGTAGACCTCCAGCGTGTCAGGATCCTGCACTAGATCCTTCAGCGGGGTCTCGTAGGCAAACTCAATACCCGGGCGCAGGCGCACGTTTTCGCGGAACGCCAGGTACACGCCGCTGGGGATCGGCAGGATGGTCGCGGTGCAGTAAACCGCTTCGCGCGCGCCGAACTCGGGGAACTCCAGCACCGCATCGCGCTCGCTGAAACCGGTGCCATGGATGTACTGCGCGCCTGCCTGCTCGGCGCGTGCCTGGATCCAAGGCTCCAGCGCCACCATCGCCTGCGACCACGGCACCAGCATGTCCTCGGGGATTGGATTGGCCGCGCTCATCTTGCGCTGGTACTCGGCCAGCACCTCGGCATTCTTGGAGATCAGCAGCGACTGCCCGGCCACCCGGCTGTTGCCGCCGGATTCGGCTTCGGACGCTTTTTCAACGATCAGGATGCGCAACTGCGGATTGAGGTCATGCGCCTCGATCGCCGCGCACATGCCAGCAAGGCCGGAACCGGCAATGACGATGTCGTAGCGCTGGTCCCAGTGGGACACGGAAGACAGGCTGGCCATGGAATACCTCGTTGCGGGAATGGGACCATGCTGGCGCGCGCAGCTATCGAACGCCAACCAATTCGCGGGCGGCCCACAACCAACAGGCGTAATGGCCTACTCTGCGCGAATGGACCTTCGCCAGCTTCGTTATTTCCTCGCCGTCATCGAGCACGGCAGCTTTACCCGGGCCGCGGCGATGACCGGACGCACTCAACAAGCGTTGAGCAAAGGCGTCGCCGCGCTGGAACAACAACTGGGTGCACGCCTGTTTGAACGCGGCTCGCGCGGCGCGCGGCCAACCGCAATCGGCCGGCTGCTTCTGGATCATGCGCAGGCCGCCGACGATAGCCTGCGCAGTTTCGAACAGCGACTGCAGGAGCTGCAGACCGGGACCGAAGGCGAGCTGCGGATTGGCACCGGACCGACTGCAGCCGGATCGGTGGTCGCACCGGCGGTGCTCGCATTGCGCAGGGCATGGCCGAGACTTGGCATACGGGTGGACGGGGGCGTGTTGCCCGAACTGCTGCCCGCGCTGCTGGCGCGCGAGCTCGACGTGGTGGTCGCGTTGGACACGATGCTGCAGACCGATCCACGCCTGCATCGCGACCTGCTGGTGGAGGACGAATACCGGATCATGGCCAGCGCTGGACATCCATTGGCCCGGCGCACGGCGCTAACCGCAGGCGACCTGCTGGCGTATCCATGGGTGATGGGCCGGCGTCTTGGCGAGGTTGAACGCGGGTTCCGCCAGCATTTCGTCGATGCCGGACTGGCGCCACCGGCGCACCCGATCGAATCCTCGTCGCTGGACTTCATCCGCACCCTGGTCCGCGACGGCGGCTACCTTACCCTGCTGCCATCGCGACTGGTACACGCGGAACTGGCCGCCGGCCAATGGACGCGACTGGATGCACCAGGCTTCGCCTGGCAACGTCCGTTGGTGGTCTACACGCGCCAAGGGGAGCCGCAATCCGACCCGCAGGCGCGGTTGCTGCAGGCCTTGCGCAACGCAGCCACTGAGGTCGGCGCGCTCGACGACTGAGTGAGCCAAATCCAAACAGGAACGGTCCGGCAACGCGACGACCTGCTTCGCTCGAACTGCTTAGGACAGCACGCCCGGATTCATCAGGCCCTTGGGATCGAGTTGCCCCTTGATAGCGTCCAGCATGGCCAATGCGATTGGATCGCGGCCTTCGCGGTAGGTGTAGAACTTGCCGATCTGGAAGTTCGCCGCGCCGTGGGCGCGCATGGTGTCGGCAATCTTGCGCTTCAGCGCATCAGCCGCCGCACGCGACGCCAGGTTCTCACCCGGACAACCGATCTTGGCGAGGTGGTCGGCATCCACCGTGCGCACATGAAACGCATTGTGCGAGTCCGGCCAGTAGATGCACGGCTCAATCAAGGTTGCCTGCGCGCCCACCGTCGTCATCAGGGTGCCGATAAACAAGCCATGCGCGTCCATCGTCGGTTTTTCGGCGGCAAACAGGGCCTGCAAGGCATTGAACAACTCGGTGCTACGTGAATGCGGCACGATTGCGTGGATCGGCGCCCAACGCTCGCCGGCCGAGCCGAGCATCGCGTTCTTGGCCGCGAATGGATTGGCCGCCATCACCTTGGGCACGCTGTTCTCGACTTCGTGGCCAAACGGCGCCACCAACTTGCGGGCCTTCTCGACGCGCGCGGCGATCTCACCGGCGGAATCGCCTTCCAGCGTGATGTGCATGGTGAACAAGTCAGGATCAAGGAAGTCGCGCCCCTTTGTCACCAGCTTGAGCCCCTGCAACAGGCCGCCCTTCTTGATCACGTTGCCAAGCGACTTCACGTCGCTGCTGAGGCTGGCGCGGCGCATGCGGATCTGCGACAGGCTGGGATCGAACGCGGCGGTTTCAGAAGCAAGGCCAGCGCGCGCCAACGCGCCCATTGCACCCATCAACTGATCGGCGCGCTCGAACTGCCAGGAAAGGTAGTCGATGTGCGAATGTTTCGGCAGCAGGCGCAAGCTGGCGCGCACCTTGATGCCCAGCATCCCGCAGTCGCCAAGGAACACGCCGGTCAGGTCCGGGCCGTGCCAGCGGAAGAACGGCGTCGCATTGCCGGAGGCCGCCGACCCTGTTCGCAAAATATCGCCACCGGCGGTCACTACTTCCAGTCCCAGCACCGAATCGGCAGACGAACCGTAGCGCGCCGACCCGTGGAACACGCTGCCTTGCGACAGCGCCCCGCCAACAGTGGCATGTGAGCCCGACATGGGGCCGAAATACGGTGTACGTACCCCCTTGGTGGAAAGCGCCTGCTGCAGAGCCTCCCAGGTGACACCAGCCTCGACCACCACGTAGGCGTCCTCGACGTTGATCTCCACCACCTTGTCCAGTCCGCTGGTATCGACCAATACCGTCGGCTGCCGGGTGGCGAGGTAGCCGCTCGTGTAGCTCATGCCACCGCCACGCGCGATAACCACCACGCCGGCGGCGGTCAGCTCAGCGACTGCTGCGGCAAGCTGCTTGGCATCACTAGGGCGTAGCACCGCCAACAGCGGCTCGCCTTGGGAATAGACGTCGGTGGCAAAATAGTCCAGCTCGGTCGCGTCGGTGATGACGGCAGTTTTCCAGCGCGATTGCAGGTCGGCGATGACGTTTTCGGGAGAGAGCATGTTTCCCATGGGAATTCCTCGGTTTGAATTCAGTCGGCGCTATGCGCCAGTGGCGACGAAAAATCAGGGGTGCGGATCGGATTGATCGCCTGGCGCTTCAACAAAGCAGCTGTGCGCCCTTGGTAGTCTTCGGATGCATCCGAGCTGCCAGCGCTGATTGGTACGCCCAGCGCAGCCAGCCGGTCCGCCAAGCCGGGCGTTGTGGCCTCCCTGAACATCAGCTCGCAACGCGCCCCCAACTGCAGTAATTCGACTACGTTGTCATTCACTTGGTCGGGCCTCGCCGCGGCAACCAGGCGCCGGGCTGCCGCAGACGGTTGCAGCCACGGCCACAACAGGTGGCGTTCGCGCTCCCACTGCCAAGCCTCATCGAGGTGGCCACCGGCTCGCCGCAGGCTAGGATCCGGGAGTTGCGCGAGCAGCGTCTCGGCTTCGTCCGCATTCAGCAACCACGGCCGGTGCAGCTCGATCGCTTGCAGGCGCGTGCCCAGTTTCGTCGCGAGCGCCGGCACGTAACCCGCCGCTGCGCCGTGGCTTTCAATCGTGATCGGCAAACTGCGGTCCGCGCGTTCGAGCGCCGCGAGGATAGCGCTGACCATCGTCTCCACGCCGAGGCTTGCAGTGACCTCGCAAGACGCACCATGCCCCGGCAGGTCCGGCGCGATGATGGCAGCGGTGTCATGTCCGAGATCCGAGGTCGCCAGTGGGCGCTGACCGGGCGCATGCAGTACAAGTCGCAGGGAACCTGCACCAGGACGCACCGACACTCCGATATCACCTACCGCACAGGCGACGATGTGGCGGGAGCATGGGCTGACTCCGGGCTCGTTGGAATCGGAGCCGCCATCGCCGACCGACGTCGCGAGCACCACCGGCACTTCGCTAGCGAGCGCATCGGCGAACAGGGCATCCATACGCACGTGCATACCCGGGATACCACCTTCCTCGACTAGCACCTGAACATTGTCCGGCAACCCGCTCAGGCGTGGCATGTGCGCCAAAAGCGGATCACCGCGTCGATAGACCAGCAACGACGGTGCCACGATTGTGGCCAAAAACGCGTGTTCGACATGCCTGAATGCCGCGCCGTAACCGGCACGATAAGCATCGCCGACCTGCAACACGTCCATGACTGCTTCGTGGGTACTTCCGGTGGTGTGTGGATCGATCGCCATCGCGGCTTGCGCGCGGTCGTCATACCACGGGAAAAAGTACTTCTGCTCACGCATGCGCGACCACAACCAACGCAGGTGCGAGCCGTCCCACGCGGGTACGAACGGCGGCAGGTAGCGGTCACCGTAGATCGCGCTTTCCTCCGGTGTAAAGGCGGCGTAGCCGTCCACCACCAGCGCACTGACGCGATCGGGATATGCCGCCGCGACCTGGGCGGCAACCAGCCCGCCGGTGTGCATACCGAACACCGCGAAACGCCTGATCTCCAGCACGTCCAGCACTTCCACCATCGCCGTCGCTAGGTCGGCAATCGATGGCTCAGCGACGTCGAGTGCATCGGAGTAGCCGAACCCCGGTGTGTCCGGCGCAATCACTGTATAGCGGTCCGCGAAACGGCCGATCATGTCCAGCCACATCCGCGAGTTCTGCGGTGACTGATGCAGCAACACCAGCGCCGGGCCAGACCCCGCGTGGCGCAGGTGGACGTTGCGCTCACCAATGCGGACGAAGCGACGCTGGACCTGCAGGCTCATGGCGCAACCCTCACCAGCGCCTTGCCGAGGTTGCGGCCGGCCATCATCGCGATGAACGCAGACGGCGCCGAAGCCAGGCCTTCGCTGATCGACTCGCGGTAATGCATGTGGCCATCGCGCACTAGTGGCGCGACCTCGGCAGTGAACTCGTCGAACCGCGAAAGATGGTCGAAGACCACCAGCCCTTGCAGGATCGCGCGGGCGCCAATCACTGGTCCCAGATTGGGGCCTGGCGGACGCTGCGCCTGATTGTACTGCGCGCTCATGCCGCACAGCACCACTCGCGCGTGCGGCCGCAACAAGGATAGTGCCGCTTCCAGCACCGGTCCGCCGACGTTGTCGAAATACACATCTATGCCGTCCTGGCAGGCTGCGCGCAGATCCTCGGCAAACGTCGGACTCAGGTGGCTGACGCATTCGTCAAAGCGGAAGGCCTCTCGAGCGATTGCACACTTCTCCGGCAGGCCGGCGATACCCACTGTTCGGCAACCAACCAAATGCGCCAGTTGCCCGGCCACGCTGCCCACGGCGCCGGCGGCAGTTGAAACCAATACAGTCTCGCCCGACTGCGGTCGGCCAATGGTCTTCAGTCCCGCCCACGCAGTCAGCCCGGGGATGCCGAGCACACCCAACGCAGTGGAAAGTGGCGCCTGCTCGGGATCGATCTTGCGGAGCGATTCGCTCGCCATGGTCGCGTAATCACACCAGCCGGTATCACCCACCACCCAGTCACCCACCACCAAGCAATCGCTATCGCTTTGCATGACCTGGGACAGCGCGCCTCCGGGAACCATCGCACCCAGTTCTGGGCGCGGCACGGCATATCGGCCCGCAAGCAAGGGACGCAGGTACGGGTCCAGCGAAAGCCAGTGCGTGCGCAGCAGCACTTCGCCCGCACGTGGCGCTTGCAGCGCGCGTTGGTCCAGGGCGAAGTCCGCCTCCTGCGGCATGCCATCGGGATAGCGCACCACCTGCACTACTTGTCGTGTTGTGGGTATCGCCATGCGCCACCACTCCTGTATTTGGTACACGCGTTTGCGCGGTTGCCTACCGCCCTTGACGCCTACCCGACCCGCTCCGGAAAGATCAATCTGCGCTACAAAAAAAGTGGCGTTGATTGTCCGGACATTTACGAAGATACTCGGAATGACTCCCTTCGCCAACGGTGCTTCCAGGATGACCCACAACCCGCGCGACGCCGTAAGCGGAATCATTTCCGCACCAACCCTGGTTTCGCTGTTGGCCTGCATGGCTATGGCAACCTCAGTCGCAGGATGCGGCACCACGCCTGACCACATAGCGTCGCTTGGCAATGAACAGCAGCACGGCAGTGCACCGCTGGTGCACACCGCTGGTGGCGACGTGCGCGGATTCATCGACGACGGCATCAACGTGTTCCGCGGCATTCCATTTGCCGGCGACGTCAGCGGCGAGGGTCGCTGGCGCCCGCCCGGCCCGGCACCGCATTGGCAGGGCGTGCGCGACGGCACCCGCCACGGACCGATCTGCCCGCAGTCCACCCAGAAACGCAATGGCGTGCTCGCACCGTGGCTGGCAAGTTTCACAATGGCCGAAGACTGCCTCAACCTCAGCGTCTACAGTCCGGATGTGAAGCCGGCTGCCAAGGCGCCGGTAATGGTCTGGATCCACGGCGGGTTCGCCCGCATCGGCACTGGCTCGCGGCATGACGGCAAAATGCTTGGCGAGCGCGGCGTCGTGGTGGTTACCATCAACTATCGTCTCGACCGCCTCGGCCTGTTCGCGCATCCTGCGCTCAGTGCAAGCCAGCCCGACGCGCCACTGGCCAACTATGGCCTGATGGACATGGCGGCCGCGCTTGAATGGGTCCACGACAACATCCATGCATTTGGCGGCGACCCGGGCAACGTCACCATCTTTGGCCAGTCCTCCGGCGGCGTGGCCGTCACCGCACTAATGACCTCACCGATGACGCGCGGCCTCTACCATCGCGCCATCGCGCAGAGCGGCGCCATGGCCAACCTGGAGATGGATCGCCATATCTCGCTCGACTATCCCGGCTCGCCATCATTGGAGAAAGACGGCGTGGCGATGTCGACCGCGCTCGGCATCGACAACGCCGGCAACATCCCGGCGCAACTACGTGCACTGCCGTGGGAATCCATCATTTCGTATACCGACCGCCAGCCCGCTGGCGCGATGGTGCCGGTCACCGACGGACGCGTTATTCCCGGCAACGTCGATCGGGCATTTGCGGCGGGCCGACAGAACCCGACCCCACTGATGATTGGCAGCACCAGTTGGGAGCAGAGTCTGGTGGTGAAGTTCAACCTGCCATTGCCATTGATGCTGCGTGGTGTGTCCGCCGATGAAGCGCACGCGGCGTATCCCGGTGTCGACGACAAGACACTGGTCGGCGAATGGTTCGCAGACAGCGGCTTCCACGCGCCGGCACGCTTCCTCGCTCGCCAGGTCGCCGCCCACGGAGAGCGCGCCTGGGTGTACCGCTACTCGCATGTTTCACCAGGCACACAGGTCGGCCAGCCCGGCGCCGCGCACAGCG
This sequence comes from Thauera sp., assembly GCA_035433105.1. Taxonomy (GTDB): domain Bacteria; phylum Pseudomonadota; class Gammaproteobacteria; order Burkholderiales; family Rhodocyclaceae; genus Thauera. The sequence goes on from DAORUJ010000005.1 coordinate 56,940, forward strand.
ACGACGTGCCTTACCTGTTCGAATCAGTCGGGCTACCCTCGATGACTGACGACGAGGACGGCAATGCATTTGCCAAAGTCATGACCGGATACTGGAGCAACTTTGCGCGCAACGGCGACCCGAACGGTACTGGGCTTCCGCGATGGACCCCGGCGCGCGCGCAGGACCTCTCCGTGATGGTCCTCAACCAACCTGCAGCCATGCAGCCCGATCCTTTTTCCGAACGTATCAAATATCACCTGCAACGCTACGAGCAGATGCTGGCGAAGCCCCAGCCATGACGAGCTTCCGAGAGCAGGTGAGCTCACGCGAACTAAATATGGCTTAGGTGCAATCGGGTCGCCGCCGAAGCGTCGCCCACAAAAAAAGCCGGCTATCTCGTTGAAGAGATTGCCAGCTTTTAATGTCTGCAAAACATGGTAGCGGGGGCAGGATTTGAACCTGCGACCTTCGGGTTATGAGCCCGACGAGCTGCCAGACTGCTCCACCCCGCATCAGGAGCGGAATTATGCGGCGTACCGCTTTTTTATGCAAGCCCCAGTCGGCTTTTTTTGCACATCAAAAGTCTTCAGGCAAACGCCTGCTGGCACCATGCCATCAGCGGATTCCAGAACACGCCGAACACAAGCAGGCTGAGTGCATTTACCCCGAATACCACGCGCAAAACGCGGTCATTACGTGGCTGCATCGGTTCACCCGACGGCTCATCGAAGTACATCACCTTGATCACGCGCAGGTAGTAGAACGCACCGATCACCGCGCACACGATGCCGACGATGGCCAGCCATAGCAGGTCGCCTTGCAAGGCAGCTTGCAATACAACCAGCTTCGCCCAGAAACCCAGGAACGGCGGTACACCGGCTAGCGAAGCCATCACGCACAGCACCAAGCCAGCACTCCACGGATCACGTGCATTCAAACCCTTGAAGTCGTCGATGCGGTCAGCCTCAAACCCGCGCCGTGACAGCACCACAATGGTGCCAAATGCTGCAGACGCCATGATCGTGTAGCTCAGCGCGTAGAACATCGCGGCAGCATTGCCGGATGCGCCGCCACCGGCCAACCCCAGGAAAAGGAAGCCGACATGCGAGACGGTGGAATAAGCAAGCATGCGCTTGAGATTGGTCTGCGCCAGCGCAATCAGGTTGCCCAGGATCAACGACAGTGCGGCAAGGCCAGCCAGCATGGGTTGCCAATGCTCGCCCAGCGGCCCGGCGCCAAGGTCGAGCACCCGGATCGCCATCGCGAACGCGGCAAGCTTGGGCGCAGAACCAATGAACAAGGTGATCGGGGTCGGTGCACCGTGATAGACGTCGGGCAGCCACATGTGGAACGGCGCAGCACCGAACTTGAAGGCGATGCCGGCGACCATGAATGCAACGCCCGCAAGCAACATGGTCGGTTGCGCCACGCTGGTTGCATTGGCACTGATGGTGACAAGGTCAATACTGCCAGTCGCGCCATACACCAGCGACATGCCGTACAGCAGCATTCCGGAGGCAAGCGAACCCAGGACGAAGTACTTCATCGCGGCTTCCGACGCCAGCGGGCTATCGCGATCAATTGCTACCAGCGCATACGAGCACAGCGCCAGCAATTCCAGGCCCAGGTAGACCATGACCAGGCTACCCGCCGAGATCAACAGCAGCATCCCGGCCACCGCGAACATCACCAGCACCGGTACTTCGCCCTTGTACAGGCCACGCTCGCGCAGGAACGGCCATGCATAGACCAGCGCAAGCGCGGAGACAAGGCAGACACCAATCTTGAGCACGTCAGCCATGCCATCGCGGATGAACATGCCGGACAACACCGTGCCCTGCCCGCCAACACCCGTGATGATCATCACTGCGACCACCACCAGGCTGACAACCGCCAGCACATGGGTGACGACCCGCTGCTTCTCAGTGAGGAACAGATCAAGCATAAGCAACGCAAACGCAGCGCTGATCAGGATGATCTCCGGCAGCAGCGGCATCAGGTCGGCAAGAGTGGGCAGGTTCTGCATCATGTGGACATCGGCCTCAAAGCTTGGTCGCGGCGAGCTGGCTCGCCAATTGCGCGATGGACGGCTCCATCAGGTCGGTCAGCGGTTTCGGGTAGACGCCCAGCGCGATCACGCCGATGGCGAACACGCCCAGCACGATCCATTCACGCATGTTGATGTCTTCAAGCGCGGCCACATGGGCATTGCCGACCTCGCCCCAGATCACCCGCTTGGTCAGCCACAGGGTGTAGCCGGCGCTGATGATCAGGGTAAGTGAAGCGACGAACGCGATCATCGGATGCGACTGGAACGCGGCGATCACCACCATGAACTCACCGACGAAGCCACTGGTGCCTGGCAGCCCGGAGTTGGCCATCGCGAACAACACCCAGAACATCGCGAACCAGGGCATCACGTTGGCCACGCCGCCGTAGTCGCGGATCATGCGGGTATGCATGCGGTCGTACAGCACGCCGACGCACGAGAACATGGCACCTGAAATGAAGCCATGCGAAATCATCTGCACCATCGCGCCCTGCAGGCCCAGCCGAGCAGCGTCTTGCAGGTTGGCATCGCGCACAAGACTGAATGCAATGAACGTGCCAAGGGTGACGAAGCCCATGTGCGCGACCGAGGAATACGCGATCAGCTTCTTCATGTCCTCCTGCACCAGCGCGACCATGCCGACATAGACCACGGCAATCAGGCTCAACGCGATGACCAGCCAGGCGTAGTGGTGGCCGGCGTCAGGCACGATCGGCAACACGAAGCGGATGAAGCCGTAGCCGCCGATCTTCAACATGATCGCGGCCAGGATGACCGAGCCACCGGTTGGCGCCTCGACGTGTGCGTCCGGTAGCCAGGTATGCACAGGGAACATCGGCACCTTGACCGCGAACGCAGCCAGGAATGCAAAGAACAGCCACGTCTGCTCGACCATGTCCAGGGGTTGCGCAGCCATGTCGGCCAGCTGCCAGCTGCCACCCTTGAGGTAAAGGTAGATCAGTCCGACCAGCATGAACACCGAGCCGAGGAAGGTGTACAGGAAGAACTTCACCGACGCATACACGCGGCGCGGGCCGCCCCAGACGCCGATGATGATGAACATCGGGATCAGCATGCCTTCGAAGAACACGTAGAACAGCAGCGCATCGAGTGCGCTGAACACGCCGATCATCAGGCCTTCGAGGACCAGGAACGCGGCGTAGTACTGGCTCACGCGCTTGTCGATCGCGGTCCACGCACCGATCAGTACCAGCACGGTGGTCAGGGTGGTCAGTCCGATCAGCGCCAGCGAGATGCCGTCCGCACCGAGGTGGTACTGGATGTCGTAGGCCGGCAACCAGGCCCACTGCTCGACGTACTGCATCGCCGGGCTGGTCAGGTCGAAGCCCAGGAACAGCGGGATGCTGCACAGGAAGGTGGCGAACGCGAAGCCGAGCGCGATCCAGCGGGCGGCCCCCGGGCGGGCGTTGCCCGCAAGCAGGGTGCATACGCCGCCCAGGATGGGCAGCCAGATCAGGATGCTGAGGAGAGGCCAGTGGGTCACGCGCGGGGTTCCATCCAGTCGTTCGTCTGGCTCACAGCCAGTAGTGGTTGGCCAGCGCGAGCAGCGCGACCAGGCCCAGGATCATGGCGAAGGCGTAGTGGTACAGGTAGCCGGACTGCAGCTTGCGGACCAGGCCCGCGGCCATGCCGACCAGGCTGGCACTGCCATTCACCGCCACGCCGTCGATGAGCTTGCTGTCGAACAGGCGCGAAAGCTTGCCGAGGCCGACGCCACCGCCCGCGAACCCGCCGATCCAGAGATCGTCCATCCCGTACTTGTTTTCCAGCACCCGGATCGGCCAGGCCAGGGTCCGGTTGATGCCGACGCGCCATTCCGGCTTGACCAGGTACAGCAGGGTCGCGAGCAGGAAGCCCATCAGCGCCAGCCAGAAGGCCGGTGCCTTGAAGCCGTGCAGCGCGAATGCAACCGGGCCGTGGAATTCCTGCGCCAGCGCGGCGACGACGTCGTTCTCCTTCAGCACCTCGATCGCGCCGAGGAAGAACGGCAGCTGCTTCTCGTGGCCCAGCATGTCGGTGCCGAACAACATCGGCCCGACGGTGAGGAACCCGACCAGGACCGACGGGATCGCCAGCAGCACCAGCGGCAGGGTCACCACCCACGGGCTCTCGTGCGGCTCGTGGACGCCGTGCTGGCCATGGTCGTCGTGGTGATCGCCATGCGCATGCGCGTCGTGCCCGTGCGCCTCGTGCGCATGCGCGTCACGGAAGCGTTCTTCGCCGAAGAAGGTCAGGTACAGCAGGCGGAAACTGTAGAAGCTGGTGACGAACGCACCCAGCAGCACCGCCATGTTGGCGTACTGCGCCACCCAGTCGGCGTGTTCGATGGCGTGGTGGCGGGCGGCCTCGATGATGGTGTCCTTCGAGTAGAAGCCGCTGAAGAACGGCGTGCCGACCAGCGCCAGGGTGCCGAGCAGGCTGGTGACGAAGGTGATCGGCATGTACTTGCGCAGGCCGCCCATCTTGCGCATGTCCTGCTCGTGGTGCATGGCGATGATCA